>JAFYEE010000118.1 GCA_017544405.1 Lachnospiraceae bacterium
CAGCGTGCTGGGCTTTTGCGTTCTCGGCGGGATCTTCGGAGAAGGGATCGATCTGAAGGAGGACCGCCTGATCGGAGCGATCGTGGTGGGAACCGGAATCCCGCTGGTATGCTTTGAGCGGGAGCTTCTGAAGGATTATTTTAACGAAAACGGCGGAAGCGGTTTTGATTACGCCTATCGCTTCCCGGGCATGAACAAGGTGCTGCAGGCGGCGGGCCGTGTGATCCGTACGGAGCGGGATCTCGGCGTGGTGGCACTTCTGGATGGACGGTTTTTGCAGAGCGCCTACCGCAAGCTCTATCCGGTGGGATGGGAAAACTACCGCGTGATCCGGGCGGAAAACGCGGGCTCATCCGTACAGAACTTCTGGGAAAAATGGAACTGAAAAAACAAGATCTTGTGTCTCGCACGAAGAAGGCACAAGATCTTGTTTTTTGTTGCGCGGGGAGAGGGAGGAGAACAGAGCGGAAACGCCGTATCGGAATAGTTGACATAATATGCGAATACAGGCGATATTTATAAACAATCAATGCACTTATGTAAACTGTTTTATGTTTCCTTTACATAAGTTCAAAATGATTTTATAGCAGGCGAAATGCTCATTATGACACGAAAAAAGACACAGACAGTGACGTCAGTGTCTTATGTGGATAACTAGGTGGATTCTGTGGATATAGGGTAAAATGACACGCAAATACGACATTTATAGACAGTGTTTACTGAAAGGGATCGTCAGAACCGACTTGCAGGAATTTCTGCAGAAAGGATCCGATACGGAGACGGTCAATAATTTTATGGAAACCAAAAGGGCCGGTTTTCCTTTTTACATTTCGTATGGTTTGTGAGAAACTGATTATGATACGGCGTATCAGAAAACAACGCAAAGAGAGGTACAGCTTATGTGGGCATATGAAAGCGTATTCTATCAGATTTATCCGCTGGGCTTTTGCGGGGCACCATTTGAGAATGACGGGATCCCCGAGCACCGGATCCGGAAGGTGGAGGACTGGATCCCACACCTTAAAAAGCTGGGGATCGGCGCGATCTATTTTTCCCCGGTCTTCGAATCCGACACGCACGGATACAACACCCGCGATTACACCAGGATCGATACGAGACTCGGAACCAATGAAGATTTTGCGCAGGTGTGCCGCACGCTTCATGCAAGCGGCATCCGCGTCGTGCTCGACGGCGTCTTCAACCATGTCGGGCGTGGCTTCTGGGCCTTCCGGGATGTGCTGGAGAAGCGGGAGAACTCACCCTATGTCGGCTGGTTTTCCCGGATCGCCTTCGACGGGAATTCGGCCTACAATGACGGACTCTGGTATGAGGGCTGGGAAGGCAATTATGATCTCGTGAAGCTGAACCTGGGCAATGAGGAGGTGGTGCAGCATATTTTCTCCGCCATTGACGGATGGGTGCGGGAATTTGAGATCGACGGACTGCGCCTGGATGTGGCCTACTGCCTGCCGGATGACTTCATGCGAAGGCTTCGGGAGCACTGCGACGGGCTCCGGGAGGATTTCTTCCTGCTGGGGGAGGCGCTGCACGGAGACTATAACCGTTTCTTTAACGC
Organism: Lachnospiraceae bacterium; assembly: GCA_017544405.1. Taxonomy (GTDB): domain Bacteria; phylum Bacillota; class Clostridia; order Lachnospirales; family Lachnospiraceae; genus AC2028. The sequence continues at coordinate 1,577 of JAFYEE010000118.1, forward strand.
AGGGCTTCACAGTGTGACGAATTATGAATGCTACAAGGGACTGCACAGCGCGCTCAACAGCTACAATCTCTTTGAGATCGTGCACAGCCTGCTGCGCCAGTTCGGGCCGGAACAGTGGACGCTGTACAAAGGAAGGCATCTTCTGAGCTTTGCGGACAATCATGATGTCTCCCGGGCGGCGAGCATTTTAAATAATGAAAACCATCTTCCGCTCATCTATGGGCTGGTCTTCGGAATGCCCGGGATTCCCTGCGTGTATTACGGAAGCGAGTGGGGACTGAAAGGGCGCAAGGAGGATGGGGATCCGGCGCTTCGCATCTGCACGCCGGCTCCCGAGTGGAACGGTCTGACGGATACCATCCGCGCGATGGCGCTGGCCAGAGCCGGGTCGGAGGCACTTTGCTACGGAGACTTTAAGAGCCTCCTTCTGACGAACCGGCAGTGCATCTTCCAGAGACAGTCGGAGCATGAGCGCGTGCTGGTGGCCGTCAATATCGACGAGCATCCCTTCACGGCCCATTTTGACGCGGGCTGCGGACAGGCGCAGGATCTGATCACCGGGCAGACGCACGACTTCGGCGGCGGAAGCGAGCTGGCTCCCTACAGCGTGAGTTTTTGGAAATGTGAGCGCTGAGACCGCATTTTTCGGCGGCCGGTATTGACTTTTTTCCGCGTGTTCATTAGACTTCATTAGAAATAAGTAATTAAAGACAAGGCAGGTTGAGAGTATGAGCAAGGAATTGGCAAAAACCTACGATCCGAAAGGGATCGAGGACCGGATCTACGCAAAATGGCTGGAGAAGAAGTATTTTCACGCGGAAGTGGACCACAGCAAGACGCCTTTCACGATCGTGATCCCGCCCCCGAATATTACCGGACAGCTCCACATGGGACATGCGCTGGACAATACCATGCAGGACATCCTGATCCGTTTCAAGCGGATGCAGGGATATAATGCCCTCTGGCAGCCCGGCACCGACCATGCCTCCATCGCCACTGAGGTCAAGATCATCGAGACCCTGAAGAAGGAAGGCATCGACAAGCACGACCTGGGCCGTGAGAAGTTCCTGGAGAGAGCCTGGGCCTGGAAGAAGGAGTACGGCGGAAGGATCGTCTCCCAGCTGAAAAAGCTCGGTTCCTCCTGCGACTGGGACCGCGAGCGCTTCACCATGGATGAAGGCTGCAACCGGGCCGTGACCGAAGTTTTCGTGAAGATGTATGAGAAGGGCTATATCTACAAGGGGTCCCGCATCATCAACTGGTGTCCTGTCTGCAATACCTCCATCTCCGACGCGGAGGTGGAATACCAGGAGCAGGCCGGCCATTTCTGGCATATCAAGGATCCGCTGATCGATGAGGCTACGGGAGAGCCCAGCACGACCGAGTTTCTGACCTTTGCCACCACCCGTCCGGAGACCATGCTCGGCGATACGGCCGTGGCGGTCCATCCCGACGATGAGCGCTACACGCATCTGCACGGGCGCAAGGTGATGCTCCCTCTCATGAACCGGGTGATCCCCGTGGTCACCGACACCTACGTGGACCGCGCGTTCGGAACCGGTGTCGTGAAGATCACGCCTGCGCATGACCCCAACGACTTCGAGGTCGGCAAGCGCCACAATCTGCCGGTCATCAATATCCTGAACGACGACGCCACCATCAATGAGAACGGCGGCGAATTCGCAGGCATGGACCGCTACGAGGCGAGAAAGGCCATCGTGGCAAAGCTCCAGGAGCAGGGCCTGCTTGTTAAGATCGAGGACCATGTCCACAATGTCGGCACCCATGACCGCTGCAAGACCACGATCGAGCCCCTGGTGAAGGAGCAGTGGTTCGTGCGCATGGACGAGCTGATTAAGCCCGCGGTCAAGGCGATCAAGGATGGCGAGATCCGTCTCGTGCCCGACCGCATGGAGAAGACCTATTACAACTGGACCGACAATATCCGCGACTGGTGCATTTCCCGTCAGCTCTGGTGGGGACACCGGATCCCGGCGTATTACTGCGACAAGTGCGGCGAGGTGGTGGTCGCCAAGGAGATGCCAGGGATCTGCCCGAAGTGCGGACACGATCATTTCACCCAGGATCCCGATACGCTCGACACCTGGTTCTCCTCCGCCCTCTGGCCGTTTGAGACCCTCGGCTGGCCCGAGATGAC
>JAFYEE010000119.1 GCA_017544405.1 Lachnospiraceae bacterium
ACAGGAATGGGCGCTGAGCATGATGGTGATTCCATAGTGCTGTATTATACAGACGACATAAATCTTGCGCAGCCACGCATTGGCGTCGCAACATGGATCAGAACTTATGCAATATTTGGAGTTGCGTTAATACTTTTATCTATAAGATTGATAGTTGTTTATAGGTCAGATCACAGCGTTTACAGCGATGGGAGTCTTGCGACAGACGAAATAAAAGTGCCACTCGATGAATCGATAGGTATAATGTCAAAGTGATAAAGATTGGCAAGATAAGTTTTAACTAGACAAAAAAGCACGTAAAAGTCAACTTTTACGTGCTTTTTTTATGGCTTTGATCTTTATCGGTCCAGATAAATGCCGTCCCGGCGCCTGCGCATCCTGCGCCGTCTGCGGTGTTCCCGCCGGGCGGTCCGCTGCGCGCTGCGGCGCTCCTGCGCGACGCTGAAGCTGTGGGACAGGCGGGAGGAACGTCTGCGCTGCTCTCTGCGGTATTCCCGGCGCCAGTTGCGGTGCGTGGCGCGGTATCTTCGCACGAGCAGTGCGATGAGGACGATGACCAGGACCGCGCCGAGGCCGATCCCGACATATTTTCCGATGCGCACGACATTGATGAAGATAAAATTCGGCTCCTCGGGCTTTTCCTCCTCCACAGCGGGCGCCGCGGACTGCAGCGGCTCAAAGGAATACCCTTCCGTGTCGTTGATGGCAAAATCGACGGAGGCATCGCCCAGGTACTGTCCGTGGTAGCTGTAGGTGATGAGAGCGGCCTGCTTCTCATCCTCCGTGTCATAGGAGATGGTGGATTCGAGATCGGCAAAGGTGACGGTCTTGGGCAGCACCACATAGTCATTCTGGTTCAGAGACAGGATCGGACGGGAACTGCCGAAGATGTCGATGCCGCTGTAGAAGGAGCTGTCGGCGTTGATATTGTATTTGGTCTCCGCCTGGGATACATTCACCAGCTCGAAATTGGAGAAGCCGTAATCGTAGAGCGCAAGCGTATCCTCGTACTGGTAGGGGGCCTCATCGCGCATCACGACACAGATCAGCTTCAGGCCGTCCTTCTCCGCACAGGAGACGAGGCTGTGACGCGCGTCTACGGTGTAGCCGGTCTTGCATCCGACGAGATATTTGTAGGCGTAGGTATTGCCCTGCACCAGCCCCATTCCGTTGGCCTCGATGATCTCGTCCGGCTGGTACTGCGTCGGATAGAGATGGAGGATGCGGGTGGTGGAAATCTTGCACAGAAGCTCGTTGGCAAAGAAGGCGCGCCCGATCTGCGCGAGGTCGTACGCGCTGGTGTAATGGTTCTCGTCGGGCAGGCCGTTTGGATTGACAAAATGGGAATCCACACAGCCGAGCTCGGTGGCGCGTTCATTCATGATATCGCCGAAATCCTGCCAGGTGGTCCCGCTGATATGCTCCGCCAGCGCGAAGGCACATTCATTGGCGGAACGGATCAGGATGGCTTCCAGACACTCCTGCACCGTAAGTTTCTGCCCCTCGTCGATGGCGATGTGATTACTGTCCCGCGGTGTGTCAAAAACCGCAGCGTGCGAGAAGGTGACAAGCTCGTTCAGATCACACCGCTCCGTGGCGATCAGCGTCGTGAGGATCTTGGTCGTGGAAGCGGGATATTGCGGCGCATGCACATTTTTGGCATAGAGGATCGTCCCGGTCGTCGCCTCGATCAGGATAGCGGACTGCGCCGATACCACCGGCCCAACCGGCCAGTTGTCGATTTCATTGGATTCGATCGGAAGGGACTGATTGTAGGCGATATTGTCCGCCGGATCCGCCAGCGCGGTGAGCGGAGGGGAGGAGAGCACCGAACCAGCAAGCAGGACTGCGCACGCCAAAAAGCCGCAGAAGCGGCGGGAGATGGGACGGAAGCCGCGGGCTGCGCGGCCGCCCGGGGAAGGCGCGCGATATGCATTTTGTGCATGGCGGGTCAGTCTCATAAGAAATCTCCGGGAAAGGGATGTATCGCCGGGATCAGATCCCGGGAGTCTGCTTGGTATCGGAAGCGGAATGCTCCTCCGGAGCGGACGCTTCGCTGACCGGGAGCTTCTTCTGGAACAGCTTTCCGACAAATACAATGATCGGGCCCAGCAGGAGCGCCATCAGAAGCGTGGCGGGATGCACCGCTCCGCCGAAAAGCAGCGCGATCGTGCAGGCGGCCAGATCATAGCAGATGCGAAGCGGACGCATGGGAATCTTCGGGAAACGTCTTCCGAGGATGAAGGGAATCGCATCGTAGGGAGAGACACCGAGTCCGCCGTCCATATAAAGCGCAGCGGCAAAGACGAAGACCACGACACCTGCGATCATCCCCGCGATCCGCAGCGGAAGATTGTCCATAAAGGGATTGAAGGGAAGCAGCTTACCCCAGAGCCAGGAGAAAAAGTCCACCAGATAGCCGATGAGGATCATGTTGGCCAAAGTGCCGTAGCCGATGTCCGTGCCTCCGCAGAGGATCACGATCAGGAAAAGAAGCGTGTTGAAAATGGCCTGCCAGTTGCCCAGGCTCATCCCGAGACGCGCGCTGATCGCCAGATTCATGGCCGTAAAGGGGTCCGTCCCCCAGTCCACCAGGATCAGCCAGGAGAGGGAAAAGGACATGATCAATACACCAAGAAGGACCAGGGGAAGCCTGATCCTTAAATGGTCTGCGTGCGTAAAATTTCGAAGGATAATTTTGAATCGGTTCATGAAGATCTCTTTCCGTGTCTTTCGTTTAGTCCAGTTTGGATCCGGAGAACTGACCGCGGTCCTCATCCTCCGGGAAGGAAGCTCCGTAGGCCGGCGGCATCCGGAAGGGAGGCTGTTCCCCGGAAGCGTCGGAAGGATCAGAAGTACCGGAAGCATCGGAAGTCCCGGAAGCGTCGGCTCCGGCCTCGTTGCCGGAAGCATCGGAAAGCGCTTCCTCCGAAACCGTCTCATCCGTTGCAACGGCCGTAACCGGTGTCTCGCCGGAGACCTTCGCGCCGTCCTCGTCCTTCTTTTCTTCCTCGGGATCGGGCAGACCCTTCTCCCTGCGGTAGATTTCCATAAATTCCTTGCCGGTGATGGTCTCCTTCTCGATCAGGAAGTCTGCCAGCTTGTCCATGACATCGCGGTTGTCGCGAAGAAGCTCCAGCGCTTTGTCGTAGCTGTCCTTGAGGATCGTCACGATCTCGTCGTCGATTCCGGCGGCAGTCTGATCGGAGCAGTTCATCTCCACACGGCCCTCAAGGTACTGGCTCTCGACCGTGGCAAAGCCGGCCAGACCGTATTTCTTGCTCATGCCGTAGCGGGTGACCATGTTGCGGGCGATGGAAGTCGCTTTCTCGATATCGTTTGCCGCTCCGGTGGTCACATTGCCGAAGACGATCTCCTCGGCCGCGCGTCCGCCGAGCAGTCCCACGATCATATCACGCAGCTCCGCTTCGGAGTTCAGGTATTTTTCCTCCTCGGGCACATGCATGACATAGCCCAGCGCTCCCATGGTGCGGGGGACGATGGTGATCTTCTGCACAGGCTCGGAATTCTTCTGAAGTGCACTGATCAGGGCGTGACCGACCTCGTGGTAGGAGACGATCTTGCGCTCCTCCGCGCTCATGATGCGGTCCTTTTTCTCCTTGCCGACCAGCACCTGCTCGACCGCGGCGAAGAGATCCTGCTGGCAGACGAATTCTCTGCCTTCCTTGACGGCATTGATGGCCGCCTCATTGATCATATTGGCCAGATCGGAACCCACGGCGCCGCTGGTGGCCAGAGCGATGGCATCGAGATCCACGCTCTCGTCAAGCTTTACATCCTTCGCGTGAACCTTCAGGATCTCCACACGCCCCTTGAGGTCCGGCTTGTCCACAATGATCCGGCGGTCGAAACGGCCGGGACGGAGCAGTGCCTTATCGAGGATCTCGGGGCGGTTCGTCGCGCCGAGGATCAGAATACCCTTGGAGGAGTCAAAGCCGTCCATCTCGCTCAGGAGCTGGTTCAGTGTCTGCTCGCGCTCTTCATTGCCGCCGCCGTATTTGGAATCACGGCTGCGACCGATGGCATCGATCTCATCGATGAAGATGATGCAGGGCGCGTTTTTATTGGCTTCCTTGAAAAGGTCACGGACACGGCTTGCGCCGACACCGACGTAGAGCTCGATAAAATCGGAACCCGTCAGGGAGAAGAAGGGAACATGCGCTTCTCCGGCGACGGCTCTCGCGAGCAGCGTCTTACCGGTTCCGGGAGGGCCCACCAGAAGGGCACCCTTCGGAAGTCTGGCACCGATCCCGGTGTATTTTCCGGGATTGTGCAGGAAGTCGACCACCTCCACGAGGGATTCCTTGGCTTCGTCCTCACCGGCCACATCCTTGAAGGTGACGCCGGTATCCTTCTGCACATAGACCTTCGCCGTGCTCTTGCCGACGCCCATGGGGCCGCTTCCGCCGCCCATACGCCGCATCAGGAAGCTTGCGAGCAGCCACAGCAGAGCTACGGGCAGGATCACGCCGATCAGGATCTCCGTAAAAATACTCGACGAGGCGGTGATCACACGATTGCCGGTGACACCGGCCGCCTCGAGACGGGCGGTCAGAGAATCCATGCTCTCCATCACATTGGTGGTGTAGGTGCGGTCCTGCTGAAGCGACATGTAATAAGCATACTGCTCCAGCGTATTCTCACCGGAATTCTCCTTGCCGGACTGCGCGCTGTCTTCGAGCACCGCATTCAGCGTCAGCGTGACCGTCAGCTGCGCATTCTCCGCGTCGAGTGTGACGGACTCCACTCTCCCGGCCTCCAGATCCGTCAGAAACTCGGTGTAGTCCTTCACCACGGACGTTTTGTTTCCGCCGAAGAGGAAATTGTAGAAGAGGAAGACGAGGATCACGGTACACAGAACCGCCAGTGCCATGACCCAGCTGCTCGGCCTGCGGCCGTTATTGCCATTGCCCTGGCCGCCGCGTCCGTTATTGTTTCCCGATCCGCCTCCGGACCCGTTCCCGTGTCCGTTCGGATCGTATCTGTCCATTTGATTGTTATCCATACATTACTCCATTCTATTACGAGAACACTAACTTTCATTATAAAAATGGAAAAGACAGAACGCAAGCGAAAGAATGTGAAAATATGGTGAATTCCGACAGGGCAAAGCAGGCCCTTTCCCAGTGGACTTTCGCGAAAAAACTTCGGATTCTTCTACCGCTCAAAATGAGAATGTGATAGAATGGTACAGTATTTTCGGAGGAAAGGTCGCAAACAGCGACTTTACGGTGATCCGGGGTGAAGGAGAGGAAGCATATGCACAAAATCGGGTTCGACAATGACAAATACCTGAAAATGCAATCGGAGAAGATCAAGGAGCGGATTGCAACCTTCGGCGGCAAGCTGTATCTGGAGTTCGGCGCCAAGCTTTTTGATGATTTTCATGCCTCCCGCGTGCTTCCGGGCTTCAAGCCGGACAGTAAGATCACTATGCTCAGCCAGCTCAAGGAGCATGCCGAGATCGTGATCGTCATCAACGCGGAGGATATCGAGAAAAATAAGGTCCGCGCGGATCTGGGCATCTCCTACGACATGGATGTGCTGCGTCTGATCGACGCCTTCCGCGGCTACGGACTCTACGTCGGGAGCGTGTGCCTGACGCGCTTCGCCTCCCAGCCCAGCGCCGTCGCTTACCAGAAGAAGCTGGAGTCCCTCGGGATGAAGGTGTACCGGCATTATTCGATCCCCGGATATCCTTCCAATATCTCCCTGATCGTCAGCGATGAGGGCTATGGCAAGAATGAATACATTGAGACCTCCCGCAGTCTGGTGGTGGTGACCGCACCCGGACCGGGCAGCGGCAAGATGGCCACCTGCCTGTCCCAGCTCTACCATGAATACAAGCGCGGCATCAAGGCCGGCTACGCAAAATATGAGACCTTCCCGATCTGGAATCTCCCGCTCAAGCATCCGGTGAACCTTGCCTACGAGGCTGCCACCGCGGATCTGAACGACGTGAACATGATCGATCCGTTCCATCTCGAGGCCTACGGCGAGACCACGATCAATTACAACCGCGATGTGGAGATCTTCCCCGTCCTGTCCGCCACCTTTGAGAAGATTATGGGCGAATGCCCGTACAAGTCCCCTACGGATATGGGGGTCAACATGGCCGGTTTCGGCATCATCGACGACGAAGTGACCCGTGAGGCGGCCAAGCAGGAGATCATCCGCAGATATTACAACACGCTGTGCCAGAAGGTGCAGGGCATGGCGGATGACGGTCAGATCCTGAAGATCGAGCTGCTGATGAAGCAGGCGGGGATCACCCCCGACGATCGCCCCGTGGTCAGCGCGGCAAAAGTGAAGGCCGAGATGACCGGAGAGCCTGCGGCGGCCATCGAGCTTCCCGACGGACGTGTCATAACCGGCAAGACCAGCATGCTGCTGGGCGCTTCCTCCGCGATGCTGCTCAATGCGCTTAAGACCCTGGCCGGGATCGAGGACAAGGTGGAGCTGATCTCCCCCGAGACCATCGGACCGATCCAGACCCTCAAGACGCAGCATCTGGGCAATCACAATCCCAGACTTCATACCGATGAGGTCCTGATCGCGCTGTCCATCTGTGCCGTGAACGATGACCTGGCGCGGCGCGCCATGGAGCAGCTTCAGATGCTGAAGGGATCCGAGGTGCATTCCAGCGTGATTCTGTCCCAGGTGGATATGAATGTATTCCGCAAGCTGGGGATCAATCTGACCTGCGAACCCGTATATCAGAATTCCAAGCTGTATCATCAGTAAGAAAAGAACGAAAAATGAGACTTCGTAATATCACAGGGTGCCGTGAGAGGATCGCGGAGACTCCCTATGTAGTAAATGAAGAGGAGCTGGGCAGCTGCCCGGGTACGTGGCGCAGCCGCTTCGGCAACGATCACGAGATCCACATCGAGATTGGAATGGGGAAGGGACAGTTCCTGCATACCCTCGCCGAGCAGCATCCGGAGATCAATTACATCGGGATCGAGAAGTATTCCGCCGTTCTCCTGCGGGCGGTGCAGAAGATGGAGGAGCATCCGAAGGAGAATCTCATCTTCCTGCGCATGGATGCGGAAGCCGTGGACCAGGTCTTCGGCGAAGGGGAAGTGGACCGGATCTATCTGAATTTCTCCGATCCCTGGCCCAAGGACCGCCATGCAAAGCGCAGACTTCCCTCCCGGGAATTCCTCGCACGCTACGACCGCATTCTGAAGAAGGACGGATTTCTGGAGTTTAAGACGGACAACCGCGCGCTCTTCGATTTTGCCGTGGAGGAGCTGGAGCCTGCCGGATGGAAGGCGGATTTTATCACCTACGACCTGCACGCGGATGAGGGCCTGATGGAGGGCAATGTCATGACCGAGTACGAGGAGAGGTTCTCTGCCGCAGGGAATCCCATCTGCAAGTACCGGATTCACAGATGAAAACCATAGGAAACGCCGGCCCCCGGGACCGGTGTATTCTTTTTTTCAAAAATATTTAGCAAAATATAATTTTGCTATATTGACTTTCGGAAATTTGTCCGTTAGAATAGGACTCAGATAGAGGAAAACGTTTTAAGCATCCACGCGATGCGGAAAGGAATGGCTATGGAATATACGTTTACGACGGAATCTTTTGAGCAGGATGTTCTGAAGTCCGAGACCCCCGTCCTGGTGGATTTTTATGCGGACTGGTGCGGCCCCTGCAAGATGATGGGCCCCGTGGTTTCCAAGATGGCGGAAAGCTTTGACGGACAGATGAAGGTCGGCAAGATCAACATCGATGACAATATGCCCGTTGCGCAGAAGTACAATGTGGTCAGCATCCCCTTCTTCGGGATCTTCAAGGGCGGCGAGCTGGCTGCTTCGAGAGTCGGTGCCTGCGGCGCTGCGGACTTTGAAGCATGGGTGAAGGAAAACCTGTAAGAGAACGAAGCAAGAGAACCAAAGAAACTAAGTACCAAAGAACCAAAGAACCAAAGAACAAGAGAACCAAAGAACCAAAGAATACGAGAACACAAAAAAGAACACAGAGCGGTCCGGCAGATTTTGCCGGACCGCTTTTTTGGGCTTGTATGTTTTTACGCTTTCCGTGGTTGATCCACCTGCGTGATATCCTGCACCCAGACGCCCTTGTGGAGCAGAAAGGCACCGAGCGCACATTTGAGCAGCTCGAGACACTGGACGATGATGTACATCGGAACCAGCGGAATCCCGGTCCTGCGGGAAAGCACATAGGAGACCGGGATCGAGACCACCCACAGGAAGACGGAATCAAAGAGGAAGGTGATGATCGTCTTGCCTCCGGAGCGCAGGATAAAATAGGCCGAATTCAGGTAAGCGTACATCGGCATGAAACATCCTGCGATGAGAATGATCTGCGTCGCCAGGTCACGCACCTGCTGTTCCGTATTGTAAAGGTACGGGAAGGGCCTGGCCATACAGACCAGGAGCAGACCCGAGATCACACAGGCGATGACGGCGGTAAAGGTCAGCCGGTTCGCATCCTCGCGCACCTCCGGATTGCGGGCGCCGAGCTCTTGCCCGACGATGATGGCGATCGCGTTGCCCATGGAGATGAAGATCATGTTGAACACATTGGAGACCGTCGAGGAGATGTTCAGGGCCGCGATGACATCGAGCCCGCGCACGGAATAGTTCTGGGTCAGGATCGCCTGTCCGGAGGACCAGAGGCCTTCATTCAAAAGCAGAGGCATCCCCTTGAGGATGATGTTGCGAAGGAGCGGTCCGGAAATGTGCATACTGCGGTAGGCTCCGTGGATAAAGGGGTGCCGCTCGCTGTGGGTATGTGCATAGATCATGACGATCAGAAGCTCCACAAAACGGGAGATGACCGTCGCGATGGCAGCACCGACGACACCGAGCGCCGGGGCGCCGAATTTCCCGTAGATCAGGATATAGTTGAGCGCCAGATTGACGAAGACGGCGGTGATGCCGGCCTTCATGGGAACCAGCGTATCGTCGCATTCGCGCAGGGTGCCGGAGTAGCTCTGGGTCAGACCGAAGGGCAGGAGCTGGATCAGCATGACCTTCAGATAGGAGCGGGCGGACGCCATCACGGCAGCCTTGTCCGATTCACTGCCCTCATGCAGATAGAGCGAGATCAGCTCCCGGTCGAGGGTCAGGAAGACGGTCAGGCCGATGGCCGCCAGGAGCAGTACCACGATCAGCTTGAAGCGGAAGGTCTCGCGGATGCCCTCGTGATTCTTCTGCCCGTAGAACTGCGCGCTGAAAATACCTGCGCCGGCGATGGCGCCGAAGATGCACAGATTGAAGACGAAGAGCAGCTGGTTTACGACCGAGACGCCGGACATCTGGTTGGTTCCGATGCGTCCGACCATGATATTGTCGAGCATGCCGACGAAATTTGTGATCGCGTTCTGGATCAGGATCGGCAGCACGATCACCAGCAGATGATGATAAAATTCTTTGGTTCCGATTAATTTTTTCATAGCCTGTGAAGTATATCAAAGGAAAGACTGTCGCGCAACCGTTTTTTGCGGTAGAATGATAGCAATCGGTACTGCTTTTTCCGGGCTGCAAAAAACGCGGCACGCTCCGGCAAAGCAGACTGTTCAGGCACAGAAGGATCGGTGGGCGCAATGGTTGAAATCAGTTACATCATTCTCTTTTTTGTATCCCTTCTCATCACAACGTTTTATGCGCGGATCTGGCATAAGCATTTCAATGTGGAATTTACCCTCATCTATACACTGATTCCCATCGTGAATCTCGGCTATGTCTTCTTTGCGCAGGCGACAACGCTCGAGGGGATCATCTTCGCCGTCCAGGTGAGCTATATCGGCGGCTGCTTTCTGCAGCTTCTGATCATGCTGAACATTTTCCACATGAGCCATATTGAGCTGAGCCAGAGGGTCAAGGGTGCTATGTTTCTCTTAAGCGGCCTCATCTTTCTCTCGACGCTGACCGTAGGAAAGTATCCGATTCTGTACCGGAACATTCAGGTCACAGGGGAGCCCCCTTTGACCATCCTCAAGGAATATGGACCGGTGCACACGCTTTTTTATCTGATGGTGATGGTGTATTTTCTGGCGAGCATCGGAGCGATCGTCTATGCATTGCTTCGCAAGCGGGAGGTCTCGCGGCACGTTCTGTGGCTGCTTTTTGCCCCCGAGGTCGTATGCATGCTCTGCTTTTTCGGGGGACGTCTTCTCACCGACCAGATCGAACTCATCCCCTTCGGCTACGCCTTCGCGCAGGTGGTCTATCTGTTCATTGTGCGTCGCATCACGCTCTATGACATCTCCGAGACAGCGATTGATTCGCTGACGGAGACCGGCGCCATCGGGTTTATCTCCTTCGATTTTCATATGAATTATCTGGGCTGCAATGCGACGGCGCGGGAGATTTTTGACGAACTGAAGACGCTTACGGTCGATCAGCGGATCCCCAAGGGCAATCCGCTCGGCAAGCTGGCGCTGAACTGGGTCACCACCTTCCGGAGGGATGAGCTGAAGGACAAATTTCACTACGAAAGAGACGACCGTATCTATCTGATCGATATCAATTATCTCTACGACGGCAAGCACAAGCGCGGCTATCAGCTCGTGCTCACGGACGACACGGAGAATCAGAAATACATCGCCCTCATGGACAAGTACAATGAGGATCTGCAGCGCGAGGTGGAGGCCAAGACCCACGATGTCATCAAGATGCAGGATAATCTGATCCGCAGCATTGCAATGATGGTGGAGAGTCGTGACAATTCCACCGGCGGTCACATCATCCGCACCAGTGATGTGGTGGGGCTGCTCCTCGAGGAGATCCGCAAGGATCCGGAATTCCGCGAAGCGCATCATATCACGGACGAGTTCTGCGAGGATCTGATCAAGGCCGCACCAATGCATGACATCGGTAAGATCGCGGTCGATGACGATGTGCTGAAAAAACCCGGGCGCTTCACCGACGAGGAATTTGCCAAGATGAAGAAGCATGCGCCGGAGGGGGCACGTGTGCTGCATGAGATCCTGAAAAAGACAAAGGATCAGACCTTCAAAACCATCGCGGAAAATGTGGCGCACTATCATCATGAGCGCATGGACGGCTCCGGATATCCGGATGGACTCAAAGGGGATCAGATTCCGATCGAGGCGCGGATCATGGCCATCGCCGATGTTTATGACGCACTTGTCAGCAAACGTGTCTACAAGGACAGCCTCTCCTTTGAGAAGGCGAACGAGATCATGATGGAGAGTATGGGGAAGCATTTTGACAAATGCCTCGAAAAATTCTACGTGGCTGCGCTTCCACGCATTGAGGAATACTACCGCGAGCAGGACGAATCGTAGGTCCGGTGCACCAGCGGAAGAAGGATGGAGGACAGGCGGCCGCAAAAGCCGCCGATGCTACCTGGAGGGGATGAGATGAGAAAGGCTGATCCGGCGTCGTGCATCTGTTTTGACAAACCGGCAGAGAACTGGAATGAGGCGCTTCCGATCGGCAACGGCCGACTCGGAGGGATGGTCTTCGGGCGGCCGTACACCGAATATGTGACTCTGAATGAGGACAGCGTCTGGTACGGGGGCTATGTGGACCGGAACAATCCGGATGCCCTGCAAAATCTCCCCCGCATCCGGGAGCTTATTTTTGCAGGGAAGATCCGGGAGGCGCAGGAGCTGTGCGCGCTGGCACTTTCCGGAACCCCCGAGGAGATGCGCCATTACGAGCCCCTGGGGAGCCTTTACCTGCTCTTCGAGGGCGGGGACGATACCTTTGAGGATTACAGCAGGAGCCTGGATCTGCGGGAAGCCGTTGCCACCGTGTCCTTCCGGAAAAACAGGGTCCGGTACCAAAGAGAGCTCCTGACCAGCCATCCGGATCAGGTGCTGGCGATCCGTCTTACCGCGGACCGTCCCGGATCCATCTCCTTTCAGACACAGCTGTCCAGAGGAAACGTCCCCTGGGATTTCGGCCCTTACAATCGGCAGGTGGTGCGTCATCCGAACTACAACTGCTATGTGGATGAGGTGCGGACCATTGGAAGCGACACGCAGTATATTACCGCGGTCTGCGGCGGGAAAGGAGCCGTGGAGCTTTTCTCGGCGGTGAAGGTGATCGCCGAGGGAGGAACGGTCCGGGCCATCGGCAATACCGTGATCACCGAGGGAGCGGATGCCGTGACGGTCCTGCTGGCGGCGGATACCACGTTCCGGGAGCGGGATCCGCGCGCAAGCGTTCTGCGGAAGCTGGAACAAGCGTCCGCAAAATCCTGGGAGGATCTCCGGGAGGCGCATGTGAAGGACTATGCCGGTTACTACGACCGGGTCAGCCTGACGCTTGGAGGGGAGGAGCATGCTCCCGCCGCATCCACGCCGGAGCGCATGGCAAAATATGCGGAAGGCGGCAGGGATCCGAAGCTCGAGGAGCTGTATTTTAATTTCGGCAGATACCTTCTGATCGCTTCGAGCCGCGAGGATTCCCTTCCGGCGAATCTGCAGGGCATCTGGAACGAGAGCTACGCCCCCTCCTGGGGCAGCAAATACACGATCAACATCAACGCGGAGATGAACTATTGGCCGGCGGAGGTCTGCAACCTGTCGGAGCTTCACCTGCCCCTTCTGGACCACATCGAACGTCTCCGGGCGCACGGACGCGAGACGGCCCGTCGGATGTACGGCTGTGGCGGCTTTATGGCGCATCATAATACGGATCTCTGGGGAGATACCGCGCCGCAGGATGTGTGCCTGAGCGCGTCCTACTGGGTGATGGGCGCGGCCTGGCTCTGCATCCATATCTGGGAGCATTACAGCTTCACGCTGGATGAGGACTTCCTGCGGGAGCGCTTCGGGACCATGTGCGAAGCAGCGGAATTTATCGCGGATTATCTGGTGGAGGACGGGGAATACCTCGTCACCTGTCCCACCCTTTCCCCGGAAAATACGTACCGTCTTCCGTCGGGAGAGGAGGGCGTTCTGTGCAAAGGGGCCTCCATGGACAATCAGATCATCACGGAGCTTTTCGGAGATATCCGGAAGGCAGCCGCCGTCCTCGGAGAGACGAATGCGATCACCGAACGGATCCCGCAGATCCTGGAGCGGATCGCACCGATCCGGATCGGACGCTGCGGTCAGATCATGGAGTGGAACGAGGACTACGAGGAAGTCGACGAAGGACACCGGCACATCTCGCAGCTTTTTGCCCTGCATCCCGGGAGCGGGATCAGCGCAGAGACGCCGGAGCTTATGCAGGCGGCGGAGCGGACGATCCGCAGGCGCCTGGCGGCGGGAGGCGGTCATACGGGCTGGTCCCGGGCCTGGATCATCAACCTCTGGGCGCGGCTGCAAAATGGCGAGAAGGCCTATGAAAATGTGCGGGCGCTCCTCACCAGATCCACCCTTCCGAACCTCTTTGACAATCATCCGCCCTTCCAGATCGATGGCAATTTCGGCGGCTGCGCCGGGATCGCGGAGATGCTGCTGCAGAGCCAGACCGGCAAGATCGTGCTCCTGCCGGCGCTGCCCTGTGCATGGGAGAGCGGAAGCGTGCGCGGTCTGAAGGCCAGGGGCGGTATCACGGCAGACCTCGAATGGGCGGGCGGAAAGCTTACCGGCGCATGGCTGACGGCGCAGAGGGACTGCTGCGTGACCTGGGCCGGCGCAGGGAAGGAAACGCAGAGCGCGCTGAAGGCCGGCGAGCGGACACGTATTTTCCCGGACTCCGGATCGGTTGTGGCATCTTCGTAGGCTGTTTTGTACCGCCTGGTGGCCGAAGGATGGAGCGGATTTTAACGCATAGGGGTGGAGACATGGTACCTGTTTTGACAATCCTTGTATATGGTCTCTTTTTGCTTGCGATCCTGGTCGGAGGGAAAGTGGCAGGGAAGGGGCAGTTCTTTGCGGACGGAACCGGGAGAGAGGCGACCGGCCCTTTGCGCGGGATCGCAGCCATCGGAGTGGTGCTTCACCACATCTCCCAAAACGAACATTTTCAGTCGTCCGGAGAGATCCGCCTGTTTGTGAATGCAGGCTTTCTTTTCGTTGCGATTTTTATGTTTCTGTCGGGCTACGGTTTGATCAAAAGCCTGGACAGCAAGCCGGATTACATGGACGGATTTTTGAAAAGACGCCTTCCGGTGATCGTTGTTCCCTACTATGTGAGTGTCCTGTTTTTCCTGATCTTTGCGCTGGTCAGCCGGACCCACTATGAACCGGCAGAATGGGTCACCAACCTTCTGGGACTGACCATGATGAACAAATATGCATGGTTTCCGATCGTGCTGACGATCCTGTATGTGTGCTTTTATCTGGTCTTTCGCAGGGAGAAAAGCCGCGATGCCAGCCTTGTAAAAATGCTGTTTGCCGTCCTGGGGCTGGTGCTTTTGTATGCGGCGGTCCGGTACATGGACTGGTGGCTGAAGTTCCATTATCCGGGCACCTGGTGGAATGAGCCGATGGTGCGCTGGTTTGCGGGGGAATGGTGGGCCAATTCCTCGATCGGCTTCTGGGTGGGGATCTTCGTCGCCAGCAAGGAAGAAGCGATCCGGGCGTTCTTCCGAAAGGGGTATCTCTTGAAACTTTTCGTTTCTCTGCTCCTTGTCTTCCTGCTTTCCGGACTGAGTTTTCGCCTGAAAATCCTGCTTGGCTACTGGAACGAAACCGTAGTACAAGGGCCCGGGATCGGTACGACCTTCCTCTGCGTTCTGGCGCAGTTTCCACATGTGACGTTCTTTGTTTTCTCCATTTATCTGCTTTTGCTGAAGGTGAAGACCTCCAATCCGGTGACACGGTTTATGGGCAGGATCTCTCTGGAGTCGTACATGATGAATTATCCGGCGATTTTGATCACCTCGGATCATCTTCTGAAGACGGCCGATCCGGAGACGGCACAGTTCCGGGCGCTCTACATGGTGCTGGTGATCCTTCTGACGCTGCTTCTGGCGCTTGTTTACCGCGCGGTGAATCAAGGCCTGCTGCGCCGGTTATCCGGAAGATAATGCAAAAATACTTTGCCGACCGGCATCCCGAGGGAGGGGAAGATGAAGAGAATCAAGCAGATTTTTGACGGGGATTACGGATGCGAAGAAAATACGCATGCTCCGGGAGAACTTACGGTGTCCGTGACGCTGGAGGACGAGGAGGGGAACCTGAGCTATGAAACGGTACCCGACGCGTGGCTCCGGCAAAATGCGCTGGATGTGGGCAGCGTATGGCCGGAGGGGGTTGCGCGGTAAAAACAGATCCGCAAAAAATGACAAATATTGACATATGCAGCAATGGGAAGCCTCTGCCTGTCTCTCTATAATCCACAATAGAAAGACAGGCGGAGGTATTTTTATGCGTTACGGGTATTTTGATAATGAGCGAAGAGAGTATGTGATCGACCGCGTGGATCTCCCCACCTCCTGGACCAATTACCTCGGAGTGGAGGACATGGCGGCGGTTGTAAACCACACGGCGGGAGGGTACTGTTTCTACCGTACCCCGGAGTATCACCGGATCAGCCGCTTCCGTGGGAACAGTGTGCCCATGGACCGCCCCGGCTTCTATGTCTATCTCCGGGACCGCGCGGATGGGGATTACTGGTCCGCCTCGTGGCAGCCGGTGGGGAAGCCCCTGACACGTGCGACCTACAAGGCGCGCCACGGTCTCTCCTACAGCGTCTATGAATGCGACTATCGCGGGATCTACTCCGAGCAGCGCATGACGATCCCCCGCGGGGAAAATGTCCTCATCTGGGATGTGAAGGTGACGAACAACACGCCTGGGCCGCGTCAGCTGAGTATCTTTTCCTATCTCGAATTTTCCTTCCACCATATCATGATCGACAACCAGAACTTCCAGATGAGTCTCTACTGCGCAGGCAGCTCCTACGAGGATGGGATCATCGAGGAGGACCTCTTCTACGAGCAGGTGGGCTATCAGTATTTTGCGTCGGATTTTACGCCGGACGGCTTCGATACCCTGCGTAGTGACTTCCTCGGAACCTACCACACGGAGACGGATCCGGACAGTGTTGTCACCGGAAAATGCAAGGGAACGACCGAGCTGGGCGGAAACCACTGCGGGACGCTGATGAAGGATTTCACCCTGCAGCCCGGCGAGACGGCGCGGTTCGTCTATTTCCTCGGCGAGGGGAGACGGGCGGAAGGCGCACGGATCCGCGCAAAATATGCGGACAGAGGCCTCTTGGAGGATGCGTACCGGGATCTGGCGGAGTATTGGGACCGGAAGCTTTCGAAGCTCGTCATCGATACGCCGGACGCCGGAATGAATACGATGATCAATATCTGGAACCTGTACCAGTCGGAGATCAACGTGATGTTCTCCCGCTTTGCCTCCTTCATCGAGGTGGGCGGCCGGGTCGGGCTCGGCTACCGTGACACGGCGCAGGATGCCATGACCATCCCGCATTCCAATCCGGACAAGTGTCGGCAGCGGATCATAGAACTGTTAAAAGGACTGACGACGACCGGCTACGGGCTGCACCTATTCCAGCCGGAATGGTTTGAGGAGCAGACCGGGGTCAAACCCTTCAAATCCCCGACCGTGATCCCGGAGGCGGATAAAAATACCGTGATCCACGGTCTGAAGGATGCCTGCTCGGACGACGCGCTCTGGCTGATCCCCTCGATCGTGGAATACATCAAGGAGACCGGAGATCTGGCCTTTGCGGATCTGCAGCTCCCCTATGCGGATACCTACATGGAGGGGAAGGATCTTACGGAGTCCGTCTACGATCACATGAAGCGGATCCTGGACTTCTCCGCGGAGCAGGTGGGGCAGACCGGCGTCTGTAAGGGCCTGCGCGCCGACTGGAACGACTGCCTGAATCTCGGCGGCGGAGAGAGCGCCCTGGTCAGTTGCCTGCACTACTGGGCTTTGACGAATTTTGTCGAGCTGGCGGTCCGGCTGGATCGTCCGGAGGATGTCCGCAGGTACGGCGAGATCGCGGCCCATGTGAAGAAGGTCATCAATACCGTGCTCTGGGACGGCGAATGGTTCCTGCGCGGCTTTACCGTATCCGGCCGGAAGATCGGCTGCAGCGCGGACCGGGAGGGGAGAGTGCACCTCGAGTCCAATGCCTGGGCGATCCTCTCCGGCGCGGCGGAGGAGGAGAAAGGGAGGAAGGCACTGGAGTCCATGGACCGTTACCTCTATACGCCCTACGGACTGCTTTTGAACACGCCGGCCTACACGGTACCGGACGACGAGATCGGATTCGTCACGCGGGTCTACCCGGGCCTCAAGGAGAACAGCTCCGTCTTCTCCCATCCGAATCCCTGGGCCCAGGCAGCGGCCTGTCGGCTCGGACGCGGAGATCTCGCGATGAAATTTTACCGCGCGCTCTGCCCGTACCATCAAAATGACCGGATCGAGACCAGGGTCAGCGAACCCTATTCGTATTGTCAGTTTATCGCAGGGAAGGATCATGCGAAATTCGGAAGGGCGCATCACCCCTTCATGACCGGATCCGGCGGCTGGAGCTATTTCACGGCGACACGGTATATCCTGGGCCTTAAGCCCGGCTTCGATGAGCTGACGGTAGACCCCTGCATCCCCGCAGACTGGAAGGAATTTCGCGCGCAGCGCTCCTTCCGCGGAGCGACCTATGACATACACGTCACAAACCCGGACGGCGTGATGAAGGGCGTGAAGGAGATCGTTGTGGACGCAGTGCCCATGGAGCGGATCCCGGTATTCGAAGCAGGGACGAAGCATACCGTAGAGGTAAGGATGGGTTAGAAGGAGGAGATCATGATCAAGTTCGGAACCGGCGGCTGGAGAGCCGTCATCGGAGATGAGTTTACCCGCGAGAATATCCAGATCCTGGCGCGGGCGATGTGCGACAAAATGAAGGCGGAAGGTGTGGCGGACAAAGGCATTGTCCTCGGGTACGACCGGAGATTTCTCTCCAAGGAATCCATGCAGTGGGCGGCCATGGTCTTTGCAAAGGAAGGAATCCATGCGGATCTCATAGGAAAATCGGCCCCCACACCGCTGGTCATGTACTATGTGATGAAGCATGAGCTCCCCTACGGGATGATGATCACCGCAAGCCACAACCCGGCGATCTACAACGGGATCAAGGTCTTCACCCGGGGCGGGCGCGACGCGGATGAGCTCCAGACCGCGGATATCGAGAATTACATGGGGAATATCACCGATATCCCCGTGGAGGACATGGAGTACGACGAGGCGGTGAAGCAGGGGCTGATCCGGGAGATCTACCCGCTGAACGAATACATCGACAGCATCCTGGAAACGGTGGATACCGGGGCGATCAAGAAGGCGTCCCTGAAGGTTGCCTTCGACCCGATGTACGGCGTAAGTGACACGGCTGTCAAAACCATCCTTCTGACGACCCGCTGCGAGGTGGAGGCGATCCACGAGCGCCACGATACCCTCTTCGGCGGCAAGCTTCCGGCGCCGAACGAATCCACCCTCTCCCTTCTGAAAAATACGGTGCTCGAGAAGCGGTGCGATATCGGGATCGCCACGGACGGAGACGCGGACCGGATCGGGGTCATCGACGACAAGGGCCATTTCCTGCACCCGAATGACATCCTCGTGATGCTGTATTACTACCTCGTGAAATACAAGGGATGGAAGGGGGACTGTGTCCGCAACATCTGCACCACGCACCTGCTGGACCGCGTGGCGGAGGGGTTCGGTCAGAAATGCCATGAGGTGCCGGTCGGGTTCAAGTATGTATCGGCGCAGATGTATAAAGCGGATGCCATCATCGGCGGCGAGTCCTCCGGCGGGATCGCCATCCGCGGACATATCAAGGGCAAGGACGGTGTCTATGCCGCGGCCCTCCTGCTGGAGATGCTGGCGGTTACCGGCATGAAGCTCTCGGATTACATAGAGATGATCCGCAGGGAGTACGGCGGGATGGCGCTGGTAGAGCGCGATTACCGGTTTTCCGCGAGCCGTAAGGAAGAGATCCGGGAGATCCTGCTGAAGAAAAAACAGCTCCCCGATATTCCCTTCGAAGTGCGGGAGGTATCCTACCTCGACGGGCTCAAGCTCTATCTCGCGGACGGCGGCTGGATCTCGGTCCGCTTCTCCGGTACGGAGCCGCTGCTGCGTATTTTTACGGAGATGAAGGAAAAAGAAGACGCCGAAAGGCTGTGCGGGTGCTTCGAGGAGTTCCTGTCACTGAAATAAGGAATCTGGGCCGTCCGGACCTCCTCCGGGCGGCTTTTCCATGTCCTGCGCCGCCCTCCTAAAAATCCGCCACCGAATACAAAAAATGAAGACCTGCGGGGAGAACTGCATGTGCTACGATAAATCCATGAAAAAGAAGCCTGAGAAATTCACACTGGGCCAGACCATCGTCGGTCTCCTGATCCTGGGGTGGATCCTGCCGGTGCTGATCATGACCACGCTCCTGGCCACTTTCGTGGATCGCAGGGGAGCCGAGCAGGTCGATCAGACGGTCTTTTCCGCCATGGACAAGGCGGAGGAGATCTTCCGGCTGGAGATGGACGCCTGCGAGACGGCATCGAAGAATGCTTCCTACTATTCGGACATTCGGGATGCCTATTTGGAGTGTGTCCGGACGGGGGACGACCGCTCCTTTTCCGCGGAGGTGAACGGTTTTTTGCGTTCGGAATACAAATACAATTCCCTGATCCGCTGTGCGGTCCTGATCTTTCCGAAGGAGAATGACCGCTTCTACACCTACAACAACAGCACCGGCGCGGGCTATGGCAATGTGGAATATTTCCTGGGGAATGTGGAAGAGGAGGTGCGGGAGCTGGCGGAGTCCCTCGGCACATCGACGACGCTGATGTCGGAAAATGGGCACACCTACATGGTCCGGAACCTGATGCTGCCGGATTTTACGCCCTATGCGGTCCTGGCGCTCGAGCTGAATGAGCGGATGCTGGTCTCGGGCTATGAAAGCGTCTGGGGGTATACGGACAGTGTCTTTCTCCTGGACGGTGCCTATATGACCGGGAACGCGGCGGTGGCGGAGGGCGCCGGCGGGAAGCCGGACAGAGGCCGCAGCTATGTGACGCGCACGCTGCAGGTGTATAACCGCGAGATCACGGTGATCGTCAGCCTCGACCGCTCCGTCCTCTATGAGAAGCGACTGGCGAACTGGCTGATCTTCGGCATATTGATCATTGTCATGTTCCCGCTGATGTTTCTTTTGTTCCGGTTTTTTGACCGGAGCGTTCTGCTCCCCATCGGCCGGATGGTGCATGCGTACGGGGAGGTGGCCGGGAAAAATTACGGCTACCGGATCGAGGAGCATTCCGCCTCCCGGGAATTCTATTATATGGAGCAGTCCTTCAATGAGATGTCCGCCCAGATCCGCGATCAGTTCGACCGGATCTACCGGGAGGAGATCGCCCTGCGTGACGCCCGGATCATGGCGCTCCAGTCCCAGATCAATCCGCATTTTCTGAACAACACCTTCGAGATCATCAACTGGGAGGCGAGGCTGAACGGCAACATCAAGGTCAGCAAGATGATCGAGGCCCTCTCCACCATGCTCGAGGCGACGATGAACCGCCGGGGCGATCCGCTGCACTCCCTCTCCGAGGAGCTGAATTATGTGGATGCCTATGCCTACATCATCTCGGAACGCCTGGGCGATGATTTCCACTACGGGAAGGAAGTCGACGAGAGCCTGCTGGGGGTGCATGTGCCGAAGCTGATCCTGCAGCCGATCGTGGAGAACGCGGTGGAGCACGGCCTGTCCAGGGTACATAAGGGAAATGTGCGCCTGCGGCTTTTTGCGGAAGGGGACTACATCCTCATTGAGATCGTCAACGACGGTGCAATGAATGAAGAGGATGAGCAGAAGGTGCGCCGCATCCTCTCGGAGGCCCCGGAGCAGGAGCAGGAGGGAAGCCTGAGTCTCGGCATCCGCAACGTGAACCGGCGCCTTCGGCTGATCTACGGACCGGAGTGCGGACTGTTCATGGAGAATCGCGACGGGTGCTACACGGTGAGCACCATCCGCCTGAAAAAAACAGCTGCGCAATAAAAGTCAAAAAATACCAATCCCCGCAATTTGTTTTACCTCCGGGCTGGGCTACGATGAGAGCGTAGTTAAAGGAACCCCGGAAACGGGAATTGGGAGGTATGTTATGAAGAGAAAGAGATTACTGTCAACCATTCTTGCGGGCGTGATGGTTCTGTCCCTGGCAGCCTGCGGAAGCACCGGAAGTGCCGACAAGGGAACCGAAGCAGCTGCACCTGCAGCCCAGACCGAGACCCCGGCCAAGGAAGAGACCCCGGCCAAGGAAGAGGCACCTGCAGCCGAGAGCACGGAAGCAGGCCCTGTGGAACTGACCGTCTGCACCACCTTTGCAGGTGAGGACGGAAACGCGCAGAACTTCAAGGCGTCCGTAGACGCATGGTGCGCACAGACCGGCAACAGCGTGGCAGACACCTCCGCCACCAGCGATGAGACCTTCAAGACCCGCGTGATCACCGATTTTGAGACCGGCTCCGAGCCCGATGTCCTGTTCTTCTTCAACGGCGCCGATGCCAACAGCTTCATCGAGGCAGGCCTTGTGATGTCCATCGATGAGATCCGCGCGTCTTATCCCGATTTTGCATCCAACATGAACGACGACCTGATCGCCGATTCCCTGGTGGATGGCAAGAAGTACGCGGTACCCGTCAACGGATACTGGGAGGCAATGTTCGTCAATGAGGAAGTCCTGCAGGCAGCAGGCGTGGCAACGCCCGGTGCGGACTACACCATGGAGCAGTTCAAGGCGGACTGCGACAAGATCAAGGCAGCAGGCTACACCCCGATCGCAGCAGCGCTCGGCAATATCCCTCACTACTGGTGGGAGTACGCGATCTTCAACAATCAGTCTCCCGCAAACCATCTGGAGATCCCGACCGTGGATACCGCAGATTCCTGGATCGCAGGCATGAACGACATCAAGGCGCTGTATGAAGCCGGATACTTCCCGGAAAATACGCTGTCCGCAACGGATGATGAGACCTTCGCCATGTTCACCGAAGGAAAGGCTGCTTTCCTGATCGACGGTTCCTGGAAGGTCGGCGGCATCGTGAACGCCTGCCAGTCCGATCCCGAGGATCCCTCCACGCTGGATCAGAACAAGCTGGATCATTTCAATGTCACCTATGTACCCGGACAGGGAAGCCGCAAGGCAACGGATCTGATCGGCGGTCTGTCCATGGGCTACTACATCACGAAGGCTGCGTGGGATGATCCCGCCAAGAGAGACGCAGCAGTCAGCTTCGTTTCCTACATGACCAGCGATGAGGTAGTGCCTCTCTTCGCACAGCACACCGCATCCGCTCTGAAGAACGCACCCGCGGTCGACACCACCAAGTTCAACTCCCTGCAGGTGAAGGCGATGGCCATGATGTCCGATGTCACTTCCCTGACCGGAGCGGTACAGGATCTGTTCATGGGTGACTGCCGTATCTCTACTTTCGACGGAATGCCCGAGATCGTCACCGGAGCCGTATCCGCAGAGGATGCCGTTCTCGAAGGACTGAATACCTATTACGCACAGTAAGTCATGAAGCTGCGCTGATGACAAGCCGGGGCAGACCTGCCCCGGCTTGAATTGTAAAAAGAGAAGTGTATATGGGAGCAAATATTTATCGAAACAAAAAACCGGCGATCGTTTTTCTGGTTCCGGCGTTCCTGTTCATGGCCGTGTATCTGTATTATCCCTTCCTGCAAAATGTGTTCAACAGCTTTCAGGAGATCAAGATCCTCGGCGGCCGGGGAAGCGGGCTGACCGATCCCTGGTACGGCAATTATGTCAAGATGGCGACCGATCCGATCATCCGGACGGCGCTGAAAAATACGCTGCTCATGATCGCGGCGACACTCGTCGGACAGGTCGGGATCGCGATCGTCCTGGCGATCATGGTGGACAATATCCGCATCGGCAAGACCTTTTACCGGACCGTATTTTTCTTCCCCATCGTGGTCTCCGCGACGGCCCTCGGCCTTCTGTTCAACCTGATCTTCCTGTATGACAAGGGCATGCTCAACCAGATCCTGGAGAAATTCGGGAAGACGACCCTGACCGACTGGAAGGGGGAAGGGATCGCGCTGCTGACCATGATGATCCCGGTGGTATGGCAGTATGTGGGCTTCTATTTTGTCATCCTGGTCACGGGCCTTAACAATATCGACGACTCGCTCTACGAGGCGGCCTACATCGACGGAGCGAGCACCTGGCAGAAGATCCGCTATATCTCGCTTCCTCTGATCCGCAATGTCATCTGCACCTGCTGCGTGCTGGGGGTAACGGGCGCGCTGAAGGTCTTTGACCTGCCCTGGACCATGTTCCCGAAGGGGATGCCGCTTAAGAGCACCTTCCTCACCGGAACCTATATGTATTATCAGACCATGGAAGCCAAAAATGTGGATTACGGTTCCGCGATCGCCGTGTTTATCGTGGTTCTGGGCATTGTCCTGTCGCAGGTGGTAAACCGGATCTTCCGGCAGAAAGAGGATTGGGAGGCATAAATGAAATCCAGTGGTACAATCTATAAGAAAAGTCCTCTTCAGGTGCTCTGCTATGTGTTCCTGAGCATCTGGGCCATGTCGACCATATATCCGATCCTCTGGGTGATCCAGAATTCCTTCAAGGCCAAGGACAGGATCCTTGCGGATTCCTTCGCACTCCCCCTCGGCGATCTGTTCACCACGGCCAATTACCGCAAGGCCTTTTCCAACCTGGACATCGCCGGCGCTTACAAAAACAGCCTGTTCATCTCGGGGGTCGTGTGCGTCACGGTCGTGCTGCTCGCCGGAATGGCGGCCTACGCCTTCAGCCGCTATCACTTTAAAGGGGTCGGGATACTCTATTCCCTCGTCGTAGCCAGCATGATGTTCCCGGTTTATGCTACCATCATTCCGGTATATTCCATGGAGACGGCCTGGGGGATCACGAATACGAAGAGCTGGATCCTGACCATGCTGTCGGTGATCCTGCCGCAGATCGCCGGCAATCTCGCGTTCGCCATCATCGTCCTCACGGGGTATATCAAGGGACTTCCCATCGAGCTGGAAGAGGCGGCTTACATGGAGGGGTGCAGCGCGTTCGGGATCTTTTTCCGGGTGATCATGCCGCTGACGAAGCCTTCCTTCGCGACGGTTGCGATCTTTTCCTTCCTGTGGAGCTACAACGATCTGTTCACGCAGATGTTCTTCCTGCGCCGGCCCGAGATGCGTGCCATCACGAGGCTGTTAAACGAACTGACCAGTCAGGAGGGGACCAACTACGGACTGATGGCGGCGGCTGTAACGCTGGTGGTCGTGCCGGTCATCATCGTCTATATTTTCCTGCAAAAATACATCATCAAGGGGATGACAGCGGGAGCCATCAAGGGGTAAATTTATGTACAGGGTCGTGATCGTGGATGACGAACCGGTGATCGTGGAAGGTTTGTCGAAGGGAATCGAATGGGAAAAATGGAACTGCAAGGTGGCGGGGACCGCCGGGAGCAGTGCGGAGGGGATCCGCGTGATCCGGTCGGTGCGGCCGGACCTGCTCATCACCGATATCAGCATGCCCGGCGAGGACGGGCTGGTGATGATCGCCGCGCTGCGCTCCGAATTTCCCGATATGCAGGTGAGCATTCTCACGGGTTACAGAGAGTTTGATTACGCGAAGCGCGCGCTCGAGCTCGGCGTGACCAGATTCCTTTTAAAGCCTTCCAAATTCGCGGAGCTCGAGGAAGCCATCACGGCCATGACGGAGCGCGCAAAGGAGCGGCCGGCGGCATTGGAAACGGAGCCGGGCGCGAACGGCGGACATGCGGGGGAAGGGGAAAGCGCGGAAGGAGAATTGACCGGTGACCCGGGCGCGAATAATTTTCTCGTGCATAATGCGATGGAATACATGCGCGCGCATTACAGCGACAAGATCCGACTCATCGACGTGGCGGATCATGTCTATGTCAGTCAGTGGCACCTGAGTAAGCTCCTAAACGGCGTGACGGGGAAGAATTTTTCGGAGCTTCTGAACGAGATCCGCATGGAGAAGGCCACCGAGCTTTTGAAGGATCCGTCCCTTCGCATCAGCGACATCGCGGAGATGGTCGGGTATGCGGACATCGCGCATTTTTCCAGAGTGTTCAAAAAGATCGAGGGGGTCAGTGCCGGAGACTACCGAAACAAAAGCTGCTGACGAAAGCATAGAAAAACGGGCGAGAGGAGCCTGACATGAATTCTGAACGGATACGCGGAAAAGTATTTTGGCCGGATGGGCATTTTTCCGGCGGGGAGGTGGAGATCCGCGCGGGGAGGATCGCCGGCGTCCGGAGCCTTCCGGAAGAAGCGCTGCAGGGCGACGAGCGGACGGCTCTGATCCTGCCTGGGCTGGTGGACATCCATTCCCACGCCTGCATCGGGTACGACACCTGCGAAGCGGACGAAGAGCAGCTGGGAAAAATGCTGGATTTCCAGCGCTCGGTCGGAGTCACTTCCTATCTGCCGACGACGATGACCTACGATGAAGGCAAGCTTGCGGGCGTGTGCCGGCGGATTGCCGCGGTGCGCCACCCGGGACTTAAGGGAATCTACCTGGAAGGGCCGTTCCTCTCCCGGGAGAAAAAGGGCGCCCAAAACGAAGCCTATCTTATGAAGCCCGATGCAGACATGGTGCGCAGGCTGCAGGAAGCGGCGAAGGGGCTGATCCGTGTGGTGGCGGTGGCGCCCGAGGCGGAAGGCGCGATGGAGATGATTAGGGACCTGTCGGGGGAGGTCGTGCTGTCCCTGGCGCATACGACCGCGGACTACGAGACGGCGAAGCGGGCCTTTGCAGCGGGGGCTTCCCAGGTGACCCATCTGTTCAATGCAATGCTGCCCTACCATCACCGGGAGCCGGGACTCATCGGCGCCTGCTTCGACACGGAAGGGGTACGCGCGGAGCTGATCTGCGACGGGATCCATGTGCATGAGGCGGTGATCCGCAATACCTTCCGGCAGCTGGGGCCGGAGCGCGTGGTCATGATCAGCGACAGTATGGAAGCGACGGGTATGCCGGAGGGAACGTATGCGCTCGGCGGTCAGACGGTCTATGTGAAGGGACGGCGCGCGACGCTTGCGGACGGCACGATCGCGGGGAGTGCTTCCACACTCTACGATTGCATGAAATATGCCATCTCCGTCGGCGTACCGCGGGAGCAGGTTTTTCTCGCCTGTACGCGTAACCCTGCGCAGGCCGCCCGGATCGAGACCAGGGTCGGAAGCATTGAACCCGGCAAGGACGCCGATCTGCTGATCCTGGAGGAAGCGTCGCTGAAGATCCGCCGCGTCCTTTCGAAAATATGACGATGAAACAGACATCCGCACGGACCGGAGCAGGTGGGTCCGCGCGGATGTTTTTGCATTGTGGGCGGCAGGAATCCATAGTATAATCCTCTCTGACAGCGTTTTCGTGAGGAACCACACACCGGGTTCGGGGGAGGGCCGATCTGCCCGGAGCAGGTAGACGTGCCCGGAACCGGAGGGGATTTCGCAGGCACGAATCAAAAGCAGGAAAGGCAGGCAGGGGGGAGAAATGCCGGATTTTAAAGAGAGCAGGGATAACCCGCTTCACAGAGAATACGGGGTCCTGAGCAATACAAAGTACATTCTCGGAAGGATAAAAAAATGCAGGAACGGACTTCTTCCGCTCATGCTCCTGGGCGTGGTCTGCGGATCGGTCCTGTCCTATTTCTGGGGGATCTTCGGAAAATACGTCATCGATATCATCGAACAGGACCTTCCGGCAGCGCTTAAGGAGCAGAAGTTACTGCTCCTGATCGGCG
>JAFYEE010000120.1 GCA_017544405.1 Lachnospiraceae bacterium
CTGGAAGACCAGAATCGCCGCCGTCGCGATGGCGGGCTTGATCATCGGGAGAATGATCTTCCAGTAAATCTGCCATTCCTTCGCTCCGTCCATGTAGGCCGCCTCGATCAGCGAATCCGGCACCTGATCGACGAACTGCTTGATCAGGAAGAGGGAGACGGGCAGAGCGATCAGCGGAAGGATCTCGGCCCAGTAGGTGTCGATCATTCCGAGCTTGTTGACCACCAGGTACCTGGGGATCATCACCGCCACGGAGACGAACATGAGGGCGATCTGGTTGATCTGCATCATCGTCTGTCGTCCGCGGAACCGGAGCTTGGAGAGCGCATAGGCCGCCATGGTGGAAAAAAGGAGCGATCCCGCCACCACGACGATCGTGATGAAGATACTGTTGAATACGTATTTGCTCATGGGGATGCCCGCGCTTCGCGAAGCTTTCATCAGCTTGCGGAAATTGTCCAGCGTCGGATGCAATGTGATGAACTTCGGAGGGAAGGCGAAGAGCTCTTCCATGGGCTTGAATGCGTGGAAAATGATGAAGATGATCGGCAGTCCGCACAGCAGCACCATGGGAAGCACCATGAGGTAGATCTTGATCTGTCCCTTATCGAATTTGTCCGGATTGGTCCGGTGACCTCTGTAAGCAGCCATTTTTCTTCCTCCGTGAAGGATCTTTCAAACGTCTTTAATCGTTCTCTCCGAAGAGCCGGTTGGAGATCACCGAGAAGATCTGTACGATCAGGAGCAGCACCACGGATACCGCTGCCGCGTAGCCCATCTCGTACCTTATGAAACCGTAGTCCTCGATGTGGTTCACGATCAGCTGTGCCGCGTAGCCCGGGGTGGGATTGCCGGCGAGCTGGGCCGAGATCGTACCGTTCTGGAAGGCTCCGACGATCTGCATGACCGCCGCGAAGAGCATCTGCGGCTTCATGCTGGGGATCGTCACATAGATCATCTCCTGGAAGCGGTTCTTGACACCGTCGATGGCCGCCGCCTCGTAGAGGGATTCGTCCACGTTCAGAAGTCCTGCCAGGATGGAGAGGAAGCCGACGCCCATGCTGCTCCAGAGTCCGATGATGATGACGATCGGAAGCAGGAAATTGGCATTGGTCAGCCAGATGACCGGCTCATTGATCGCGCCGATCTCCATCAGCCAGCTGTTGATGTATCCGGTCTGGTCTCCGGTGAACATGATCTTCCACAGGACGCTCATGGCGACACCGGTGGTCATGCTCGGGGAGTAGAGGATCAGTGCAAATACGGTTCTGGGAACCTTCGTCAGATTGGAGAGCCCCCAGGCCAGCAGGAACGAAAGCACATATCCGCCGACACCTACGATGAGTGCGTATTTGACCGTGTTCGGAAGCACGTATTTCATGAACACTTCATCGCTGGTGATCAGATTGATGTAATTCAAAAACCCGACAAATTTCGGAAACTGGATGGCATTGAAATTCGTGAAGGACAGGATGATCGCCATGACCACCGGCGCCAGGATGAAAATGATAAAAAGCAGCGCGTAGGGTCCGACAAACAGATATCCGTTTTTGTTGGAATGCATTCTGTTTCCTACTTTAGATTTCTTCTGCATAGTGCTTTCCTTTTCAGCGCTCCATGATCCTGCGCACATTCGCTACGGAAGGGGTGCTGTATTCTCTGATGATATTGCCGTCACTGTCTAAGTATCCGAACTCTTCGAGCTTGCGCTCCGTCTCGCGGCGCACGATCTTGACGGCCTCGTCGATGCGGGAACGGATCGACTCGCCGTTCACCACGATATCATTGTAGGTATTGCTGGTCTCGCGCTCCATCATGTAGCTGCCGAGAAGTCTGGGAGCCTCGAGGATGTACTGTGCCTGCTCCAGGATGACATCCTTGTCGGAGGTCGGATAAGGGAGCATCGCAAACGCTTCGAGATTGGCCGTCGGCCAGATGTACTCGTCGCCGTAGAGGATCTGCAGTCTCTGTCCGAACTCGGCCTGTACCTCGGCGGTGGACCACCAGTCCATGTAGGTCCAGGCTTTCTGCTCGCGCTCGTCATCCGATGCGAACATCACGCTGCTCTCGGCGCCGCCGGACATGTAGCGGTAGATCTCTCCGGTCTGCGGATCCTTCGTCCCGGGTACCAGCGCGATGTCCCAGCTGTTGGCGATCTCGGGCGCCGCGTTGAGGATCAGGTTGTAGGAATTGAAATCCGCGATCCCGATCGGCAGGTCTCCGTTGCGGAAATGCTGGTAGAAGTTCGGCACATCCACCGGCAGGTCATACAGGGTAAAAAGCTCGGTGAGCTCGGTAATGCCTTCCACCGTCGCTTCGCTGTCCAGCTCGATGTCCAGCGCGGTCTCGCCGTAGAGGCGTCCGCCGTTCTGGAAGATCAGCGGTGTCGTGCCGTGGAAGTTGCGCATGCCCGCCATCGGTGCCGTGGGATAGTAGACATTGAGGCCGCGCATCTGCAGATCCGGAAGCATCCCGATCAGATCTTCCATCGTGTCGGGCACTTCGAGTCCGAGCTTTTCCAGCACATCGCTGCGGTAGAACAGCACGTAGAAATTCATGGTCTCGGGGAGGGAGTAGAACCCGTCTCCCACCACGGAGGGCACCAGCAGACCGTCGCTGTACCTTCCGAAGACCTCCTTGTAATTGTCAAATTTGGTCAGATCCACCAGTGCCCCGCGGATCGCGAGATCGAAGGGGATCGAATAGTTGATGCCCGTCGCGATATCCGGTGTGTCGCCGGAAGCATTCGACAGGATCAGCTTCTGTGCATCCGTCATCAGGCACAGATCGACTTCGATGCCGGTCTTAGGCGTGAAGTCCTCGTCGATCATCTTCTGCATGATCTCCACATACTGACGCGGGCGGTTGACCCAGACCTGAATGTGAGATGCATCCGCGTTGCTGGCCGAGTAGGACTGGCCGAAGAAGGAACCGACGAAGCGGGAAAGGTTCATGCCGATGCCCTTGAAAAATCCCAATTCCTTCGGAAGCTTCGCTCCCTCCTGGTAAATGTAGATCCGGTCGATGGAGAGCTTGTTGTCCCCAATCAGATCCACGAAATTGGCGATCCGGGTGTTGATCGAATTGGTGCTGGTCGCCAGCTCGTCCACGCGGTAAACCAGCTCGTTCGGCTCCTCTGCGAGCGTCTCCAGCTGATCCGCCGCAAGCAGCAGATAGGAGAAGGCCGCGACGTCCTCGGGCGACTCGGCATCCACAAACCCCTGCGCCTGTTCGGTGAGGGTGTAGAGCTGCTCCACCCAGCCGTGCAGCTGATCCTCCAGCCCCGGAATGTACCGGGTCAGCTTGAGGTCACGGTACTTATCCTTATTGGTACCCGCGACCTTGGTGACTTCCAGGGACAGGTCGCTGATGCCGCTCATGATCTCGTCCGCCGCCTCGAGCACGTAACGGATCTTGTCCGCGCTGATGGTAAGCGAGATGGCATGGTCGCCTGGCTCTAAGTAGACGCTCAGGTTTTCGCCCTCGCTGCCTGTGAGGCTCCGGGTCTCAAAGTCGGTCGCCGCGGGAAGTTCATACCCTTGAAATGCTTCGTTCGGGATCTCCCCGTCGATCCTCCAGTCCAGAAAAACCGGAAAATCATTCTTCTCGGACTGGCGATAGTTCATTCCGATGTAATAGTACCCGGCCGTATCCACATGGAAGTCGTAGCTGATGCTCATACCGGCCGTATCGAAGGATTCCTCATCCACGATATTGAGTACCGTCTCCTTCGGGGAGAGCGGGGACAGGCTCGAATCGTATTCGCCGGTCGCGTGAATGGAGGAATCGTTCCGCTCGTAGAAATCCTCGGCCTCGATGGTGATCAGGGCATTGCCTTCCGCCTTCTGCGATCCCGTGTAGGCCGCCGGCTTCGTGGGAGCTTTCAGGGTGAGATCTCCCAGAAGGAGGGTGCCTTCCTGGATGCCGATCTCAAGGGTATGGGTGCCTTCCGAAAGCTCCAGCTTTAAGGGCTCCGAGTAGCGATAGCTTGCGTCTCCGAGCGCTTTGCTCTCCCACCGGATCTTCTTGTCGGGCAGGGAGACGATCTCATTGCCGTAGCGGTCGATGTCCGCCTCTCCCTCGCTGATCCAGGTCGTCTCGAACAGAAGGCTCCGGCTCTCGTAGAAGGGATATTCGCCGTCCACCTTGAAGGAAAATTCCAGCGGGAGGATCGACGCATCGTAGGACAGATAATCAAAGGAGAGCCAGTACAGCGCGGTCTGCGGAACTTCGATCGTCAGGGTAAACACATCGCCATGCGCTACCGCCGCCACCCGGGAACCGTACTCGTAATTCTCGGAGGTAAGAAGCGAAGCGTACGCACTGTCAATACTTTCCTCCATCGAACAGACGATGTCCGCACCGGTGTAATCCTGAGCGGTATAGCCGGCGCTCACATGGGTGTAATTGGTCGTCAGGCGCTCCGTGCTGACGCTCCCCGAAGAGACGGCCGCCTCGCTGCCCTCGGCCTGCACCGTCAGAGGTGCGGGGCCGAGAACAGCGGCGATCATGACTGCTGCGAGGGAGACAGCGATTAACTTTCTGGTTCCTTTTAAGATCTTCCGTGTCATACGGGCCTCCGGTATCCGGCGCTTTGCCGGTCCATTTTATACTGTCAGTGCCAGATGCAGAACGCTGCAGGCGGGAATGGTGAAGCTTATCTGCGTTCCGTCAACCTTGCAGCCGTCGAAGCTCTCGGTGTGAACCGTCTCGGGAGCATCGAAGGTGTTGTGCGCTCTCATAGCGTTCGTCAGGATCTCGCCCTGCACGCCCTGAATCTGCGTGCCGGTGAACTCGCCGCAGATGTCGTAATCCTCCGTCACGGAGAGGTTGGTGATCGTGACATGGATCCTGCCGTCCTTGCCGAGGGATACGGATTCGGTCAGGTTGGGAACCTTGTCCGTCTCGGTGCCGATCTGCTCGGTCTCGATGGAGCTGCTCAGGAGCTCTGCATCCTGGTGGTACTTGTACATATTGAATACATGGTAGGTCGGGGTCTTGATCATCTTCTCGCCGTCGGTGAGGATCACGGACTGAAGCACGTTCACGAGCTGCGCGATATTGGCCATGCGGACGCGGTCGCAATGCTTGTTGAAGATGTTCAGATTGATGCCGGCGACCAGTGCGTCGCGCATCGTGCTCTGCTGATAGAGGAAGCCGGGGTTGGTGCCGGGCTCTACATCGAACCAGGTGCCCCACTCGTCCACGATCAGGCCGACCTTCTTTTCCTTGTCATACTGGTCGAGGATCGCCGTATGGCCCGCGATCAGCATTTCCATGTAGAGGGTCTTGTTCAGGGTCTGGTACCACATGGCCTCGTCGAAGTCGGTCGCGCTTCCCTTGTGCTCCCATCCGCCCGGATGCGTATAATAATGAAGCGAGATGCCGTCCATGAAGCCGTGCAGGAAGGCCGGTGCGCGGAAGCAGGTCTTCAGCACGCCTTCCGTCCAGCCGAAATCGTCCACGTTGGCTCCGCACGCGATCTTGAAGATCGGCGCGTCGCTCTTGTAATTGCGGACGTAGGTCTGGTAGCGGCGATAGAGGTTGGCGTAGTATTCCGGCGTCATATTGCCGCCGCAGCCCCAGTTCTCATTGCCGACACCGAAGAAATCCACTTTCCAGGGATCCGCGTGTCCGTTCGCCGTCCGCAGATCCGCCATCGGGGAGACGCCCTCGAAGGTCATGTACTCGACCCACTCGCTCATCTCCTGTACGGTGCCGCTTCCGACATTGCCGTTGATATAGGTCTTGCAGCCCAGCTGACGGCAGAGCTCCATGAACTCGTGCGTTCCGAAGGAATTGTCCTCGACCACGCCGCCCCAGTGGGTATTGATCATCTTCTTGCGGCCTTCCTTGGGGCCGATGCCGTCCCTCCAGTGATACTCATCCGCAAAGCATCCGCCCGGCCAGCGCAGGACGGGGATCTGCATTTCCTTCAAGGCCTCCACTACATCATTTCGCATCCCGTTCGTATTCTTAATAGGAGAATTCTCTCCCACATAGAGACCTTCGTAGATGCATCTTCCGAGGTGCTCGGAAAAATGCCCCTGGATCTCCGGATGGATATGTCCTTTCTTTACATTCGGGTTGACGTACAAACGGTACATAACTCTCTCCCTTTCTCTACAACACTGCTTTTATGGTCTTTGCTTCAATCAATCATGAAACCCCGTGCCTCTTAAACCTTTTCGTGCGTGTTATGTTTCACTTTTTAGTTAATCTTTTCGATTTCCGATTGATTTCATTCATAAGAATACAATATGATATTTCGTTTTTCAATGAAATGTTCAAGATTTAAGTGTAGAAAACAGAGGTGCTATTTTTGTGCAAACTGACAAATCGAATGTTCGAATGTGGTTTTTATGTTGACATCCTGCCTGTTTCTGCCTATACTCAATCATGAAGTGAAAGGTGAAATAAAATATCTTTCAGTTTTGTCTGAATTTTATCTATTGTTTCATTTTTTGCTTAAATATATTTCGGATGTTTTACTCTGCTTTCCGGAAAGGACGCCCTATGCTTTACCTGCATTCACTCAGCGAGGCTGAGGAGGTATTCAAGGCTTTGAGTACCCCGGTCCGCCTGCGTATCATGGAAATGATCTATGAAGATGACCACCTGAGCATGAACGATCTGGCCGAAGCTCTGGGGGTAACCAATTCCGCCATCTCCATGCATGTAGGCAAGCTGGAGGCCGCCGGACTGGTCTCCATTCAGACCTCTTCCGGCAAGCGCGGGATCATGAAGCTGGTCCGTCCTCGTTACGAGCGCATGATCGTGGATCTGGCCCCGACCAGCGGAACCGGTGCCCGCAGCTGCTACACGGATGAGATCGCCGTCGGGTGCTTTACTTCCGCGGAAGTTCACCCCACCTGCGGGATCGCCACGACCGGCAATATCATCGGTGATCTGGACAACCCGAAGGTCTTCTCCTATCCGGAGCGCTTCAATGCCGGGATCCTCTGGATCGGATACGGAAGCATCTCCTACAATCTCCCGAACCGCCTGAAGGCCGGCCAGGAAGTGACGGAACTTCAGATCTCCTTTGAGATCTCCTCGGAATGTCCGGAATTCAATGAGGATTATCCCAGCGATATCTATTTTTCCATCAATGACCAGCCGCTCGGTAAATGGATCAGCCCCGGCGACTTCGGTGCGCGGCACGGAATGCTCTCCCCGATCTGGTGGCCGGAAGCGCTGAATCAGTACGGACTGCTCAAGACGCTGGTGATCAACGACGCCGGAACCTTCATGGACGGAACCTACAAGCTCTCCGGCACCACCATCCAGGATCTGCATCTGGATTACAACAGTGACATTAACCTGACCTTCTCGGTTCCGAAGGATACCGCAAACTGCGGCGGATTGACGCTCTTCGGGGAGTCCTTCGGGGATTACAACCAGAACATACAGGTTAAGGTATATTACGAAGACAGAGGTTTGGTTCACTGATCCGATTCTCTACTCATTCATCTCCCTTTTATGGAAAAAGACGCCCTGGTCAGGCGCCTTTTTCCGTTTACTTAAAAAAGTTTTGCTTTTAAGTAGCATTCATGCTACGATGAACATACTTTTGGGGGATGTTTTCACGTACTGTCGGAGAGGTCTATGCAAGTATATCTTTTTAAGTCTTTGAAAATCGATCGTAATTCCGGGAACTATTTAAGCATCATCCACCAGTTTGAGCTGATGATGCTCAATGCCACCGTGATCGGTGCCATGATCCAGTTCCTGCTGGAGCTGGCCATGTGGCTTCCCATCCGGTCCTCGGGCATCACGATGGTCGGGCCCAGGGGATATTTGTTCAAATTCGTCCTCCTGCCCTCGATGATCAATTTCATAGGGCTCAGCCTCGCGTTTTTTGTGTTTCACCGGCGGTATGCCCGGAGGAACCAGGTCACCTATGCACCCATCATCTCCATGTTTAC
Organism: Lachnospiraceae bacterium; assembly: GCA_017544405.1. Taxonomy (GTDB): domain Bacteria; phylum Bacillota; class Clostridia; order Lachnospirales; family Lachnospiraceae; genus AC2028. The sequence continues at coordinate 7,929 of JAFYEE010000120.1, forward strand.
GCTCGTTTTCAATATCTATCTGGTGCACAGTGATTTCAATATCACCATCATGTTTTTCACATTGCCGCTGCTGGTTACGACGCTGTACGGATCCAGACATCTTCTGCGGATCGTCTGCGTCCTCACCCTGCTTTTGCAGGAGGCGGGATATTATCTGTCATCTCTGGTCTCGATGGAGGACTTTCTGAACAACCGCGGCTTTGATACGATGGCCTTTCTCAACAATGTGCTCTTCATCCTGAGCATCCTTGTGGAGCTGGCGCTGTGCAACCGCCTGGTCATGCTTGAAAAGCTCAAGAAAGAGATGTTTATCGTCAGTCAGAATGCAACACAGACGGATATGCTGACCGGGCTTAAGAACCGCAAGGGATTGCGTGTGGTCTTCGACCAGATCCTGGCCGGCGCCGACGCGGACCGGAATTTCTCGCTGATTTTTCTGGACATCGACCATTTCAAGCAGCTCAATGACGAACTGGGGCACCAGCTCGGAGACGAGTATCTGAAAGCGCTCGGGTCGGTCCTCACCGAGATCAAAGGGGTGGAAGCCTTCCGTTACGGCGGAGACGAGTTCTGTCTGGTAGCGCACCGGGATCCGGAATCGTGTATTCCGATCTGTGAGATGATCCAGTCTTCCTACCGTAACATGCCGGTCTGTGCACATCACCGGTTTTCCTCGCTGAGCTTCGGAATCGAGGGATGGGACGGTGTGATGACGCCTTCCGAGTGGCTGCAGCATGCGGATGCCGCGCTGTATGAGGCGAAGAAGAATCGCGGATCGATCGTAAAATACGACGAGATCGGGAAGATCTCGATGGATGCATAGACGACAAAAGGACTGCTACGAAAGGATACTCGTAACAGTCCTTTTTTCACTTGTCAGATACTTCGGCTCGTCCCTACACATGCGAGACGATGGCTTCGAAGGAGCCGGTCATACGGAGCTGATGGACGGCGGACGTAAGGATCAGATGGTCGCCCTTGCGGACGGGCGTTCCGTTCAGCATGCCCGATCCGGAATATACGGTGAAATTAAGGAAGGGCGCGTGCGTTTCCACGCTGCAAAGGTCCCGGACGACAAGCTTGGATACGGTGTAGTATCTGCCGGAGCAAAGCGTAAAAAGCTGATTTTCCGGCGTGTGCTGCGCATGTACGATCGTATCCTGCACGGAACGCGCGGGAACCGTGATGACATCGAGGCTTTGCGAAAGGTGCAGCGGACGGGGCTTTCCGTTCTGGAGCCTGTCATAATCGTAGACACGGTAGGTGATATCGCTGCTCTGCTGGGTCTCGAGGACCATGACGCCGCCCTTGATCGCATGCACGGTGCCGGGATCGATCTGGATGAAGTCGCCGGGCCTGACCGGAATCTCACGAAGGAAATCCTTCCATCTGCCCTGCGCGATCATCTCCCGAAGCTCCTCCGCGGTCTGCGCATTGTGGCCGACCACCAGCCGGCCGTCCTCCGGGCAATCCAGCACGTACCAGCATTCCGTCTTGCCGAGGGAGCCGTTCTCATGCTCGCCCGCGTAGGCATCGTCCGGATGCACCTGGATGCTCAGATCCGCTTTGGCATCGATGATCTTGACCAGCAGGGGGAAACGGTCGCCCTCCAGATTTCCGAAGAGCTCGCGGTGGCTGTCCCAGAGGCTGCTCAGCTTCTGTCCGTCAAACGCTCCGCCGACCACGGTATCATCCCCGTTCGGGTGGGCCGAGATGCCCCAGCATTCGCCGATGTCCTCGCCGGGTTCCGGGTAACCGAACTCCTCCCGCAGCCTGCTGCCGCCCCAGATGGTATGTGAAAAATATGGTTTTAAACGGATGATTTCTTCCATGTTCTGTCGTTCTCTTTTCGTAAGTTTGTTCCGATCCCTCTTTAGTCTCTCCCCGATGCGATCACGCTGACCAGATAGAAGGGAAGCCGGTCGTCCGGATGGGTCTCCTTCAGACGGATCTCCACGAAGTGCTCACCGGGCTCCCCATGATCCAGGATCGTATCCAGCACGAGCTTATCTCCCCAGGTCTCATCAAAATTCGCATCCAGGATCTGCGCATGCTCCGCGTCTCCGTCGAGGATGACTTCCGCCACAGGGGCAGGAAGCTGTATGGTTTTGCGATATTGCACACCGATGCAGGAGCCCTCCACGCGAAAGACGATCCTGCTGCCCTTCTCCTTCGCGGTCCATCCGCAGCGAAAGATCTCGGTGATGTGCTCCTGTTTTTGCGGATCCGGGGTAAAGCCCTCGCATGCGACCACGCAAGCATTCATGTTCCGAAGCCGCACGGAATCCTCATACGCATTCCGGGTCAGGGGTGCGGGCAATTTTGCATCCGTCCCTTCCGCGGCGCCCCGGTCCATCTCCGCACGGATCTGCTCCAGTCCGCAGGTGATCACGCTCGCCACCAGCTCGTGACCGGCATCATTCGGATGGAGATTGTCCGGCGTGATCTCTTCGTTTCGGATCCGACCCGCCAGAAGCTCGGGATAGATCGTGCTTCGCATGCTCACGGCCGGCAGATCGTAGTGCCGCACGACCTGTGCATGGAAAAGTTCCGCACTCGATCCGCTATCATAGCACACATTGTACATGATCATCAAGGCGGGAGACGAATCGGCTTGCAGAATCCGGCGCACCACGCCCTCAAAGGTCTCACGGTAATGCGCATTGGCCGCGTCATTGACCGCATATTCGAGCAGCACGAAATCGGGGAATGCTCCAGCACATCCTCCTGCACCCGCGCGCAGCCGAACTGCGAATCCGTCGCGCCGATCCCGGCGTTCAGGTACTTAAAATGCGCCTTGGGAAAGGTCTGCTGCCACCACTCGTACACACGGTACGCGTAGCAAAGCTGCGGAGTACTCGCAAGGCTTCCCTGGGTGATCGAGCCGCCCAGGAAGGCGATGGTCAGGTCGGCCCCTGCCTCGGCTCTGCGCAGGACGCTCTGAATCTTCTCCGTATTTCCGTGAGTTACAACGGCTCTGTCATAATCAATCTTCCGCATGTTTCGTCCTCATTCCTTTTTTCCCAGAAGCTCCATGTTTTTCCGGATGAGATCGCAGCGCTGCCGTACGCACAGCACGCTGCGCCCGGGATCCTGCGGGGTAGAAAAAACATAGTCGATCAGGCGGTCCAGGGTCGTGGTTGCCACATGCATCCGCGTATCGGAGGATGCGTAGTAAATAAACACTTCGCCGCGTTCATTCACCACCGCACCGTTGGTGAAGACCACATTGCTGACATCCCCCACGCGCTCCTCGCCTCTGGGTCCGATCAGGAGTCCCGAGGGCTCCGCGATGACTTTGGAGGGATCCTCGAGATCCGTCGCAAAGGCATAGATGACATACCGGAGACCCGCTGCGGTATTGCGGACGCCATGGGCGATGTGGATCCAGCCCCGCTCCGTTTTGATCGGCGGAGCGCCCGCACCGTTCTTAGCCTCGGTGATGGTGTGATATTTGCGCAGGGACGTCATCTTCTCCTCGTCGATCACCGCATGGGTGATATCGTCGCAAAGTCCGAAGCCGATGCCGCCGCCGCTTCCGGTCTCGATGAAGTCATCCATCGGACGGGTGTAGAAGGCATATTTTCCGTTCACGAATTCCGGATGCAGCACCACATTGCGCTGCTGCGGGGAGCGCAGGGTCCTCAGATTCTCCAGCCGCTCCCAGTGCACGAGATCCTTCGTGCGCACGATCCCGGCGGCCGCCACCGCTGCGGAAAGGTCACTTACGGAGGTGTCCTTGCTCTCGGAGCAGAAGACGCCGTAGATATAGCCGTCCTCATGCTGCGTCAGGCGCATGTCATAGACATTGGTCTCCTCGGGGCAGGTATCCTCGAGCAGGATCGGGTAATCCCAAAAACGGAAGCCGTCGACGCCGGTCTCACTCTCCGCGACACCGAAGAAGGACTTGCGGTCATTCCCCTCGATACGCGCCACGAGGTAGTATTTTCCGTTCCGATAGATCGCGCCGGAATTCATCACGGCGTTGATCCCCAGGCGTTCCTCGAAGAAGGGATTCGTCTCCCGATCGATGTCATATTGCCAGAGGATCGGCAGATGCTCCCGGGTGAGCACGGGATACTTATACCGCTCGTAGATCCCGTTGTAAAATTCTGCCACTTCGTTTTTGCGGGCAAGCAGCTCGTCCTGCCTGCGCTGCAGTTCGTAGTATTTTTCGTGAATCATCGTATGGTCCCCCTTGGGATAATCCCCATGCTCCGCTTCCGGGCGCCGGAAACGGTAAAGAGAGGCGGTATCCGGTCTGCAAAAGCAGCGAATACCGCCGTTAACTTTGTCTGTGATCAGCGGATGCCGAGCTCGGTGTCGGTTCCGTTCGTTACGCTGTGCTCCTTGATGTAGCCGACCACCGCGTCGATCTCGGTGAAGGCCATGGATACATAACTGTCCGCGCAGCCGTAGTAGATGGCGATGCGTCCGGTCTCCGGATCCTGCAGAGTCGCGCAGGGGAAGGTGACATTGGGCACAAAGCCGCGCTCCTCATAATCCGTCTCCGGGGTGAGGAGGAAGTTCTCGCAGCGATAGAGCACCTTGCTGGGCTCGTTGATGTCGAGGATCGCGCCGCCGATGGAATAGACATACCCGTTGCAGGTGCCGCTGACCCCATGGTAGAAAAGAAGCCAGCCCTCGCTCGTCTCAATGGGCGCAGCGCCGCCGCCGATCTTCAGGGACTCCCACCACTCGTTGCCGCGGCTCATGACATGGCGATGCTTTCCCCAGTAGACCAGATCCGGGCTCTCGGAAAGGAAAATATCACCGAAGGGCGTGTGGCCGGAATCGGAGGGACGGCTCAGCAGCATAAACTTGCCGCCAATCTTGCGCGGGAAGAGAACCGCATTGCGGTTGAAGGGCAGGAACGGATTCTCCAGACGGGTGAAGGTCTTGAAATCGGTGGTCTTCGCCATACCGATCGCAGCGCCGAAGAAGTCCTGGCACCAGATCACATAATAGGTATCCTCCACCTTCACGAGGCGGGGATCGTAAGCATAAACGGGCATGAAGTCCTCCCCCTTCTCATTTTTGAAAGGGATGGGCTTGGGATCAAACTCCCAGGAGATGCCGTCCTTACTTCTTCCGAGATAAACGTAAGGGATCCCGTTGGTCTGCTCGCCGCGGAAAACGCCGATGTAAGCTCCCTCATAGGGAACCACCGCACTGTTGAAAATGCGGGCCACACCCTCGATTGGATTGCGGCGGATGATCGGGTTGTCCGTATATCTCCAGACCGGGGCACCTTTCAGTCCTTCGGGTTTCTCCTGCCAGGGAATATTGGGTAATGCGGGTGCGATGATTTTTACGTTGGGCATACTCTTCTCCTTCTCTGATGATCGCTGAGATCCAGCGCTGTCCGGGCCTTCGCCCTGCCTTTTGCAAAATCCTACAACTCGTTTTACTTAAATTTAAGTTAATTTAACAACTAACTTTAAGTTAAGTATACCCCACTTTTAACGTAAGTCAACTCTTTTTTTGCGTTTTGTTGTTTCTTTTTTTCCCCGGCCGGTCTATTTTTTCAGCTTCCGTACGCTGTCTTTTTCCACGATGCTCCCCTCGATCATCACCTGTCCCTTGCGGTACGGGCGCTCCTCGATCTTGGCCAGAAGATGATCCACCGCCGTCTGCGCCATCTCTGTGGCGTTGACATCATAGGAAGTGATCTCGATATCACAGATTCCGGGATAGATATAATTGTCAAAGCCCACGATCGACACATCTTCCGGCACGCGCAGGCCGACCGACTCGAGCTTGCGGATCAGAATGCCGCCGGTGAGATCGCAGTTGCAGAAGAACGCCGTCGGCAGATCCTTCGGAAGCTGCAGATAGTGCTCCGCCTCGATCGCCCCGCCGCCCGGTGCGCGGTCGTCAATCACCCATTCCGGCTTCGGTTCCAGACCATGCTCCATGAGGGATTTGACATAGCCGAGATAACGGTCCGTGATGGCGTTGGTCGCAAGCACCGTGCCGGCGAAGCCGATCTTGCGGTGTCCGTTTGCGATCAGATAATCAGTCATGAGCGCCGCGCCGTAGAAGCTGTCCGAGATCACGGCATCGCTTCCCCGCTCCCGGTCGGCAAAATCCAGATACATCAGCGGCGTCGCCTGCGCATTCAGGGCGATCAGGTAATTCTCCGAGACCGGGCCGATGATCAGCAGCCCGTCGACCTTCTGCTCGAGCAGGAGGCGGGGCAGCAGGATCTCCTCCTCCATCCTCCGGGTGATCACCTCCATCATGGTAAAGCTCCCTGCTTCCACCGTGATCCGTGCCACCTGCTGGTACAGATTCCAGTAGAAGGAAGCGCTCTGCTCGATATAATCTTCCTGGATCAGAACCCCGATGTTGTGACTGCGGCTGATCTGTTCCCGCTTGGCGGCGGAGGGCTGAACGTATCCCAGCTTGTCCGCGAGCTCCACGATCTTGGCCCGCATCTCATCGCTGACGCCCTTCTGTCCCGAGAGGGCCTTCGATACCGTCACCACACTGACGCCCAGCGGTTTTGCTATGTCTGCCAGTTTTACTGCTTTTGCCATCTTTCCCTACCTCATTTTTTATTGAAAAACAGATTCGTTGCTGCCATTTCATTCCCCGTCTGCCGCCACGATGTGGATCAGCTTCGACCGGAAGTCCCCGTGCAGATCCTGCACAAACAGTCCTGCCCGCTCGAGGGTGCCGCCGGTCAGGGTCAGGTCCTCGCCCTCCACGCGGTAGGTCCGCTCCGGATCGAGCCCCGGGATATGGATGAGGCGTCCCTTTTGATTCGGACGGCCGAGCACCTGCACGAAGGTGACCAGCGCTTCGCTCCGATCCTTCGCTACGACCTCATAGCAGTCGTAGAAATGATTCTCCGCATAGGAGGCGATCCGGTAATAATCGCCGGAGCGCACCAGGTCATTGTACCGGTGGTACATCGCCACCTGCTCCTTGATCTCCTCGCGGTCCGCCTGTGAGATCTTCGTGATGTCCAGCTCGTACCCGAAGGTTCCCGCCAGGGCGACATGCCCTCTGGTGGTAAAGGGCGTCGTGCGTCCGACGATATGATTCGGGCAGTCTGATACATGCGCACCCATGGCAGAAAGCGGATAGACCAGCGCCGTCCCCTCCTGGATGCCGAGGCGCTCGACCGCGTCCGTGTCGTCCGAGGTCCAGATCTGCGGGCTGAAATAAAGCATGCCCGGGTCAAAACGTCCCCCGCCGCCGGAGCAGTTCTCCAGCAGAAGGTTCGGGAACTCCTGCAGGAGTCGCTCCTGGAGCTGGTACACCGCCATCACGTAGCGGAAGGAAAGCTCTCCCTGACGGTCCGGCTCCAGCCCGGCGCTTCCGAGATCCGTCAGCTGCCGGTTCATATCCCATTTGACATATTCCACATTGGCGCTGCGCAGCACCGAGGCCACAGCCTCGTATACATAGTCCACCACCTCGTCCCGGGTAAGATCCAGCACAAACTGGTTGCGGGAACGGGTGGGCACACGGCCGGGGATCGCGATCGCCCAGTCCGGGTGACGCCGGTACAGCTCAGACTCCGGGGAGATCATCTCCGGCTCAAACCAGATGCCGAACTTCAGGCCGATCTTGTTCACCTCGTCCACGAGGTACTTCAGGCCGCCGGGGAGCTTTTCCTCATTGACGGTCCAGTCGCCGAGGCTGGAATTGTCATCATTGCGCTTCCCGAACCAGCCGTCGTCCATGACGAGCATCTCGATCCCGCATTTTTTCGCTTCGTGGGCAATGCTTAAGAGCTTTTCCGTATTGAAATCAAAATAGGTGGCTTCCCAGTTGTTGATGAGGATCGGGCGCTTTTTGTCCTTATAGGGACTGCGGATCAGGTGGTTGCGAAACACGTCATGGAAGGTGCGGGTCATGTGCCCCAGTCCGCGGTCGGAGAAGACGGCGATCACTTCCGGTGTCTGGAAGCCCTGGCCGGGATTGAGCGAAAAGGCAAAATTCGACGGGTGAATGCCCATCTGCACGCGCAGCTGATCAAACTGCGACTTCTCCACCTGGGCCAGGAAGTTCCCGGACCAGACAAAGGAAAATCCGTAGACTTTTCCGCTCTCCTGCGTGGCTTTTTCCGACACAAGCGCCATAAACGGATGCTCCTGATGGGAGGATTCCCCTTTGATCGAGCCGACGGAGGTCTTGCCGTACCCGATCGGACGGCGGTCCAGC
>JAFYEE010000121.1 GCA_017544405.1 Lachnospiraceae bacterium
ACTTTCACATATCCATCCACATTTTGCCTGCACAAGAGGCACACAGTCTCCGTATTAGCCGTCCAGGGGAACTGATCCACGCAGCAAACGCGCTTTACTACGTATCCGGCGTCCAGGAAACTCTCAAGATCCCTCGCCAGGCTCGTTGGCTTGCAGGAGATATAGACGATATGTTCCACACCGTAAGAGAGAATCTTCGGCAGCGCCTTTGGATGGATGCCGTCACGCGGTGGATCCAGGACGATGAGATCCGGCTTTACCGGGATATCATCAAGCACCTTCAGCACATCGCCGGCAAGGAAGCTGCAATTGGTCAGTCCGTTTTCTTCCGCATTGCGCTTTGCCGCTTCCACGGCCTCCTCAACGATCTCCACGCCCGTGACATGTGCCGCGACAGGAGCGATCAACTGCGCAATCGTTCCGGTACCGCTGTAGAGGTCGAATACCTCCGGCAACTTCGCAGGCTTCTCTTCTTCGCCCCGCAGAGCGTCCTTCACATACTCCCGAGCCACTCCGTAGAGCACCTCCGCGCTGTAGGAATTGGTCTGGAAAAAGGAGAACGTGCTGATGCGGAAGCGCAGTCCGAGAAGCTCCTCATAGAACCAGTCCTTCCCGTATAACAGATCCGTACGGTCGCTGCGCACCACATCCGCGATGGAATCATTCACGATATGCAGGATCCCTGCATAGGTCCCCTGCAGCGGGAGCGACTTAAGAAGCGCCGTATAATCCTCCAGAAGCTTCTTTTCAGATACACCTGTCCTGTCTCCTCCGCATCCGGACATCTCCCGCATTCCCGCACCGCTTTCTTCCGGACACCCGGAAAGACTTCCATACATTGCGTCCGTCTGGGAGCTCGTCACCAGGGCGACCAGGATCTCTCCGGTCTGTGCTGCCTTTCGCACCAGGAGATGCCGCAGATACCCGAAATGCGTATTCTTGTGGAAATAGGTCACGCCCCGCTCCGCGAAGAAGTCGCACGTGGCCGTCAGAATGCTCCGATAATCCGCATCCACGATCCGGCAGTCCCTCACCGTCACGAGGTCATAAAAGCTCCCTCTGCGGTGCAGACCGAGCGCCAGCGGCCCATCCTTGTACTCATCCCCGAAGGAGAATTCCATCTTGTTTCGGTATTCATAGGGCTTCGGACTCCCGAGGATCCCCTCCCAGGTATATGCGGTGGACTGCCGCTCCAGGACCGGCTCCAAAAGCCGTCGGATCTGCTCCTCCTTCATCCGCAGCTGCGAATCATAATTCATGGACAGTGAGGTACATCCCCCACACACGCCAAAAAAGGAACACGTCGGGCCATCCTCCTGCGGTGCTTTTTCGAGCACCTGAAGCAATTGGCCTTCCGCCTTCCCTTTTCTTAATTTATTGATTCTGAATTGTACTTTCTGACCGGGCAGCGCATTCTTGACGATCACCATCCCGCCTGCCTCCGTGCATACGATCCCCTTGTTCGGGAAATCCATGCGCAGAACTCTGCCCTCAAAGATCTCACCTTTTTTCATGCACCGGAATACCCTTCCTCAGCCCATCTGCATACGCAGCTTCAGCTTTCCTCCGGATCGGTGAAAAAGAAATCATCATCATCCTCAAAAGGATCGTCATCCTCGAACTCGTCCTCGAAGTCCTCCAGATAATCGGGCTTGAAGCGGCGATACAGGAAATAGCCGACAATGCAGCCGATCAGGATGACACCGATGATCGCAAGAAGAATCACCCATACTTTCGTCTTCTTCTCTTCCACGATCTCCTCCTCTTCCTTCTCCCTGTTCAGAAGTCTGGTCAGTTTGGAGACATCCGCTGCCTTGACAGCATCCGTCAGCTTGGAAAGATCCACCAGATTCTTAAGATCCTCAAGATTCACATTCTCCAGTTTTATATTTCCGAATTTCCCCATGCAGGGCCACCTTTCCGGGAATCATTCCCTATGGATTACGTATCTGCAGCGATCAATATCTGATTAAAGTTTATCATACCTTCTGCAGTTTTGCAAAGGAGGCATACATCACTTTTGTGCCGAATGCATCAAAGTCCACCGTCACTTTATAGTCCCTTGGCTCCGAGGTGATCTCCATCACAAGGCCCTCGCCGAATTTCTTGTGGCTCACGCGGTCACCGACCTCATAGCCCAGCGCGCCCGTCTGTCCTCCAAAGCCCTTATGGATCCCCGCTTCCTTCAGCTGCTCGGCGCCCTGCTTCAGGGAAAACGGCTTGGCGTAATCCGGCGTCTCTCTCCTGCGCACCACCGCGCGCGGACGATCTCCCTGCGCAAAAGCACTGCTGTCCACATAGCGCCGCTCCTCACCATAGTCCTCTCTGGACCGCTCATAGGCACTCTCCTCCCGGTCCACATACTGATTTTTTCCGGGCAGATTGCCCTTGATCAGCTCGCGGGGGATCTCCCTCACAAAGCGGCTCAGCGCGTTGAACTGGGTCTCGCCCCGCAGCATCCGCATCTTGGCACAGGTCAGGATCAGCTCCTCCTGCGCGCGCGTGATGCCTACATAGGCCAGTCTGCGCTCCTCCTCGAGATCTTCCGCATCTCCGGACGAGATCGACATATAGCTCGGGAACAGCCCGTCTTCCATCCCGGCCAGATAGACCACGGGGAACTCCAGTCCCTTTGCGGAATGCAGGGTCATCAAAAGCACCCGCTCGTCCCCGTTCTCCACATTGTCCAGATCGCTGACCAGCGCCACTTCCTCCAGAAAGCCGCTTAAGGACGCATCCTCATGCACTTCCTCGTACGCCACGGCCTTCGTGATCAGCTCGTCCACGTTCGCGATGCGATCCTCGGCGCTCTCCTCGTCCAGATCCGTCAGATAGCCCTGATAATCCGTCCGCTCCAGGATCTCCCGCAGCGTGCCCGCAACGCCCCGATCCGGCAGCCGCGTGCGCAGCTCCGTGATCATGTCCGTGAACTGTTCTATCTTCGCACCTGTCTTCCCGAGTCCGGGAATATCCTGCACATAGGTCATGGCGTCAAAAAGCGAAATATCCCGGATCTCGGCATAATCCGCCAGCTTCCCGATCGAGGCCGCTCCGATGCTGCGTTTCGGAACATTGATGATCCTCCGCAGCGCCACCTCGTCCAGGCCGTTCTCGATCGTCTTCAGGTACGCGATCATATCCTTAATCTCGGCGCGGGCGTAGAAATTGGTCCCGCCGACCACATTGTACGGGATTCCCTTCAGCACCAGACGCTCCTCGATGAGTCTCGCCTGCGCGTTGGTCCGGTATAAAACGGCAAAATCCTTATAGCTGCGTTTTCCGCTCAGCACCTTGCTGCGGATGTCGCCCACAATGGTCTCCGCCTCTTCGTAGGCGCTTTCCAGCTGGAAAAACCGGATCGGTGCGCCCCCATCCTTCTCCGTCCAGAGGGCCTTGCTCTTACGCCCGACGTTGTTGCGGATCACCGCGTTCGCAGCATCCAGGATGCCCTTGGTGGAACGGTAGTTCTGCTCCAGCTTGATCACGGTCGCTTCCGGATAATACTGCTCAAAGTCCAGGATATTCCGGATATTGGCCCCGCGGAACTTGTAGATGGACTGGTCATCATCACCGACCACGCAGAGATTCCGGTAACGGTCCGCCAGAAGACGTACCAGTTCGAACTGAGCCTTGTTCGTATCCTGGTACTCATCCACCAGGATATAACGGAAGCGGTCCTGATAATATTCCAATACTTCCGGACATTCCCGGAACAGCTTTACCGTCAGGAGAATGATATCGTCGAAATCGAGCGCATTGCTCTTCTGTAGCTGCTCCTGATACTCCCGGTAGGCTCTCGCCACCACCACTTTCGTAAAGTCGCCGAAGGTGCTGTTCTCATACTCCTGCACGGAGATCAGATCATCCTTGGCGGAAGAGATCTGCGACAGAAGGGCCCGCTCCTTGTAACGCTTCGTGTCGATGCCCAGCTTCTTGCAAACATTCTTCATAACCGTCTTCTGGTCATCCGTGTCATATACCGTAAAATTCGCATCGTACCCGATCCGGTCGATGTTCTGCCGCAGGATACGGATGCAGGCCGAATGGAAGGTAGAGATCCACATGCGCTCCGCCGCCGGACCGATCATCGCCACCACGCGCTCGCGCATCTCTCCGGCCGCCTTGTTGGTGAAGGTGATCGCGAGAATATTCCACGGACTGATATCCTCGTGCTCAATCAGATAGGCCACACGGCAGGTGAGCGTTCTCGTCTTGCCGGATCCGGCCCCGGCGAGGATCAGGAGCGGACCCTCCGTGCATTGCACGGCCCGCTGCTGTTCCGGATTTAAGTTTTCCAAAATCGATAAATCCATAAAACTCCTTAATAACAGTAAAGCGCCCGTCCGATTACGGGCGGGCGCTGATGGTATCCGATACGGATCAGACTTTATCGCTGTCGTCAAAAGGATCGCCGCACTGCGGGCAGAACTTCGGAGGATTTGCAGGATCCTCGGGCTCCCAGCCGCACTTGTCACACTTGTAGATCGGCGCGCCTTCCGGCTTCTTGGCTCCGCAGTTCTGACAGAACTTTCCCTGGTTCACCGTGCCGCAGCTGCAGGTCCAGCCCGCATCCGAAGGCTTCGGCTTGCCACAGTTCGTGCAGAACTTGCCGGTGTTGTTATCGGTCCCGCAATCCGGGCACTTCCAGCCGAGCTTGGGAGCAGCGCCTGCCACTACCGCGCCTGCTGCGGGTGCAGCCTGCTGCGCCTGCTGTGCCTGCATCTGAGCGTCCATACTGTAGAGGTTGTTGGCATTCATGCCGCCGGCCATCTGCGCCATATTCATGCCCGCAAATGCCATCATGGGGCCGGTGGAGGTGTTCGAAGCAGCTGCTCTCATGGCATCTGCCTGCGCCATATTGATATTTGCGGCGCCCATACCCGGATTACGCATGACTGCAGTTCTCTGCAGCTCCTTGATCATGGCTTCGTCTTCCTCGGAAGCCTTAACGGAATTGAAGGCCACGCTCTCGATGGTGATGCCGCGCTTGACGCCCCAGTCCTCAGCCAGAGCTGCATTCAGAGCATCCTTCATCTCCTTGGTATGTCCGGGAACCGCACTGTAGCGGATGCCCAGCTCGGAGATCTGCGCGAACGCGGGCTGCAGAGCATCGATCAGCTCGGACTTCATCTGGGAAGTGATCTGCTCGGTCTTGTAATCGCCCGTTACATTACCCGCGACACCCTTATAGAATGCAAGGGGATCGGTCAGACGGAAGGAATATCTTCCGTTGCACCTCAGGGAAATATCGACATCCAGTCCGATATTGGTATCCACGACACGGAACGGAACCGGGCTGGCCGTACCGAAAAGATTGTTCGGGATCTCCTTGGTATTGAAAAAATACACTCTCTGATCCTTACCGGTGCTGCCGCCCATGGTGAATCTCCGACCGACCGTCTGGAAGGTCTTCTTCAGATTGTCACCCAGGTTTCCGTACAGCAGGGAAGGCTCTGTGGAGGTATCATAGATGAATTCACCCGCCTCAGCACAGAAATCCACCACAGCACCCTGATCCACAATGATCATGCACTGTCCTTCATTGACAGCGATGATGGAGCCGTTGGAGATAATGTTGTCCGTTCCTTTGTTGTTCTTAGATCCGTCCTGACGGGTCTTGCCCTTGGTCATCAGAATGGTCTCCGGAAGAGAATCACAGTAAAAGTACTCTCTCCACTGATCCTTAAGTAAGGTAGAAATCGAATCTTTTGCCGCTGCTAATAAACCCATTTGAATCTCCCTTCATAAGTAGTTATTTGTTGATAAACCCCAACAAAATCATTTTAATTCAAATCGAAAGGTCTTTCAAGAGTCTTGCTTATTATTCTCCGTCCTCCATGGCTTTCAGCGCCATCTCATCGATCATGTGCTCGATGATGCTCTTTTTCAGGAAAATATCATACCCGAGCTCGCAGATGTAGGCGAATTTCCGCAGATACTCGCGTTTTTCCTCCGAGAGATTCCGAAACGCATCATCGGCCGCCTCGAACTTCTCCGTCATATCCCGCTTCACGGCGCTCCTGGATCCCTTGCCCATCTTGAGGATCTCGGCATAGATCTCCTCGATGCCGAAATCCGTATCCTTGCCGAAGACCTGCTCGTTAAGCGGTGTGAGAAGGGTCTGGATGTCCCCGATCGAAAGAAAGCTCTTGAAATAGAAAATAAAAAGCAGCTCATAGAGATGCTCCTTGTTGTATTTCTTCTTCACCGGCGGCGGAATCAGTTCATTTTTCGCATAATTGTTGATCATGGTCTTGGTCAGGACCTTGTCTCCCGGATTGCGCAGCGTCATGCGCAGCTTACGGTCCATGAAGGTTGTCACCTGATCCATGTACAGCTCAATATTCGGAAATTCCTCCGGAGCGATCGTCTCCATAAAATCCAGCGCGCGATAAGCCCGCTCCAGAGACTTCTCCAGATCATCATTTGCGTTTGCCATTCTCTTCCCCTGTTCCAGAAGTATTTTGTATGTTTTATTATATAGTTTTCAAAACTACATGGCAAGATTTTCGTATTTACGCGAAATCAAGGTTTACTTTCATAAACTAAAGTGTTAATATGATAGCGAAAACAAGAAAGGAAGGATGGATCGTCACCATCCGGGGTGAGACATGAACGATAAATTGCAGAACGAAGCGGTGGACTCTCTTTTTGACGGAATCCTTCAGCTTCGCACAAGAGAAGAATGCTACGCCTTTTTTGAAGATCTCTGCACGGTAAAGGAGCTTCTGAGCATGTCCCAGCGCTTTGAAGTGGCTACTATGCTCAAGGAGGATAAGACCTATCTCTCCATCGCGTCCAAGACCGGCGCTTCGACCGCTACGATCAGCCGTGTCAACCGTTCGCTTGCCTACGGCAAGGACGGCTACGATCTCGTTCTGTCCCGTATGCGGCAGGACGAGTCCAAGGATTGACAAAAAGGTACAAAAAAATGACCGGGACTCCCGGTCATTTTTTTTTGCCATGATTCGGATTATTCGGCTGCAACGGAACTCTCCGCCGCTTCGATCGCGCGCTCCTTCTCCTCTGCCGGAGCCGCACTCTCCTGCTCCTCCTGGTCCTTGACCTCCTGAAGAGCCGCCGCCACGGCTGCCGCCGCGGACTTCTTGCTGTTGCGGGCTGCCTTGCGGTAGACGGCACGATGCCGGTTCTGATGGTCGGGAAGCTCCTGGTTCATATTGCAGCTACCCTGGAAGATGGCATGCTCGTCGATCACGATCGTTTCCGTGCACACATCTCCGATCACCTTGGCCGTCGCACTCAGCTCGACCCTGGCAGGCGCCGTGATATTGCCTGTCACCTCTCCGCCTACGACTACTTCCTCTGCGCGGATATTGCCGTTGATCTCTGCGGATGTGCCCAGGACCAGCGTTCCTTCGATCTCCACGTCACCGTTCACCGTTCCGTCGATTCTTGCGCTGTCCGGTGCGGAAAAGCCGCCCTGCACCACGGATCCTTTCCCGATCAGTGTGGTAATTCTGATTTCCTTCTTCTTCATATCGCTTTTGTATTCCCCCCGATTAACCGTTGATTGAAAGCATGTCCATAGGATTAATGTACTCTCCGTCCAGGAGCATCTCATATCCGAGCTTGTCCTTGCGGTTGGAGATCAGGTACAGTGTATTCCCCTGTGCCACGGTATCCCCTTCCTTCACCAGAATATCTCCGGCGTTGCGGTAGACCGTCACATAGCCGTTCCCATGATCTATTTTAATCAGATGACCATAGGTTTCATCATCCGACACTTCTGTCACCGTTCCTGCAGCAGCCGCTACGACTGCGGTTCCGGACTGCACCGTGAAGACCAGGATCGGATGTTCCTCCGAGAGCTCTTCGATCGTCGCGGACCCGGTCAGAGGGAATTCCGTCGGCATGGACTGGGAATTGATCGCCTCTGTCAGTTCTGCCTCGGCCGCCACCTTGGTATTGACCGTATCGCTGAGGATCTGAACTTCTCCGCTGAGCGTGTTGACGGTGGACTGAAGGTCCATCTTCTCCGCCTCGAGATCGGCGATCAGAACGCTCTGTGCCTCGATCGTTCCCTGATAATCCGCAAAAACCTGACGTTGATGGTAGGTATATCCCACCGTCGCGCCGAGCAGTACACTCAGTGTCAGAATCGCGATCCAGGATGTGGCCGGATGCAGCACATAGGGCTTTACCTCCTCATCCACGGAATTGGTCGTCATAATCATCATATGCTGAACTTTACGATGATGTTTGCTCTGTTTTAATGAAATCTGATAAGAAGTTTCCATAAAATATCCTCCGTAATCTTTGACATAGTAACACAATTACAAAAACTATGCAACAATTACTTAATATTTTTGTAATATCTTATGGAAAAATCCTTCCTGTCATTTTTTACAAAAGTCCAGAACTGCCCGGAAAGAGAGGCTTCCACCGTACAGATCCAGCGCACTTCCCACCGTTACGTGGATCCGGCCCTGTCCGACCCTTTTCAGGATCTCCAGATCCTCCATGGAATGAACCCCGCCGGCGTAGGTAATCGGGCATCCTTTCCATTCTGACAGTTCTTCCGCAAGTTCCTGTTCGATCCCGTTGTTTTTCCCCTCGACGTCCACTGCATGGATCAGAAACTCGTCACAGCTGTCAGCCAGCTCCGAGAGCAGTTCCTGGTTTACATAAGTTTTAGTTTCCTTCTGCCAGCGGTCCGTGACGATCACGTAACCGTCCTCTTTTTTCCGGCAGCTCAGATCCAGCACCAGGTGCTCCCGCCCGACCGCACGCACCATCTCCCCGAGGCGCTCCCGGTCCAGCCTTCCGTCCCGGAAGACATAGGAGGTCACGATGACATGGGATGCGCCGGCCGCGAGGTATTCGCCCGCATGCACAGGTTCGATCCCGCCGCCGATCTGCATACCGCCGGGATAGGCGCGCAGAGCGCGCATGGCCTGCTCTCTGGTCGCCTCATAATACGGGCTGTCCTTGGCATTTAGCAGGATGATATGCCCGCCTTTCAGTCCTTCCGCCCGGAAAAGCGAAGCATAATACTCCGCCCCTTTCTCCGATACGAAATTCTCACTGGCCTGATCCGCCGTATCGCGCAGCGAGCTTCCCACGATCTGCTTGACCGCTCCGTTGTGAATATCGATACAGGGTCTGAATTCCATTACCCGCCATCCTTTCAGATTTAAGAAAAGGCCTGAATTCATTGAATTCAGACCTTTTCATTCATTCTCATGCCTTACAGTGCGGATCCGATCACATCGCTCATATCATAGAGCCCCGGACCCTTGCCGGCGAGGAACCCGGCCGCTGTGACCGCCCCCTTGGCGAAGACTGCCCGTGAATAGGCTCTGTGCGAGAAGGTGATGACTTCATCCTGCCCCGCGAAGATCACGTCGTGATCCCCCACGATGGAGCCGCCGCGCACGGAAGCGATGCCGATCTCATTCTTCGGACGCTTCTCTCTGCGACCGGTGCGATCATAGACATATTCGTAGGAATGATCCAGCTCCTCATTGATGGCATCGGCGAGGGCCAGAGCCGTTCCGCTCGGAGCATCCACCTTCTGGTTGTGATGCTTCTCCACGATCTCAATATCAAATCCCGCGGGAGCCAGCACATTCGTGGCATCCTTCAGGAGCTTGAGCAGGATATTGACTCCGAGGCTCATATTGGCGCTCTTGAGAATCGCCACCTTCTCGGAAGCCGCCCGCATCGCGGCAAGCTGATCCTCGGAGAGACCGGTCGTGCACAGCACCACGGGAAGATTCCTCTCCACACAGTAGTCCAGCAATCCGTTCACCGCGGCTGCATTGGAAAAATCGATCACCACATCGGCAGGAATATCACATTCCGCGATGGAGGTAAAGACAGGATAGGAATTCCTCCGTTCATTGAACATATCCACACCGGCGACGATCTGCATCCCCTCGGTATTGGCTACGATCCCGGTGATCACCTGCCCCATCCGGCCGTTACATCCGTGCATAATGATACGTGTCATAGGGTACCTCCCTTTACAGAACGCCGTATTTCTTCATCGATTCCTTCAGGCGCTCCACATGCGCCGGCTCAAGCTCCGTCAGAGGCAGGCGCAGCGTACCGCCACAGACGCCCTGCAGCTCTAGGGCCTTCTTGACCGGAATCGGGTTAACCTCACAGAAAAGCGCATGGCACAGGTCCATCGCCTCGAGCTGCAGTCTGCAGCTCTCCTTCACATCGCCGTCCAGATACTTCTGACAAATCTCATGCGTCTGGCGGGGGGCCACATTGGCGAGCACGGAGATGACTCCAATTCCGCCCAGGCTCATGATGGGAACGATCTGATCGTCATTGCCGGAATAAATATCGATCATTCCGTGCGTCAGCGCAGCCACATCGGCGATCTGGCTGATATTGCCGCTGGCTTCCTTGATGCCGATGATATTCGGAACATCCTTCGCCAGGCGGGCTACCGTCTCCGGCAGAATATTGCAGCCGGTGCGACTCGGAACATTGTACAGGATCGCCGGAATATGAATGGACTCCGCGGTGCGCTTAAAATGCTCGTAGAGACCATTCTGGGTCGCCTTGTTGTAGTAGGGACTGACCAGAAGGACACCGTCCGCGCCGTAGCGCTCCGCCTCCTGGGACAGATAAATCGCCGTCTCGGTACAATTGGAACCGGTTCCCGCGATCACGGGGATCCGTCCGTTTACCGTCTCGATGCAGAACTTAACGGTTTCGAGATGCTCCTCATGGCTCTGCGTAGCCGCTTCGCCGGTGGTACCGCAGACGATGATCGCGTCCGTACCACCCTCTATCTGGATTTCAATAAGCTTTCGGAAAGCCTCAAAGTCAACCGAGCCATCCGCCTTCATGGGCGTGACAATCGCTACACCGGAACCTTGAAATAAAGCCATGAATCCGTCCTCCTTCATCTTCTGTTTTCCGCATGATTACGGAATCCTAAACCAGTCTGATTATATCAGACCGGGCCTGCTTTTACAACCTTGTTAATTGGCAAAGGACGCGCGCTTGCGCAGTCTCTGGTCCAGAATCTTCTTGCGGATCCGAAGGTGCTCCGGAGTCACCTCCAGAAGCTCATCCG
Source organism: Lachnospiraceae bacterium (assembly GCA_017544405.1). GTDB lineage: Bacteria > Bacillota > Clostridia > Lachnospirales > Lachnospiraceae > AC2028. Next base: position 11,060 of record JAFYEE010000121.1, read on the forward strand.
TATCGATGAAATCCAGCGCCTGCTCCAGGGAAAGGATCCGGGGCGGCACCAGGCGAAGGGCCTCATCCGCGCTGGAAGAACGGGTGTTGGTCAGCTGCTTCTTCTTGCAGACATTGATCTCGATATCCTCCGACTTGCCGGTCTGACCGACCACCATGCCGGCATATACCTTCTCGCCGGGTCCGATGAAGAGGAGTCCCCGCTCCTGTGCGTTGAACAGGCCGTAGGTGATCGCCTCGCCGGGCTCAAATGCGATCAGGCTTCCCTGCTTGCGGTACTGGATATCCCCCTTGTAAGGCGCGTAGCCGTCAAACACCGTGTTGAGGATTCCGTTGCCCTTGGTATCGGTCATGAACTCTCCGCGATACCCGATCAGCCCTCTCGCCGGAATGGAGAATTCCAGACGGGTGTACGTGCCGCCGGAAATGCTGCCCATGTTCCGCAGCTCTCCCTTGCGGGTACCCAGCTTCTCAATGACCGCTCCCGCAAAATCATTCGGAACATCGATATACGCAAGCTCCATCGGCTCGAGCCGCTTGCCGTTTTCATCGGTATGGTACAGGACCTCCGCCTTGGAGACGGCGAATTCAAAGCCCTCCCGGCGCATGGTCTCGATCAGGACGGACAGATGCAGCTCCCCGCGCCCGGACACCTTGAACCGGTCTGCGTCCTCCGTCTCCTCCACGCGGAGCGAGACATCCGTATTGAGCTCGCGGAACAGGCGGTCGCGCAGGTGACGGCTGGTGACATATTTTCCCTCCTGGCCGGCCAGCGGGGAATCATTAACCATGAAATCCATGGCGATGGTGGGCTCGGAAATCTTCTGGAACGGGATCGGGCTGACCGCATCAGGGCTGCAGATCGTATCCCCGATATGGATCTCGGAGATACCGGAGATCGCCACGATGGAGCCGATGCCGGCCTCCTTTACCTCCACCTTGTTCAGGCCGTCAAATTCGTAAAGCTTGCTGACTTTGGTCTTGATCAGCTTGTCCGGCTCGTGATGGTTGCAGATGACCACTTCCTGATTGACACGGATCACACCGTTATCCACCTTGCCGACACCGATCCGGCCGACATACTCATTGTAATCGATCGTAGAGATCAGAACCTGCGTCCCCGCATCGGGATCTCCCTCGGGAGCGGGAATATAATCGAGGATCGTCTGGAACAGGGGCTCCATGCTGGTTCCATGATCGCCCGCGTCCAGGCTGGCCACACCGGTCTTGGCCGAAGCGAAGACAAAGGGACAGTCGAGCTGGGAATCATCCGCATCCAACTCGAAGAAAAGCTCGAGGACCTCATCGACCACCTCTTCCGGACGCGCCTCGGGACGATCGATCTTGTTGATGCACACGATCACGGGGAGCTTTAGTTCCAGGGCCTTGCGCAGCACAAATTTGGTCTGGGGCATGGCACCCTCAAAGGCGTCCACGACGAGGATGACACCGTTCACCATCTTGAGCACGCGCTCCACCTCTCCGCCGAAATCCGCGTGACCCGGGGTGTCGATGATGTTGATCTTGGTATTCTTGTACATGACCGCCGTATTCTTGGACAAAATGGTAATGCCGCGCTCACGCTCGAGATCATTCGAGTCCATGACACGCTCCGCCACTTCCTGATTCTCGCGGAATACGCCCGACTGCTTCAAAAGTTCATCGACCAGCGTCGTTTTGCCGTGGTCGACATGCGCGATAATAGCTACATTTCTGACATCTTCTCTCTTCTGAATCATTTTTTCAA
>JAFYEE010000122.1 GCA_017544405.1 Lachnospiraceae bacterium
CCGCCTCGGAATCCGTCGACTCATAAGCGATGGAATCCTTTGCCACGGACAGGCCCGCTTCCAGAGCGTAGTTGCCGTTCAGGACCACGAAGGCCGCATCGGGGATCGCATCCTTGACGCTCTCTGCCGCCAGCTCAACGATCTTGATGTCCTTGGAATAGGACTCGACATCATTGACCGTCGCCGTAAGACCAGCACCCTCACGCAGGGTCAGGACACCGTTGGCCTCGAGCAGAAGAAGTGCTCTCGCCTCGTTGGTCGTGTCATTGGGTACTGCGATCTCGTCTCCGTCTGCCAGCTCGTCCAGAGAGGACTTGGTGCCGGGATAGAGGCCGAAGGGCTCATAGTGGATGCCGCCCGCATTGACCAGATGCGTTCCCTGCTCCTCATTGAAGGACTCAAGATAGGGGATGTGCTGGAAATAGTTCGCGTCGAACTCTCCGGATTCCACCACGTTGTTGGGCTGTACGTAGTCATCAAAGACCGTCACCTGCAGATCCCAGCCCTGCTCGGCCAGGAGCTTTTTTGCCTCTGCCAGGATCTCCGAATGAGGGGTCTGGCTGGCAGCCACGGTGATGGTGCCCTTGCTTCCGCTTTCTGCGGCCTTGCCGCTGTCTCCGCTGTTTCCGCATCCGGTCAGCACGCCTGCTGCCAGAACTCCGGTAAGTAACCATGCCACTAATTTTTTCATAATCTCCTCCTTTGCCGTGCGAAACATCTCCTCCTGCGAGCGTTCGCCGGCGCTTCTCTCGATTCCCTCCGGGAAATGTTTTTCCGTTTCAGGTTAGTTTGCATTATAGGCATAGCCGATAGCAAAGTCAACCGTTCCAGCTATAGTTAATAATGCGAACCTGTTATAGGCCCAGCCTATTTCCCAATATTTTTTCCCCTCCGTTCCTTGCGCCTGCGCTATAATAAAACCATAGATTTCCCGATCATCCGGCCGGTGTTTGCCGACCTTCGAAGGGAGGATTTTCCATTACCTGGATCCTGATCGCATTCCTTGTCCTTGCCATACTTTTTCTTTCGGCCTGTATCGCGCTGGCGCGTTTTGTCGTCTACGGAACCAGACAGCAAATGGATGCGTCGTGGCAGTGGCAGATGGAGCATATCCCTGCCTGCCGCCGTTTTCGGCGTGAGGATTTTGAAGACGATACGGTCACCGGGGAGGACGGCTATGTCTATCATGTCTCCTACCTGCCCGCAAAAGTTGAAGGATCCGACCGCGTTGTGATTCTGGCACACGGCTATACCGACACCCGCTTCGGCATGATGAAATACATCCAGTTCTATTATGATCTGGGCTTCCACTGCATCACCTTCGATGAGCGCGGACACGGCGAAAACCGTCCGGTTCCCTGCAGCTATGGCATCCTCGAGAGCAGGGGACTGATGTCCGTCTACGAATCGGTCCGGGAGCGATTCGGACCGGACGCCCGGATCGGCCTGCACGGGGAGTCCCTCGGCGGCGCCACGGTGCTGCGCGCACTGGAATACCGTCCGGATATCTCCTTCGTGGTGGACGACTGCGGATTTTCCGAGATCCTTCCGGTCCTGAAGGTGGGGCTTCGGGCCATGAAGCTTCCGCAGTGGCTGCTCGGCCCCATCACCCTGGCCGCAAAGGTCTTCTACGGCGTCCCCCTGAAAGACGCCCGGCCCATCGATTTCGTGAAAGGCAATCCGGTTCCGCTTCTCATCATGCACGGCGCCCGGGACGACTTTATCCTCCCGGAGCACAGCGAGAAGATCCGCAGAGCCACCGCCGGCTACTGCGAGATGCACCTCTTCGAGGAAGCAGGGCACGCGGAAAGCGCGCTCCGTCAGCCGGAAAAATACGGCAAGGTGCTTCGGGAATTCCTCGAACAGATCGGGTACCTTCCGAAGGATGCGGCGAAAGAGAAGGCGTGACAAATATAAAAAGGCTCCCCGGCGATGTGGTATTTCTCCACATACGGCCGGGAAGCCTTTTTTATGTTTTCTCTAAAGAACATTCAGGCGCAGCTGCGCACTGTACAGACCTTCCTCCAGAGTCACCTCTCCGTCCAGAATCCTCTGCAGCTGCTCTCCGAGGATGGTATAGAAGGTGATCCAGTCGGTCATGATCGGGCGATAGGTCCCGTTTTCCAGCGCATCACAGATCGCCGCATAATGCGGATACCGCGACAGCAGCAAGGGATCCTGCAGACACGAATACCGGCAGGGAACCCCGCCCAGCTCCACCGTACTTTTCTGCACCTGCGGATCCATCAGGTGGGAAAGCAGCTTGCAGGCCAGTTCCTTTTTCCCGCTGCTCTGCGGAATACCGATGGTCCAGATGCCATAGACATTGGTATTGTACGAAGGACTGTCCGCCGAAGCTTTTCCCGGGATCGCGCAATAGTCCGCGTTCGAGTCTCCCGTGGGGGTATACCACCCCGGCCAGCCGATCCCCGCTGCGGCCGAACCGCCGTCAATCGCCTGAACCAGCGCATCCTTTTCCATCGCTTCCCCGGTCCCGATCAGCTCCATGTAGAAGGAAAATGCATCATGAAATTCCGGAGTGTCGATCGTCGGATGGTTATAACCGTCCACCACCCAGCCGCCATAAGCGAGCAGGAACGGAAGGAAATCCACGACCAGATTGTTTTCCGTGTCACCGCGGTACAGGAATCCGTCCTGTCCCTTTTCCTTCGCGCAGTCACAGATCACCTTCAGATCTTCCATCGACTGCAGACGATCCGCGGTGTAGCCCGCTTCCGCAAGAAACGAACGGTTGAAAAGGAGCACGGTCACATTTCCGTAATACGGAGCGACATAGGTCTCCCCGTCCCTGTAGCAGATCGCCGTAGTCGCCGGAATGATATCCGAATCCAGCGAATATCCCAGCCCTGTCAGAGAGGTCAGAACATCCCCCTCAACAAAATCCGCCATCCAGGAACCGTCCACCATACACAGATCATATTTTCCCTCTCCGTCGGGATTGGAAGCATCCGCCATCAGATTCCGGCGCAGATCCTCCTCGGTAAATTCCAGGACCTCCACCGTGACCTTGTGCTCTTCCTCAAACGCGGGGAGGCAGCTTTTGATCACCTCCGCATAGGTCCCGGAGCGAAGCGCCAGCGTCAGATCCGGCCCCGCGGGTTCTTCCGCCTGACCGCAGCCCGCCGCCGTAAAAACAATCCCTGTAAGTAATCCGGCCAATAGTAATTTAATACGCATAAAACTCCCTTATTTGAGCTGTATCCCGGACAACGTATTGTCCGTCACCAGTACATAACGATATGCCTTGTCCGTCGGCAGAATCTGCTGCACGGACATCTGAAATCCCCCCTCAAATTTGGTCCGGTCGGAATAGCTTCGGATCAGACACTCCCCTTCGTTGTAGATCACAAAATCCTTCTCTTCAAACAGTACATCCGTATACTCGAGGCTGAAGTAATAGATTCCCTCCTGCTCCCCGTCGGAATTGTACACCTTGATGCGGTACCGGTCACCTTCCCGGTCCGAAGCAAAGACCAGCCCGACATGTCCGTTCCCGGAAAATACGCTGAGCACCTCTTCATTAAACAGATACTCGGCCTTCACGGTCGGCTGTTCCGCGCCCTGATAGAGCATCAGACGGCTGTCGCCCACCGCGTAACACATGCTGTTACTTAAAAATCCCACCTCGGGAATGATCTGGTCCTGATAATCCTGCCCGCCGACCAGATAATCGGTATAATTGTCACCGACCTCCCCAAGATTGTAAAAGGCCAGCGTGGATTTCACCGTTCCGGAATCCACATACAGATAACTGACCATCAGCAGCGACCCGGACGGCGAAAGGGCCAGAGCGATCGGATAGCCACTGCCCGTCATGTGCGTCTGCCCGGTATAGAGCAGATCCCCTTTTGCGGAATAGGTATTGATCCAGGCGGAATCGGAGTCGGAGAGCACCGCAGTCACTCTGCCGTTTTGCGATACTGCGACATCGCGGATCGGACTGCTGACAGTAAAGCTGCCGAGCCGCTCCGTCTCGTTCAGAACATAGATATCCCGATCGTTAAATCCGGCAAAGACCACGGTTCCGCCGTTCTCATCCATCAGCATGTTCTGGATCTCGTAATTCTGGTTCCAGCTGATCCTCCCGGTTCCGTCCGTCAGATGCGCGCCATCCGCGCTGTACGTCAGAAGACTCCGGTTCATCCGGAGGCTCTGCGATGCCGGTGTCGTCTCCAGATCCGCCGTGTACAGGAGATCATAATCCGTATAGACATGACTGTCATATTGGTACCAGACTGCGACTCCCAGCAGCGCTATCACGAAAAGAATCAGGAGCGCGGTGTAAAAATTCTTCCAGCCGTGCTCCCGAAGTCTTTTGGAATAAGACTCGTGGGGAACCGTCCCGTCTTCCGTTTGTCTGTTTCTAGCCATCTTGAACTAACTATCCCCTGTATGATTCAAAGCGATATACGGTCTCGGAGTCGTACTCCCTGTCCTCTCCGAATACCGGAGAAGGGAAATTCTCATGATGGATGGCATCCGGATAATACTGCGTCTCCAGACACAGTCCGTCGCGCTTGCCGTAAGCGGCACCATTCTTGCCGGTCTGCGAAGCGATGAAATTGCCCGCGTAGAACTGAACGCCCGGAAGCGTCGTATAGACCTTCATCGTCCGTCCGCTCTGCTCGGAGGTCACTTCCGCGCACAGGCGCTTGCTGCCGTCCCAGCCGTCGATGCAGTAATTGTGATCGTAGCCGCCGGCCATGGTCAGCTGTTCAAACGCATCGTCGATATGATCCCCTACGCGGGTAAGCGAAGTCAGATCCATCGGAGTCCCTGCGACGGGTGCGATCTCACCGGTGGGGATGGAGCCGGGTACGGTCGGTGTATAGGTGGTGCACTCCAGCTTGATCTTGTGATCCAGGATCTTGCCGCTGCCGGCACCGTTCAGGTTGAAATAGGTATGATTGGTCGGATTGAGAATGGTCCGCTCATCGCTGGTCCCGTGATAGTGCAGCACCAGTTCATTCTCTTCCGTCACGGAGTATGTGATGGACACGGACTTGTTGCCCGGGAAGCCGAGCGTTGCGGGATCATCCAGCGAAAATCTGACGGAATTGTCATAAACTTCCGCATCCCAGACTCTCTTGTGATAGCCGAGCTCCGCATGGCTGTGCAGATTGTTTTCACCGTCGTTTACATCCAGCTGGTAATTCACGCCATCCAGCTCATAGGTGGCTCCGCCGATCCGGTTGGCATTGGGGCCGATCACCGCGCCGAAAAAGCTGGGATTCCCGTAGTAGGTATCCGCCTTGTCAAAGCCCAGCACAATATCCTCTGCCTTGCCCGCCGCATCGGGGACCCAGAGCTCCACCAGGATCGCTCCGAGGTTCATCACCTTTGCGCACATTCCCTTGCTGCCTCTGATGGTATAGAGGCAGATCTCCCTGCCCTCACGACTCGTTCCGAACACACTTGCTTCTACTGCCATGACTATCCTCCTCTTAGGTTTCCTTTCTCCGATGCTTCGCTTTCTCCGGAAGCATCACAGTTCCACTCTGCCGTCCAGCGCGCGCCCCAGCGTCACCTCGTCGATGTACTCCAGATCGCCGCCCACGGGAACTCCGCTTGCGATGCGGGTCACCCGGATCCCGGCCGGCTTCAGAAGCTTGCTGATGTACATGGCCGTGGTCTCTCCCTCGAGGCTCGAATTGGTCGCCAGGATCACCTCGTGAACATCCTCCCGCGCACATCGCTCCACCAGCTCCTTGATCTTGATCTCCCCGGGGCCGATGCCGATCATGGGCGAGATCGCTCCATGCAGAACATGATATACACCCTGATACTTCCCGGTCTTCTCATATGCTGCCAGATCTCTCGTATTTTCCACCACCATGATCGTGGCATGATCCCGCTTCTCGTTGGCACAGACCGGGCAGATCTCCTGATCGGTCAGGGTGTAGCACTCGCTGCAGTAGCGCACGTTTGCCTTGGCATCCGCGATCGTCTGCGTCAGGCGCTTCACCTTGTCCTCGGGCATGTTGATCAGATGGAAAGCGAGGCGCTGCGCGGACTTGTTCCCGATCCCGGGCAGTGCCGCCAGCTCCTCCACCAATTTGTTGATATATCCGCTATAGAGATCCATTAAAAGGGAAGTCCTCCGGTCATGCCCTTCATCAGGGCTGCGCTGGCTTCGTCCGCCTGGCGCATCGCTTCATTTACCGCAGCCAGGATCGCATCCTGCAGGGTCTCGATGTCCTCGGGATCCACGATCTCCTCCTTCAGGGTCAGGGCGAGAAGCTCCTTACTCCCGCTGACCTTCGCCTCGACGGCTCCGCCGCCTGCCGTTCCGACGAATTCCTTCGTCTCGAGCGCCTTCTGGCCCTCCTCCATCTGGCGCTGCATCCGCTGCGCCTGCTTCATGAGATTTGCCATGTTCCCCGGCATCGCGCCGCCGGGATATCCGCCTCTTTTTGCCATAATCCTTACTCTTCCTCCGAAATTGTAATATCAAACGGGATCAGTTTGCTCAGATCTACCGTACCATTTTCAAAATCCTGATGGCTCGCGCTCTCGCGGACCACGAAATCCACCGACTTGCCGAGGTACTCCTCGAAGAGCTCGCGGATCATCTGCTGACAGCCCTCCGAGCAGGCATAATGATGATTCATATCCCCCTCGTCAAAAACCAGCTCCAGAATGCCCTCTCCGTTCAGCGAGGGCTTCGCGGTCTTAAGGACCGCCCTGGCCTGATCCCTGCCGCTGCCGCCGCAGATCTCCTTCCATCCGGCCATCAGCTGCCGGATGTCCTCCGGGATCGCCTTGGGGAGCTCCGGTTCCGTGCGCTGCGGACGCGCCCCTGCAACAGATCCGCCTCCCTGACCTGCCCCGGACGGCAGGCCTGCTCCGTCCGCAATCAGGATGCCGGAGGCCAGGCGGTCTTCCAAAGCGACGATCCTGTCATAAAGCGCATCGTCCTTTTTCTCCGTCTCGGGCCTGCACAGCCGGATCAGTGCCACTTCGATCAGGACTCTGCGCTGGGAGGCGTACCGGATCTGGCTTGTCAGCTCCGAGAAGACCCGGATATACCGGAAAATCTGCTCCGGCTCCGCCGCACCCGCATCCTCCTTCAGATGCACCATATTTTCCGTGGAGATATCGATGATATCCTCCAGATCATCCGAGGTCTGGATCAGCATCACATTGCGCAGATACCAGGTAAAATCGACGATGAACTGGCCCAGCTCCCGTCCCTGCATCACGAGGTCGTCGAGCAGCGAAATGCAGCCTCTCACGTCTCTGGCCCGGATACAGCGGAACAGCCGGCTGAACACCTCGGTATCCACTGCCCCCAAAGCTTCCAGAGCCATGTCGTAGGTCAGCCTCTCTCCCATGTGGAAGGACAGGCACTGCTCGAGCAGGCTCAGCGCGTCGCGCATGGAACCGTCCGCGGCCTTGGCGATATAATGCACCGCCTTCTCATCCGCTTCCAGGTTCTCCTTCGCCAGAAGCTCCTCGATCCGCGCCATGATGGTCTCTACGCCGATGCGCTTGAAGTCATACCGCTGGCAGCGGGACAGAACGGTCGGCAGGAGCTTGTTGACCTCCGTCGTCGCCAGAATGAAAATCACGTACTCCGGCGGCTCTTCCAGCGTCTTGAGCAGCGCGTTGAAGGCGCCGGTGGAGAGCATGTGCACCTCGTCGATGATGTAGACCTTGTATCTGCCTTCCGTGGGGCGGTAGGCAACCTCCTCCACGATATCACGGACATTGTCGACACCGTTGTTGGACGCGGCATCGATCTCGATCACGTTCAGGCTCGAACCGGACGCGATGGCCTTGCAGGTCGGACACTCCCCGCAGGCTCCGTTCTCGGTCGGATGCTCGCAGTTGACCGCGCGTGCGAAAATCTTCGCCATCGTCGTCTTGCCCGTTCCGCGCGTCCCCGTGAAGAGATACGCATGACCGATCCGGTTGTTCAGGATCTGGTTGCGAAGGGTGGTCACGATATGATCCTGCCCCTTGACATCCGCAAAATTATCGGGCCGGAACTTTCGATATAAAGTCATGTAAGGCATGTAACGTGCTCCAAATCCTATTCCGACACAGACTGTCACAAGACGCCCGGTCTCGTGACAGTCTGCGGGAAATACTTATTTTCCGGTGGATTACTCAATCGCCGAAACAGATACCGAGGAGTTTCGCCTCCTTGATGATGCGCGCGTCAGGATCAAGGTATTTGAGCTTGCCGGCCACTTCATCGAGCGGAACCTTGACGATCTCGCGGTTGCGATAACCGACCATGAATCCGTACTCTCCCTCGAGGATCAGCTTGCCTGCCTCCGCGCCGAGCCGGCTCGCGAATACGCGGTCATACGGGCAGGGGCTTCCGCCGCGCTGCGTATGGCCGGGCACAGTGACACGGACTTCCTTGCCCGTCATCTTGTAGATCTGGTCTGCCACCTCATAGGAGACGGAAGGATAGGGATAATCCTCCAGACGCTTCTTCTGCTCCTTCTTGGACAGCTTCGCCGTCTCCTTGGAGATCGCGCCCTCCGCCACGGCGATAATGGTGAATTTCGAACCGGTGCTCTCGCGCTCTTCGATCTTGTCCACCACTTTGTTGATGTCATAGGGAATCTCCGGCACCAGGATGATGTCCGCACCGCCGGCCATGCCCGCGTTCAGGGTCAGCCAGCCGACCTTGTGTCCCATGACTTCCACGATGAAGACGCGCCCGTGGGAAGCGGCTGTCGTGTGGATGCAGTCGATGGCATTCGTTGCGATATCCACGGCACTCTGGAAGCCGAAGGTCATATCCGTGCCCCACAGATCGTTGTCGATCGTCTTGGGCAGCGTAACAATGTTCAGTCCCTCCTCGCGCAGCAGATTCGCCGTCTTGTGCGAACCGTTGCCGCCGAGCACCACCAGGCAGTCGAGCTTGAGCTTGTAATAATTCTGCTTCATCGCCTCGACCTTGTCGAGCCCGTTCGGATCCGGCTCGCGGATCGTCTTAAAAGGAGTGCGGGACGAGCCGAGGATCGTTCCACCCTTTGTGAGGATACCGGAAAAGTCCTTCCCGGTCAGCATCTGAAAATTCCCGTAGATCAGTCCCTTATACCCCTCAAGGAAACCGTAGATCTCCACTGCTTCACCGCTGAATGCCAGTGTTTTTACGACACCTCGCATCGCAGCATTCAGAGCCTGGCAATCACCGCCGCTGGTCAACAAACCGATTCTCTTCATCTGGGTACCTCCTGTCGTTTTCTGGTGGAACCTGCATGGTTATTTTATCATAAAGGCCGTCCGATCACAATTTATATCGCATTGTCCCTGATGAAACGGATCAGCTCATCCACCTGCGTAAAGGCCATGGCTACCACGGTATCCGCCGCACCGTAATAGATGGCGATCCGTCCGGTGGCCGCGTCCGTCAGCGTCGCACACGGGAAGGTGACATTCGGCACATCCCCCACGCACTCATACATCGTCGTCGGATGGAGAATGTAAGGCTTGCAGCGATATTTCACCTTCCAGGGCTCGTTCTCGTCGAGAATGGCCGCACCCATGGAGTAGATCATGCCGTTGCAGGTGGTGCCGACCCCGTGGAAGATCAGAAGCCATCCCTCGTCCGTCAGGATGGGGATCGGACCGGCGCCGACCTTCGTCCAGGCCCAGCCCTGCGCCTGCATCACATAGCGGTGGTAGCCCCAGTGCTCCATGTCCGGGCTCTGACTCAGGAACATATCGCCGAAGGGCGTGTGGCCGTTGTCGCTCGGGCGGGACAGCATGACGAATTTGCCGCCGATCTTCTTCGGGAAGAGGACCCCGTTGCGGTTGAAAGGCAGGAAGGCATTCTCCAGCTGGTAAAACTTCTTGAAATCGTAGGAATAGGCCACGCCGATGGTCGGTCCGTGATAGGAATTGCACCAGGTCACATAGTAACGGTCCTCGATCCAGCAGACACGCGGATCATACCCGCAGGCCACGCCGCACTGCCGATCCTCTTTGTCATAGAGCGGGAGCGGCTGCTCCTCGATCTCCCAGCTTATGGCATCCTTGCTCCTGCCCAGGAACAGATGCTGCTCCATCGCCGTGTTATCACTGCGGAAAATGCCCACAAACGCGCCGTCCTTTGCCACCACGGCGCTGTTGAAAATGCTGTTGGATCCCGGGATCTGATCGCGCTGAACGATCGGATTGCCGCTGTATCTCCACACCACGTCCCTGCATCCGGCAGGGCGGTCTTCCCAGGGGATGTTCGGTAAATTTTCGCCAATAATCATAGGGTATCCTCCGTTTTGCTTGTCTTTTCTTCCGTTTGTGCGGGCCGCTCTTCTTTTCGGCAGCCACACATTAACTATACTATAATCCGCTTGCAAAATGAATTCTTTTTCGGTACAATACCTACTTGTCAGCAGAAGTACTCAAGTGGTCGAAGAGGGCGCACTCGAAATGCGCTAGGCCCTCCGGGGTGCGAGGGTTCGAATCCCTCCTTCTGCGCATCGGGGAGCTTGCCGCCAGCGGAAAGCTCCCTGTTTTACTGTTTTAAGGAAGTATGTCTATGCGTGAAAAAATATCTACGGAACAGCTCCTGGAAAATCTCCGCTCCGGCGCGGCATTTCCCCGGGCGGATCAGATCCGTCTCGTCCTGCGGCTGAGCATTCCCACCATCCTGGCGCAGCTCAGTTCCATTATCATGTCCTATATCGATACGGCCATGGTCGGCCGGCTCGGCACGAACAGCTCCGCTTCCATCGGTCTCGTCTCCACGACCGTCTGGCTTCTGCACGGACTCTGCACCTGTCTGACCGTCGGCTTTGCCGTGATCGCCGCCCAGAAGCTGGGCGCCGGTGAGCGTTCGGAGACCCTCCATGTGCTGCACCAGGCGATGGAGGTAACCTTATCCATTGCCCTTCTGATCGGGATCATCGGCGCCCTCCTCTCCCCCTTCCTGCCCGGATGGCTCGGCGGCGAGCGCGCGCTGCACAGAGATTCCTCGGTCTATCTCATGATCGTGGCGCTGTCCCTCCCCTTCTTCGAAGCCAATTACCTCGGAGGGGCGATGCTGCGCAGCTACGGCAGCATGAAGCTGACCGGCATGGTTCAGATCCTGATCTGTGTGCTGGATGTGATCTTCAACTATTTTCTGATCTTCGGCGGGGGGGACCTGGTACTCGGCAGGCTGCACCTCTTCCTGCCCGGCGCGGGGCTGGGCGTGGCGGGAGCTGCCCTCGGAACGGCCCTTTCCATTGCGGTCGGTGCCATCATTTTGACCATCGCCGCGCACCGCACCGCCACCCGGATCCAGGGAGACCGGGGACATTTTCCAGAGCGCCCCGACACCGCTCTGATCCGGCGTGCGGTCAGGATCAGCCTCCCCGTTCTGGGCGAGCGCATCGTCATGAACGGAGCCTATCTGGCGACCACGCGGATCATCTCGCCCCTCGGCGCCGTCCCACTGATGGCCCATTCCTTCGCCATCACGGCGGAAAGTTTCTGTTACATGCCCGGGTACGGCATCGGAGAAGCAGCGCAGACCATGGTCGGGCAGAGCGTCGGCGCGGGCCGCACGGACATGGCCCGGCATCTGTCCTGGCTTTCCGTGGCCCTCGGCTCCTTCCTGATGGCCTGCACCGGCGTCATGCTCTATTTCGGATCCCCCTATATCTTCTCCTTCCTGACACCCGTGTCGGAAGCGCAGGCACTGGGAGTTCGCATCCTGCGGATCGAGGCCTTTGCGGAGCCGCTCTACGGTGCCTCTATCATCGCCTCGGGCGCACTGCGGGGCATCGGAGACACGCTGGTACCGGCCCTGCTCAATCTCGTCAGTATGTGGGGCGTCCGCATCCTGCTCTCCGTCCTGCTCGTTCCCGTC
>JAFYEE010000123.1 GCA_017544405.1 Lachnospiraceae bacterium
CCCTGGGATGCGCTTCAGAAGGTAGCCTCCCCGCTCTATCGCCTGATCGGCTCGCTGGAGAGTCCATACTTTTTTGCCTGGTTTGCGGGATTTTTGCTGATCCCGCCCGCAGTACGCGGCATCCGCGGACTGTGCGCGCGCAGGCCGGAACCCGTGCGGACCGCGCTATTGCTTTTCTATGCGGGGGGCGCTTTGGTGACTATGATCTACCGCCTGCAGGGCTAGCGGACATCGCTGCATTTTTCTTCGTACAAAGCCCCGTTTTTCTTGCACGCCGGGGACAAATATGATACATTTAGCCTGCGATGTATCCCAAAGCGGCGCGAGGTTGCGGGTGCGCAGCCGGAGAATGGTTTTCCGGCCGGGCGTGCTCCTTCCGGGTGACCCGGGAATATCAGCAGGAGGATTATAAATGAATCAAAAAACCAAGACTCTGGTAGGGATGGGTCTCCTTACCGCCATCGTGGTCGTGCTTCAGGCACTGGCCATCTCCATTCGTTTCGGTGTGTTCAACATCACCCTGGTTCTGGTGCCGATCATTGTCGGCGCGGCGCTTTACGGATACTGGGCAGGCGCATGGCTCGGATTTGTGTTCGGCGTGGTGGTGCTTCTGACCGATGCGGGTGTGTTCCTCGCCGTGAACGTCCCCGGAACCATCCTGACCTGTATTGCGAAGGGTGTGCTGGCCGGCCTCGTAGCGGGCGCTGTCTACCGTGCCATCTCCCACAGAAACAAGCTGGCGGCCGTCATCGTGGCGGGTATCCTTGCTCCCGTGACCAATACCGGCGTGTTCCTCATCGGATGCCGTCTCTTCTTCTTTGAGACCATCAAGGGCTGGGCAGAGGCAGGTGGATTCCCGAACGCAGGCAATTACCTGATCTTCGGCATGGTCGGCTTCAATTTCGTGGTGGAGCTTCTGATCAACCTGGTGCTGTCCGCAGCGATCGTTCAGATCCTGAATCTCGCGACCAGAAACAGTTCCCCGGCCGTACCCAAGAAAGCGGAATAATCTGTCAAGTACATGCAAAAGAACGCGGCTCCGCAAGGAGCCGCGCTTTGATTATGAAAGTAAGGAGAGTGCGATGATACTTGCAATCGACATGGGCAATACCAATATCGTGGTGGGCTGCATCGACCGCGAGGATAAGATCATCTTCACGGAGCGGATTTCCACCGATATCAACAAAACAGAACTCGAGTACGCGGTTCTGATCAAGACGATCCTTGAGATTTACAATGTCTCCGCGGATATGGTGGAAGGAAGCATTATCTCCTCCGTCGTGCCGCGCCTTACGCATATTTTGAAAAATGCGCTCCGCAAGCTCATCCGGCAAAATCCGATGGTCGTGGGGGCTGGCATCCGGACCGGCCTTAATATCAAGCTGGACGATCCGGCGACCATGGGTGCGGACCTGGTGGTGGACTCCGTGGCGGCGATGAATGTGTACGGCTGCCCCAATATCGTAATCGACATGGGCACCGCGACTACGATCGCGGCCATCGACAAGGACCGGAATTACATCGGCGGTATCATTTATCCCGGCGTCAACGTATCGCTTGGCAGTCTGGTGCAGGAGACGTCCCTGCTGCCCGGCATCTCTCTGAGCACGCCGAAGCATGTCATCGGGACGAATACCTCCGATGCCATGAAGAGCGGTATCATTTACGGTGAGGCCTCCCGGATCGACGGCATGATCGAGCGATTTGAGGAGGAGATGGGATATGAGACCACCGTGATCGCGACCGGCGGTCTGGCAGGTGTGATCATCCCGCATTGTAAGCATAAGATCATCCAGGATCCCGATCTGCTTTTGAGAGGTCTGAAGATTCTCTATGACAAGAACTGCTAAGGAAAATCAGGATATGCCGGAACGTATGGAAGTTGTGCTGCTTCGTTCCCGCCGCCGGACCCTCTCTCTGGAGATGGGGCGCGACGGGACGCTGACGGTACATGCGCCGATGCGCTGCCCGAAGGGGACCATCGAGGCCTTTCTGGAGGAAAAAAAGGACTGGATTGCCAG
>JAFYEE010000124.1 GCA_017544405.1 Lachnospiraceae bacterium
CAGAGTCCTGAGGGAGAGGGAGTTCACCCGTCCGGGCTCGGATGAACCGGTCTCCGTAGACGTGCGTGTGATCTCCGCAACCTCGGAGGACATTCTGAAAAAGGTCCAGGAGGGGAGCTTCCGCAGGGATCTTTATTACCGTCTCAATGTCATCCCAATCCACATCCCGACCCTCTGGGAGCACCGTTCGGATGTGGCGCAGCTGATCGACCACTTCCGTAAGAAAAAGGATGCCGAGTTCGAGCTTACTGACCGGGCGCGCGTCGCCCTTCTGCAGCATCGCTGGGAGGGAAATGTCCGGGAACTGGAGAACTGCATCGAGTACCTCAAATACACCGGCATCCGGATGGTGGATATCGATGACCTTCCCGATGTCGTCAAGGAATCAAGGAGCCGTGCACAGCTTCGGGCAGAGCTGGAGAAAAAGAGCGGTCTGCAGTACAGAGAGTATCTTGTCCTCCGGGAACTGGGCGAGGTCTACGGCAGCGGTGCGGGGCTCGGACGGCAGATGCTGGTCACCCGCTGCTTATCCCATGGCAATGCCCTCTCCGAGCATGAGGTGCGGGAGATCTTAAAAAAACTGGACGAAATGGGGCTTGTTTTGATCCGGCCGGGACGCGGCGGAAGCTGCCTGACGGAAGCCGGGTATCTGAAATACCGTCAAATCGCCCACGAAGGCGAGGAGACGCAGGCGTTTTTGTGATATAATACATAACAAGAAGCCCTTTCGCCGCAAAAAAATGTTCCGGAAATATAAACGGGATATAAATTGGAGATAACTGGATTATTTAATAATTATCGCCAATATATGTCCCGTTTTTTGATTGCGTGTATTTCGGAGCATACATATAATAAAGTTATCGAGGTGCAGAATACAGCTGATTCCTGCCGCCTCAGAAAACGAACCCGAAAGCGGATCCGGCCGAAGTTTAAACGATCCTGGCGGAGGGTTCAGGGCTCCTTTCATCGCGGCGCAGCATAATGCGTTACAGTGTATTGAGCTTTTGCACAGCCTGTAAAAGGATCGTACAGGATCCAAAAAACGGGCCGAGAACGTATTTTTGTATGAAAGAGGAGGAAAATATGGCTGGCGAAAAGAAAAATCTGGGCGGACTTGCGTTTCTGCCCCTGCTTGTATTCCTGGCACTTTACATCGGTACCGGCGTGATCCTTACGATCATGGGTGCGGAGAGCACCTTCGGCGCATTCCCGCGTCACGTTGCATTGCTGGTCGGCTTCGGCGTAGCGCTTCTGATCCAGCCCGGACAGACGATCCAGGAGAAGACGGATCTGTTCTGCCATCACATGGGCAATGCGGGCGTTATGCAGGTCATTCTGATCTACCTTATGGCATCCGGCTTCCAGGGCGCGGCTGCCACCATGGGCGGCAAGGAATCCGTCGTGAACATGGCGCTGCACTTCATTCCCGTACAGCTCCTGATCCCCGGCGTCTTCCTGATGTGCTGTCTGATCTCCACCGCGATCGGTACCTCCATGGGCACCATCGCAGCGATGGGCCCGGTAGCATTGAGCGTGGCACAGGGCGCGGGCTTAAGCACTGCGATCACCGCAGCAGCCGTCATCGGCGGTTCCTACTTCGGCGACAACCTTTCCATGATCTCCGATACCACCATTTCCGCAGCCAAGGGCTGCGGCTCCGAGATGCGTGACAAGTTCTTCATGAACTTCGGCATCGCGCTTCCC
>JAFYEE010000125.1 GCA_017544405.1 Lachnospiraceae bacterium
CATGACACCTACGACGCCGTCCGCCAGCTTCAGCTCTATACGAAGGAGCTGGAGGAAGAGTGCAGGGTGCTGCGTGAGGAAGTCGATCAGCTGAAAAGAAAGGGCAAGGGATGAGAATCATTCAGATGCTCCCGGTCATATCCTTCGGAGATGCGATCGCCAATCACACCATGGCCCTGCGTCAGCGCTTTCTGGCGACGGGGTGCGATTGCCGGATCTATGCGGATCTCATCGACCCGCGGCTTCCGCAGGATGCGGTTCTGCCCTCCGGGGAGTATGAGCAGCGAGACGGAGATATCATTCTCTACCATTTTTCCACCGGACATCCGATGAACCGCAGGATCCTGACCTATGACAAGGCGAAGATCCTGCTGGATTATCACAACGTGACGCCCGAAAAATACTACCTCCGGGTGAGCGAAGACGCCGTGGACAACTGCAAGGTGGCGCGGGTGGACCTGAAGTACCTTGCGGACAAGGTGGACGGCTGTATCTCCGATTCCGACTACAACCGGCAGGAACTGTCCGCGCTGGGATTTTCCTGTCCGTCCATCACCGCCCCGATCCTGATCGCCTACGAGGACTATGAGAAGGAGCCGGATGCGGAGGTTCTGGCAAAATGGGACGATGATTACGTCAATGTCATTTTCGTCGGCAGGACCGTGCCGAACAAGCGCCTGGAGGATGTGATCGAGGCGTTTGCCTATTATCAGAAGCATTTTCAGCCCAAATCCAGGCTGTTTTTTGTCGGGACTCCGGCCGGGTGCGATCTGTATCTCGAGGCCCTGAAGCGCTACGTGCGCCGGCTTCGGGTGGAGAACGTGATTTTTACGGGACATATTTCCTTCCGGGCGATCCTGGCTTACTATCGTCTGGCGGATCTGTTCCTGTGCATGAGCAGCCATGAGGGATTTTGCGTGCCGCTGGTGGAGTCCATGTACTTCCGGATCCCGATCATCGCTTTTGACAGCTCCGCCATCGCCGATACCCTCGGCCAGGCGGGCATTCTGCTCCGGGAGAAAAATCCCCTCCGGACAGCCGCGGTGATGCACTATGTCCTGACCCACGAAGATCTGAAGCAGCAGCTTCGGGCCAATGAAGAAGAGCAGCTTGCGCGGTTTGACAGAGACCGTGTATTTGCTGTTTTTGACAAATTTATCCGGGAGCAGGCGGGCGCAGGGAATGCGGACGCGTAAGAGCCCCGGAAACGGATGGAAACGGAGAAGACTATGCAGCAGTTAAAAAAGATCGCCTTTGTCATTCCCTGGTTCGGGTGGGATATCCCGGGCGGCGCGGAGGCAGAGTGCCGCGGTATTGCGGAGCATATGCATCTTTCGGGCGTCGAGACGGAGATCCTGACGACCTGTGTGGAGAAGTTCACGGCGGACTGGGATGTGGATTTTCACAAGCCGGGCGAGTACCGGGAGCACGGGATGGTCATCCGCCGGTTCAAGGTCGACAAGCGCAAGGATGTGGCGCGTTTCGCCTTCATCAACAATAAGCTGATGAACAACGACCTTCCGCTGAGCCGCGTCGAGGAGGAAGACTTCCAGAAAAATATGGTCAATTCCTCCGATCTCTACCGGTATATCGCGGAGCACAAGAGCGAATACTCCCTGTTCATTTTTATCCCTTACATGTTCGGAACGACCTATTACGGCCTGCAGGAGTGCTACGATCAGGCGGTGATCATCCCCTGTCTCCATGAGGAAGGCTACATCCACATGGATATTTTCGCGGAGGTCTTTTCCAGGGTGAAGGGCATGATCTTCCATGCAAAACCCGAGGAGGAGCTGGCCCGCCAGGTCTACAATCTCGACCGGGTGAACGCGCAGACCCTCGGGGAGGGCATCTATACCGACTTTACCTTTGACGCGGACCGCTTCCGGGAGAAATTCGGGATCCACCACCCGTTTATCCTCTACGCAGGGCGCAAGGATGTGGGGAAAAATGTCCATGCGCTCCTCAGCATGTTCGAGGAATACAAATACACCCACGGCAACACGCTCAAGATGGTACTGATCGGCGGCGGGGAAGTGGAGATCCCCAGCTCCGTGGTGGGAGATGTCTACGATCTCGGCTATGTGGACCTGCAGGACAAGTACGACGCCTATGCGGCGGCCTCCATGCTCTGTCAGCCCTCCAAGCATGAGAGCTTCTCTCTGGTGATCATGGAGAGCTGGATGGCGGGGCGCCCGGTGCTGGTGCACGGTGGCTGCGATGTCACAAAGCATTTCGCGTCCGTCTCGAACGGCGGCTTCTATTTTGACAATTATTATGAATTCGAGCGCCAGGTGGATACGCTTCTTGCGCATCCGGAGCTGGCCGACCGGATGGGAGAGAACGGACGGAAATTCGTTCTGGAGAATTTTGCCTGGGATCGCATCGTGGAGAAGTATACGAAGTTTTTCCTGGAATGCGCAGGGCAGTAAGTTATCGCAACAGAGCAATGCAACATACTCGTTTGGGTATGTTGCATTTTTTTGTACAGAGTGTTGTGCTTACGAAGGGACGCCTCGATCCGGAGATTTCCTGTCCTCACCCCGCTCCCGCTTCAGTGTCGTTTCCAAAATGCAAGCATTTCGGAGACACGCAGCGGACGCTAAACTCAGCTGCGGCTGTTCGCCTTGCTTCGTTAAGCGCCGGCGGCTCGACAGAGGTTCGGATCAGGAAATCTCCGACTCGAGGCTGTTCGGCTAAGAGGGAAGAGGACAAAAGGAAAAGAACAAAGGGGAGGGAAGCCGCACGGATCAAAGAAAAGGGGAAATATCCGGTTTGAGATGACGGGAATGGTTGATCAGAATGGATCAATAATTAACATATAAATCGTCCTTGCAAAGACAGAAATCATATAGTAGAATAATCGGGATGTATGATTGCATACAATTATCCAGAGATAATGATATGCGATGCAGATGTGTTGGAAAAGGAAGGATAGAAGGGAGTTCACGATGAAACAGTACAGCGACATGTCGGTGGAAGAACTGCAGACGCTCCGCGAAGAGCTCACAAAGGCCTATGAAGATGCCAAGGGCAA
>JAFYEE010000126.1 GCA_017544405.1 Lachnospiraceae bacterium
AACGACGTGTGGTTCGCCGGCTTCACGGATTATTACACCGCCGCCACATGGGCCGGCTATGACAACAACAACGCCAAGCTCGATACGGAGGAATCCAAGCTCGCAAGGAAGCTGTGGCGCGCGGTCATGAGCGAGGTGCATGAGGGATTGGAATACCGCGATTTCACCCGTCCCGAGGGCATCGTTGAAGCAACCATCTGCTCGCAGTCCGGAAAGCTCCCGATTCCCGGTCTGTGTGACGCCTTCCTGAAGACGGAGTATTTCGCCGAGGGGACCATTCCTTCGGATAACTGTACCGTCCATTATCAGGGAACCATCTGCCGCTATGACGGCAAGCCCGCCACCGACATGTGTCCTTTCAAGCAGGACGGCGTCTTCACACTCCCGCTGGCGGAGCCTGCGGCACTTTCCCGCGGGACCGCGCTTGCAGCCGGGATCGATCCGGAGGCCGTGGTCACCACCAGTCCTACGCTCACGGATGAGGACGGCAATATCATCAGTGTGGAGAATCACTGCCAGCATGACGAAGCATTCTTCGCTCAGGAGAATGCCGCAGAGATCATCGCTGTCCAGCAATCCCAGCTGGATGCAGCAGCCGCTGCCGCTGCACAGGCTGCCGCCGAAGCCGCCGCTGCTGCCGGCGAACAGCCCGCACAGCCTGCGATCAACCCGGATGCGCCGGGCGAGGAGGCAGGACAATGAGAGACGCCTTCTTTGCCATGAACGGGTTTAGCTTCACGAATGCCCTGAGGGACTGCAGGGGGATCGCACGATGAGCTATTCCTTCTTTGCCACGCTATCCCGCATGAAGTACATCGACCGCTGGGCACTCATGCGCAACGCCAGAGAGGAGAACCTGAGCGAGCACTCTCTCGAGGTCGCCATGATCGCGCACGCGCTGTGCACGATAGGTAACGCTCGTTATGGAAAGAACCTGCATGCCGAGAGAGCCGCACTGATCGGGCTTTATCATGATGCTTCAGAAATAATAACAGGTGATATGCCAACGCCTGTCAAATACTATACAAGCGATCTGCGCCACGCCTACAAGGAGGTCGAGGCGGTCGCGGAGGACCAGCTCCTTCGCATGCTGCCGGAGGATATCCGGGGCACCTACGCCTCCATTTTCTCTGCGGAGGGCGCGGACGAGAACGAGCTCTATATGCGCAAGCTCGTCAAGGCAGCCGACAAGCTCTCAGCCCTCATCAAATGCATGGAGGAAAAAGAAGCGGGCAATCTGGAGTTTCGTACAGCTGAGCTCTCCACGCGGGAATCCATCGAAAAGATGAGCCGGGAGCTACCGGAGGTGCGGGATTTCATGATCGAGTTCCTGCCCTCCTACGGCAACACGTTGGATGAGCTGATCGGCAAGAGCGAAGGATAAAGGGAAAAAAGGAGCAGGCAGATGAAGATCGGTTTTATCGGTATGGGCAACATGGCGCAGGCGCTGTGCGCGGGCTTTCTCTCAACGGGACTCGTACAGGAAGCGGACGTATCGGCCTACGCGCCGCACAGGGAAAAGCTTCTTCAGAACGCAGAGAAGCTTCATTTCCGGCCGGCGGAGTCCCTGACCGCTCTGGCGGAGGGTTCTGACCTTCTCTTTGTCGCCTGTAAGCCTTATCAGATTGAGGATGTACTGAAGGAGATCGGTCCCGCCCTGGCGGACAAGGCGCTGGTCTCCATTGCCGCCGGCTGGACGCTGGCAAAGTTTAAGGAAGCTCTTGGCAGGACGGGCACCTCTTTCAAGGCGGATTGTGTCCGGGTTCTGGCTGTCATGCCCAACACCCCCGCCATGGTCAAGGAGGGTGTCTTTCTTCTGGAGGAGGAACATACACTCACACAGGAGGAACATGATTTCGTCGTCAGGCTCCTTACCCCCCTCGGACTTGTAAAGGAGGTGCCGGGAAAGCTCCTTGCGATCGGCAGCGCCGTGACCGGCTGTCTTCCCGCCTTTGTGGATCTGTTCATCGAAGCGTACGCGGATGCAGCCGTCAAGTACGGCATGTCCCGTGCCGATGCCTATCCGCTCATCTCTCAGGCGGTTCTCGGCTCAGCGAAGCTGCAGCTTACCACCGGCGAACATCCGGGAAGTCTCAAGGACAAGGTATGCTCTCCCGCCGGTACAACGATCCGCGGCGTCCAGGCACTGGAGCAGGAAGGTCTTCGGGCCGCCTGCATGGCAAGCGTGGACGCAGTGATGAATAAGCGGGACTAAGTCTGCATCTTCTACCTGCATTCAGACATTTCTCCGAAGAATCTCATAATATAGCATAACACTTGCTATTATATTCTGTTTGCTCTCCTGGTGTGTTAAAATAACGTCTGCTATGAATTAGCAATTATCAGAATTCCAGAAGGTCCGCGATCGCGGCCGATCCCACCGAATAAAGGAAAACCTTGTCGCCTTGCTGAAGGACAAGATGCCCTCTGGGGATCAATGTCGTATCCCCTCGCTTGATCATAACGATGAAAGTCTTCCGGGAGATATCAAGATCCCGGATCTCCCTTCCGTTCCACGGATGATTTTCTTTAAGGATGATTTCTTTTATGTTGACCGGCTGGTCATCTTTCAATGCCTCGGCAGCTAAAATGACTGTATCGGTCAATTGTAATACCAGATCTCCGCGTGGAATGACGATCTGTTTGTTCCTCTGCACTCCTGCGATCAATAATCCATCGGGGAGGTCAAGGTCTTTAATAGCACGGTTGAGCCACGGATCACCATTCTTTAATTCCAATTTAATAAATCTCACATCCTCTTCCTGAGCCACATCACCGATGCGCTTTAAGCGGGTATACTGTTCCACGAAACCGGCGGAAATGATACCCGTCGGAATAGCTACGACGAGAACACCGAGGAAGGTGATACAGATCCCGAAGACCTTTCCCATCACCGTCACCGGATAAATATCGCCGTAACCGACGGTCAGCAGCGTGGATACGGACCACCAGATACCGGAAAACGCATTGGTGAAGACATCCGGCTGCGCCTCGTGCTCCAGAGAGTACATGCACAGGCTGGAGGCCATCATAAGCACCACGAGAATGAACACAGAGGAAAGAATCTGCTGGCTCTTGCCGACAATGACCTCTGTGATCACGTTGAGTGAATCGTAATAAGCGTTGATCCTGAAGAGGCGGAATATTCTGGCAACCCGGAACATCCGGAAGGCCACGGCGCCCGCCGGGAAGAAGACCGGCAGATAATAGGGCAGGAAGGAGAGCAGGTCGATGATACCCGCCATGGAGAAGATGTACGCGACCAGAGCTTTCGGCTCGCTCTTTTCAGGGAAAAGACATCCCGCCGTCAGAGCACGGAGCACATAGTCCACCGCAAAGAACAGCACCGTAAGCGCCTCGATCGCCCTCAGAGTCGTTCCGCACCGCGTCATGGCCCCGTCAAAGGTCATGGCAAAGCTGACCGCAAGGTTTAAGACAAGAAGTCCCGTGCTGATGATGTCATAGCCCTGATTGACAGGATCGTCGACGACACCGACCGAAACCATATCGAACAGACGGCTTCGGATCCGCTGCCAGCGGGTCGGAGAGGCAGTATTCCCCGTTCCTTCCGTCATGCCGGCGCCATCCGCAGTATGCGCATCGCCGGTTTTTCGCGCTCTTTCGGTACCGCCTGCCATGTACGCCTCAGCGTCCCAGCACGGCTGAAAGGCTGTCAAGCAGCCCCGCCGCGATCTCCGGCTTGTTCATGGAGTATACGTGAATGTGGTTGACACCGTTCGCGATCAGATCGATGATCTGCTCTGTCGCATAGATGATCCCGGCCTGCTGCATCTGCCGCGGGTCATCCCCGAAGCGGTCCACCATCGTCCTGAAGCGCTGCGGGATCGTCGCGCCGGACAGGGCGACACTTCTGGCGACCTGCTTTTTATTCGTGATCGGCATGATGCCCGGAAGGACCGGGACCTCGATCCCCGCTTCCCTGATCCTGTAGAGGAAGTTGTAGAGGACGTTGTTGTCAAAAAACATCTGCGTCGTCAGGAAGGAGCATCCGGCGTCCACCTTTTCCTTAAGGTGCGCGATATCCTCCGACTGGCGCTCGCACTCCACATGTCCCTCGGGATAGCAGGCACCGCCGATGCAGAAGGAATCATCCAGCTTACGGATATCGCGGATCAGATCCACGGCATAGGTGTAATCCTTGCTCCGCACGCCGTCCTTGGGGATATCTCCGCGGAGAGCCATGATGTTTTCGATGCCGCGCTCTTTATAGCTTGAGACCATGCGGCTCACGTCCTCTTTGGAGGCTGCCACGCAGGTCAGATGTGCGAGAACGGTAACATCATGCTTTTTCTGCAGACGCTCTGCGATCTCCGCCGTATTGGCCGCCGTATTCCCGCCGG
>JAFYEE010000127.1 GCA_017544405.1 Lachnospiraceae bacterium
AACGCTTCCGTCCGCCGCGACGATGGTCAGAATGCCCCGGTGGAGGATATACTTGTTGCAGGCTTCGTCATAATAGCAGCGGTAAAGATGCGACGGTTCCATCCCCATGCAGCGGGTCAGCTCCCCGACAATCTGAAACCCGATTCTTTCCGCCTGCGCTCTGATACTCATTCCATTTCCCTCCTCAGTCGTCATCCGGGACCGCATCCCTTTCCTCCTGCCGGACGATCCATTGGTTTCCGCCCGGTCTTGTTTCTTCCCGTTTCCGGCCGCCGCGGTCGGAAGCGGCAGTATAACAGCACTGACAGCATTCATCGGTCGCTCCCTCCTGCTTTTCTTTTCTGTCTTCAGAATACCAGAAAACCTGTCCCAAAAAACGCCCTCTCTCATTGTCATTGCGGATACTTTGTGTTACAATCCGGTTATCTTCTTCTGCAGGGGGGACAGAGATGGCAGCAGTTGAGAATCAGAAACTGAAAATGCTTTACCTCCGGAAAATTCTGTCCGAAGAGACCGATCAGAATCACGGTCTCTCCGCCCAGGAGCTCATCGACCGGCTGGAGCGCTGCGGAGTGAATGAGGACCGGAAGACGCTCTACCGGGACCTTGACGAGCTGGAACGCTTCGGTATGGAAATACTCCGTGTTCAGAACGGGCGGACCGTTCTCTATCATCTGAACGACCGTCTTTTTGAGCTTCCGGAGCTGAAGCTCCTGGTAGATGCCGTGCAGTCGTCCCGCTTCATCTCGGATCGCAAATCCGCCGAGATCTCCGCCAAGCTGATGAACCTTACGAGTGACGCGCTGGCCAAGAGCCTGAAGCGTCGCGTTTTCGTCGCGTCCAGGGTAAAAAGCGAGAATGAAGAGATCCTTTACAACATCGACAGCATTCATCGCGCCATCCGGGAAAATGTGCAGATTTCCTTTGCCTATTACGAGTGGAATCTGAAGAAGGAGCTGGTTTTGCGCGGCCCGGAGGAGCGCGTGGTAAGCCCCTGGTATCTGATCTGGCAGGATGAGTATTACTACCTGGTCGCATACGATGCGCC
The DNA here is from genome assembly GCA_017544405.1 of Lachnospiraceae bacterium. Classification (GTDB taxonomy): domain Bacteria; phylum Bacillota; class Clostridia; order Lachnospirales; family Lachnospiraceae; genus AC2028. The sequence continues at coordinate 1,049 of JAFYEE010000127.1, forward strand.
GGCCGGCAAATCCAAGCATTTTCGCGTGGACAAGATGCGGCATGTGAATCTCCTGGAGGAGAAGCGCCTTGGCTCGGAAAACATGAAGGATCTCGATCTCGGCGCCTATGTCAATGAAGCCTTTTCCATGTACAGCGGCAAGCCGGAGACGGTTTCGATCCGTTTTCCGAAGGAGCTGATTGGCGTGGCCATCGACCGCTTCGGACGAGATGTCGCGATACGTGAGATCGAGGACGGCAATGCCTTTCGTCTGCGCTGCCGCGTGGATATCAGCCCGCAGTTCTTCGGCTGGCTGGCCGGGCTGGGGTCCGGGGTTCGCATACTGGAGCCGCAGCAGACCGTAGAAGAATACCGTGCCTGGATCTCCGGGATCCTGGAGCATATGAAGGACCAGGCATAGGAACGAAAAGGGACGGTTTCGGGACGGAACGTACGGTAAAGGAACAATACTTGACGGCGGTTCGCCGGAAGAAGGGAAGCGTATATGATGCAGCTGCAGATTCCCAAACGCATGGAGCAGTTTGAGGAAGGAATCTTTCAGACTCTGAACGATAAGATCTTAGAGCGAAAGGAAAAACGTCTCAGAGTCTACAATTTTTCCATCGGTACCCCGGATTTTGAACCGGATGAGCATGTCATGCAGGCGGTCAGCCGGGCCGCCTCGAATCCGGAAAATTACAAATATTCGTTGCGGGATCTGCCGGAGCTCACTTCGGCCGTCATCGCAAGATATGCCATCCGCTACGGGGTGGAGCTGGCAGAGGATGAGATCACAGGCGTCTACGGATCGCAGGAGGGCATCGCCCATATCGCATTTTCTCTGATAGACCCCGGAGATGTCGTGCTGGTGCCGAATCCCGGCTATCCCATTTTCGGGATCGGACCTTCCCTGGCAGGGGCAACCATCCGTCCTTATGACCTGACGGAAGGAAAGCATTATCTGCCGGATCTGGAGGATCTGGAGCGCAGGTACGGGAAGGGAGCGCCTGCCGCGGACCATGCGAAGGTGATGATCGTTTCCTATCCGCTCAATCCGATCTGCAAATGTGCGCCCGATGCCTTCTATGAGGAACTGATCCCCTGGGCGATCCGCAACGAGATCCTGATCCTGCATGACAATGCCTACTCGGATATCATCTACGACGGACGAAAGGGGCGTTCCATCCTGTCCTTTCCGCGTGCAAAGGAGATCGCGGCGGAATTCTATTCCCTGTCCAAGTCGTTTAATTACACGGGCGCGCGGATGTCCTTCCTGATCGGGGATGCGGAGCTGGTTCGCAGATTCCGGAAGTTCCGCTCGCAGATCGATTACGGGATCTTTCTTCCGGTGCAATACGGCGCGATCGCTGCGCTCAAAGGAAGCGACGCTTCGGTCTATGAACATTGCCGGGAGTACGAGCGGCGCAGAGACACGCTCTGTGACGGCTTTACAAAGCTCGGCTGGGATTTCCCGCGCAGCGAAGGCACGATGTTTGCCTGGGCACGGATCCCTGAAAAATATGGGACGGACGATGTGCGTTTCGTCCTGGAACTCATGGAACAGACCGGGATCGTGTGTACGCCGGGAAGCAGCTTCGGATCGCTCGGCGCCGGGCATGTAAGATTTGCACTGGTGCATCCCGTGCATGTCATTGAGGAAGCTCTGGCGGAGGCGAAAGCCAGTCGTATTCTGGACTAAGTATTCTGGACTAAGTATTCTGACTTAGTTTCGCGCTAAGTGGGTACATGCTCCCCCGCTGACCCCGCTTCCGCTTCAATGTTCTTTCCAAAATGCAAGCATTTTGGACGCACGCAGCGGATGCTAAGCTCAGCTGCGGCAGAATGCCTTGCTTCGCTAAGCACCGGCGGCGTCACAGAGGTCATCGGAGGAGATGTACCCACATGGCGCTCGAATGTGCACAATTGGAATTTAGAATATCTTTTTTGTAATTTGAAAATCTCAATAACAGGAAGAAAGAGAACAATAATATACAAAGGAGATGCGTATGGATTACAACGACAGATTCGTGCCAAAAAAAGAGACGGTCGTCATTAAGAAGGACGGATCGATGGAGCCGTTCCGGGTGCAGAAGGTAATAAATGCCGTCGGGAAGAGTGCGTATCGGGCACTTACCAAATTTACGGTGGAAGAGGAAGAACGGATCTGCGAGCTGGTGGTGCAGAAGGTGGATGAGCTCGGGATCGAGCAGATTCCGATTTCCGAGATGCACAATATCGTGGAGAGCGTGCTCGAGATCGTAAAACCGATCGTTGCAAAAAGCTACCGCGACTATCGCAATTATAAGCAGGATTTTGTCCGCATGCTCGATGACGTCTACAAGAAGAGTCAGTCGATCATGTACATCGGGGACAAGGAGAATTCCAATACCGATTCGGCGCTGGTTTCGACAAAGCGCAGTTTGATCTTCAATCAGCTGAACAAGGAGCTGTATCAGAAATTCTTCATGACGACCGAGGAGATCCAGGCCTGTCGCGACGGCTACATCTATGTGCACGACATGTCCTCCCGGCGCGATACCATGAACTGCTGTCTTTTCAACATCACGGAGGTGCTGAAGGGCGGTTTCGAGATGGGCAATATCTGGTACAACGAGCCGAAGACCCTCGATGTCGCCTTTGATGTCATGGGAGATATCATCCTGTCCGCAGCCGGTCAGCAGTACGGCGGATTCACCGTTCCAAGCGTGGAGCTGGTACTTGAGCCCTACGCGCAAAAGTCCTATGACAAGGCGCTGGAAAAATACCGCTCCCTCGGAGTCCCGCAGGCCAAAGCGGAAGAGACGGCTCTGGCCGATGTGCAGCGGGAGTTCGAACAGGGCTTTCAGGGCTGGGAATACAAGTTCAACACCGTTGCATCGAGCCGCGGAGATTATCCCTTTATCACCGTGACCGCCGGGACCGGTACCGGAAAATTTGCGAAGATGGGGACGATCGCGCTTCTGAATGTGCGCCGGAAGGGTCAGGGCAAAAAGGGCCACAAGAAACCGGTGCTCTTCCCGAAGATCGTCTTCCTGTATGATGAGAAGCTGCACGGCAAGGGCTGTGCGCTTGAAGATGTGTTCCACGCGGCGGTGGAGTGTTCCTCCAAGTCGATGTATCCGGATTATCTGTCGCTGTCCGGAGAAGGTTATGTGCCGGAGATGTATCAGAAGTACGGCAAGATCATTTCTCCGATGGGCTGCAGAGCGTTTCTTTCGCCCTGGTACGAGCGCGGAGGAATGCATCCGGCCGATGAAAATGACACTCCCGTCTTTTTAGGAAGATTCAACATCGGTGTCGTATCCCTGCATTTGCCCATGATCCTGGCGAGAGCGCGCAAGGAGAGCCGTGATTTCTATGAGGTGCTGGATTATTATCTGGAACTGATAAGACTGCTCCATCTGCGCACCTATGCTTATCTGGGAGAGATGAAGGCCTCCACGAATCCGCTGGCTTACTGCCAGGGCGGGTTCCTCGGTGGACATCTGGAGCTCCATGACAAGATCAAGCCGCTGTTAAATGCGGCCACCGCTTCCTTCGGCATCACGGCCCTGAATGAACTGCAGGAGCTTTACAACGGGAAAAGTCTGGTGGAAGACGGTGCCTTTGCTCTGGAAGTGATGGAGCATATCAATGCCAAGGTGAATGAATTCAAGGAAGCGGACGGAAGACTTTACGCGATCTACGGCACACCCGCAGAGAATCTGTGCGGCCTTCAGGTCAAGCAGTTCCGCAACAAATTCGGCATCATCGAAGGGGTTTCGGACCGCGAATATGTTTCCAATTCATTTCACTGCCATGTGACGGAGGATATCACGCCGATCCAGAAGCAGGATCTGGAAAAACGCTTCTGGAATCTGTTCAACGGCGGCAAGATCCAGTATGTAAAATATCCGGTGGATTACAATCTCGAAGCCATCGAGACCCTGATCCGCAGAGCGATGAAGATGGGCTTCTACGAGGGCGTGAACTTAAGCCTGTCCTTCTGCGACGACTGCGGGCACGAGGAGCTGGAGATGGATGTTTGTCCGGAGTGCGGAAGCCGAAATCTGACCAAGATCGACCGCATGAACGGATATCTGTCCTATTCCAGAGTGCACGGGGATACCAGGCTCAATGATGCGAAGATGGCGGAGATTGCGGAACGTCGTTCCATGTAGGTTTCGAAGGAATATAAATATTCCTTCGAAAGATAATGAATTTGTCTATCGACAAATTCATTACAGCATCCAAATGGATTGCATCCATTTGGATGGATACTCAATTTTTCAAAGAAAAATTGAGTACAGTTTCGAGACCGAGAATTATTAGTCTCACATCAAATTCATTGCAGGGACGCTATTGTTTCAGGCATGTAAGGGTTGTAGATGAGATACCATGACATCACAAAAGATGATATGAAGAACGGGGACGGACTGCGGGTGGTGCTGTGGGTGTCCGGATGCGAGCACGCATGTCCGGGGTGCCAGAATCCCATCACCTGGGATCCGGACGAGGGACTGGTCTTTGACGAGGCAGCGAAGACGGAGCTTTACGAGGCGCTGGGACGGGACTATATCTCCGGGATCACCTTCAGCGGCGGAGATCCGCTTTTCCCGGGGAACCGTGACGTCATTCTGGAGCTTCTCCGTTCGATCCGAAAGGATTTTCCCGGGAAGACGATCTGGCTCTACACCGGATATCTCTGGGAGGACATCTGCGGGCTGGAGCATATGCGTTTCCTCGATGTCCTTGTGGACGGACCGTTTCTTCAGCGGCAGAAGGATAACCGTCTCTGCTGGAAGGGAAGCAAAAACCAGCGCGTCATTGATGTTCCCCGTTCGCTGGCCGAATGTGTCTCGGACGAAGGATTGCCGGTAAAGGAACCGGTGCTGCATTGTGAAGACTATTTTTATCTGAGAGAGGAAGGAAATTACAGCCATGCAAAGGGTTGCTCGATTTGAGAAAGTAAGCTTTGAGAAATTCGCGGAAGGGATGAAGGATTTCCCCGCATATTCCGCACAGCAGGTGCGCGAGATCTATGATCGGATCACGCTTCCCGTACGCGCCACGGCGGGCAGCGCCGGATATGATTTCAAAAGTCCCATTGATTTTACGCTGCAGCCGGGAGAGACGATCAAATTTCCCACCGGTATCCGTTCTTGCATGCGCGAGGACTGGGTGCTGTGCATGTTCCCGCGCAGCGGCCTGGGCTTCAAATACCGCCTGCAGCTGAACAATACGGTCGGCATCATCGACAGCGACTATTATTACAGTGACAACGAGGGTCAGATTTTTGTGAAGCTGACCAACGATTCCAACGAGGGCAAAACCGTGGAGATCCATGCCGGGGACGGTGTACTGCAGGGGATCTTTCTGCCCTACGGGATCACGGAAGATGACGATGTAAAGAGTGTCCGAAACGGTGGGTTCGGAAGCACCGGGCTTTGAGGATGGTATGAAAGAACAGGACAGACTGGAAATGGAACGACAGCTTTCGCAGCTGTCGGAAGCAAAAAAACTGGTGACGGATCTGACGCAGAAGCTCGGGCGCAGACCCACCGCTTGTGTGGTCACCTTCGGATGCCAGATGAACGCGCGGGATTCCGAGAAGATCTCGGGTATCCTCGCGGAGGCCGGGTATGAACTGACGGAGGATGAGCATGCGGATTTTGTGCTGTACAATACCTGTACGGTGCGCGAGAACGCGAATCTCAAGGTCTACGGAAGACTCGGTGTCTTAAACGGCTATAAGAAAAAGAATCCGCATATGAAGATCGCACTCTGTGGCTGCATGATGCAGGAGGAACAGGTCGTGGAGAAGCTGAGGAAGAGCTATCGCTTTGTGAATCTCATCTTCGGAACCCACAACCTCTACCGCTTTCCCGAGCTGCTGGTATCCTGCCTGTCGCAGGAGGATATGATCATTGACATCTGGAAGGATACGGAACGCATCGTGGAGGACCTTCCGGTCCGCCGAAAGTACCCCTTCAAGTCCGGGGTCAATATCATGTTCGGTTGCAACAATTTCTGCACCTATTGCATCGTCCCCTATGTCCGCGGAAGAGAGCGAAGCCGGGAGGCGGCGGATATCCTGAAGGAATGCCGCGCGCTTGCGGCGGACGGCTGCAAGGAGATCATGCTGCTGGGACAGAATGTCAATTCCTACGGGAAAAACCTGGACGAACCCATTACCTTCGCGCAGCTTCTTTCGCAGGTGGAGGAGATCGACGGGATCGAGCGGATCCGCTTCATGACCTCCCATCCGAAGGATCTGTCTCCGGATCTCATCCGCGTGATGAAGGAGAGCAGCAAGATCTGCCGGCATCTGCATCTGCCGCTTCAGTCCGGCTCCACCGAGATCCTGCGCCGCATGAACCGGCGCTATACCAAGGAGCAGTACTTAGAGCTCGCGCTCCGGATCCGCGAGGAGATACCGGACATCGCGCTGACAACCGACATCATTGTCGGATTCCCGGGAGAGACCGAGCGGGATATCGAGGACACCCTGGATGTCATCCGTCAGGTGGAGTATGACAATGCCTTTACCTTTATCTATTCCAAGCGCTCCGGCACGCCCGCTGCGGATTATCCGGAGCAGGTATCGGAGAGCTTTATCCAGGAGCAGTTTGACCGCGTGCTGAAGCTGGTGCAGGATACCGCCAGAAAGCGCGTCGCCCGCTACGAGGGGCAGGTCATGGAGGCCCTGATCGAAGAGGTGAACGAAAGCTCCGAAGGACTGGTGACGGGACGACTTTCCAATAATACCATCGTACATCTCCCCGGAGATGCATCCCTCGTGGGCAGCATTGTGCCCGTGCGCCTTTCGTCCTGCAAAGGATTTTATTATTTAGGAGAAAAGATCTGACATGCCCGAAATATCTGAAGTCACTCCCATGATGCAGAACTATCTGGAGACGAAAAAGCAGTATCCGGATTGCATTCTGTTTTATCGGCTGGGAGATTTTTATGAAATGTTCTTCGAGGATGCCAAGCTGGTATCCCGGGAACTGGAGCTGACCCTCACAGGGAAATCCTGCGGGCTGGAGGAGCGCGCCCCCATGTGCGGCGTTCCCTATCATGCGGCGGAGATCTATCTGAACCGTCTGGTGAACAAGGGCTACAAGGTCGCTGTCTGTGAGCAGATGGAGGACCCGAAGCTGGCCAAGGGACTGGTCAAGCGCGAAGTCATCCGCGTTGTGACTCCCGGAACCAATATGAATACCAATGCGCTCGAGGCCAGCCGCAACAATTATCTGTTCTGTATTTTCTACGAAAACGGGAAGATCGGTCTGTCCATCGCGGATATCACGACCGGGGATTTCTATCTGACCGAAGTTGAGGATCTCCCCAGACTCCGCGATGAGATCATGAAATTCGAGCCGAGCGAGATCGTCTGCAACGAGGCATATCTGATGAGCGGAGAGTCCATCGATGTGCTGCGGGAGACCTTGCACGCACCGATCGATGCGCTCGATCCTCATTTTTTTGATGACCATGCCTGTGAAAACATTCTGAAGGAGCATTTTCATGTCAGCTCCCTGATCGGGCTCGGGATCGATGAATTCCCTCTGGGCGTGCTGAGCGCCGGCGCCCTGATGGGGTATCTCAAAGAAACCCAGAAAAACGATCTCGCCAACATCACCGGCATCACGCCCTATCTGTCCAGCCGTTACATGTTGCTGGATGCCGCCTCCAGACGCAATCTGGAGCTCACTGAGACGCTTCGTGACAAGCAAAAGCGCGGATCCCTCCTCTGGGTGCTGGACAGGACCAAAACCGCCATGGGCGGAAGACTCCTGCGCACCATGCTCGAGCAGCCGCTCATCGAGGAAAAACAGATTCTCCGAAGACTGGATGCCCTGGAGGAATTATCCCAAAATCCCATGAGCCGCGACGAAATCCGCGAGTATCTCGGACCGGTTTATGACCTCGAGCGCCTGCTGTCCAGGATCACTTACAAGACGGCCAACCCCAGAGATCTGATCGCCTTTCGGACCTCCGTCTCCATGCTTCCCGCCATTCTGACAACGCTGTCGGATTTCCACTGTGAGGAGCTGACGGACATCCGCGAAGAAATCGACGCCATGGAGGATCTCTGCTCCCTGATTGAACGCTCCATTCAGGACGAACCGCCGCTGAATATCCGCGAGGGTGATATCATCCGGGACGGCTTCGACGAGGATATCGACCGCCTGCGCACGGCCAAGCACGACGGCAAGACCTGGCTGATGGAGCTGGAAGCCTCCGAGCAGAAGCGCACGGACATCAAGACGCTGCATATCAAATATCACAAGGCCTTCGGGTACTATTACGAGGTGACGAATTCCTATAAGGACAAGGTTCCGGAGGACTATATCCGCCGTCAGACCCTGACCAATGCGGAGCGCTTTACCAACGCGCGTCTGAAGGAACTCGAAGATACGATCCTGAACGCGGAAGAGAAGCTCACCGGTCTCGAATATGACCTTTTCTGTCAGATCCGGGACAGCATCGCACAGGAGATCGAACGGATCCAGCGCACGGCGCGGGCACTTGCAAGGCTGGATGTCTATGCATCGCTCAGCCTCGTCAGCGAGCGGAACCACTATGTGCGTCCGTCCCTGAATTCCAAGGGCGTCATTGACATCTCCGAGGGCCGGCATCCGGTCGTCGAGCAGATGATCGAGAACGATCTGTTTATCGCCAATGACACCTACCTCGACGGCGGGAAGAATTGTGTCAGCATCATCACCGGTCCCAACATGGCCGGCAAGTCCACCTATATGCGGCAGACGGCGCTGATCGTGCTCATGGCCCAGATCGGCTGCTTTGTCCCGGCGAAGAAGGCAAATCTATGCGTGGTGGACCGGATCTTTACCAGAGTCGGCGCATCCGATGATCTGGCCAGCGGACAGTCGACCTTCATGGTGGAGATGAACGAAGTCTCCAACATCCTGCGAAATGCCACGCCGAACAGTCTGCTGATCCTCGATGAGATCGGGCGCGGAACCTCCACCTTTGACGGACTGGCCATCGCCTGGGCCGTGGTGGAGCATGTCAGCAACCGGAAAATCCTCGGCGCGAAGACGCTTTTTGCCACCCATTATCACGAACTCACGGAGCTGGAGGGCAAGATCGACAATGTGAACAATTACTGCGTTGCGGTGAAGGAATCCGGCGATTCCATCGTCTTCCTGCGCAAGATCGTCCGGGGCGGCGCGGACCGAAGCTACGGCATCCAGGTCGCCAAGCTGGCCGGTTTGCCCGACATGGTCATCGACCGCGCGCGGGAGATCGCGGATCAACTCTCCGACAACGATATCACTGAGAAGATCCAGGCGATCACAGTGGCGGACAACAGCCAGGCGCCACGAACCAAGGTGCGCTCCATGGACGAAGTGGACCTCGGACAGATGAGCTTTTTTGACACCGTAACCGACGAGGATGTCATAGAAGAGCTGATGAACGTGGAGATCACGACGCTCACTCCGCTCGATGCCATGAATACGCTGTACCGCCTGCAGAGCAAGCTTCGAAACCGCTACAAGCCGGGAGAGTAACCAATCCCCATAGATGCGCGGTCCCTGCACAGGAGATGAAAAAATGATTCGTGTTCTGGACAATGAAACCATCGACAAAATCGCCGCCGGAGAGGTGGTGGAACGCCCTTCCAGCGTCGTCAAGGAGCTGGTGGAAAACGCCATCGATGCCGGTGCTTCCGCCATCACCGTAGACTGTAAGGACGGCGGGATCGAATTTATCCGCGTGACGGACAACGGGAAAGGCATCGCGGCCGGAGAGCTTCGCACCGCTTTTTTGCGCCATGCGACGAGCAAGATCCGAAATGCTTCCGATCTGCTGGATTTAAATTCCCTAGGGTTTCGCGGGGAAGCGCTCTCGAGCATCTGCGCGGTCAGCAAGGTAGAGGTCATCACGAAGACGCCGGATGCTCTGACCGGGACGCGGATGGAGATTGACGGCGGAAACGAGCAGAGCTTTTCCGAGATCGGGGCCCCGGAAGGGACGACGATGATCGTCCGGAACCTCTTTTACAACACACCCGCGCGGCGCAAATTCCTCAAGACCTCCAACACGGAGGGAAGCTATATCTCCGATATGCTCGAGCGAATCGCGCTGTCCCATCCCGAGATTTCCTTCCAGGTCTCCGTCAATGGCAAAAACCGGTTTCACACCTCGGGAAACGGCAATCTGCAGGAAGTGATCTACCGTATCTACGGCAAGGAGGTCGCTTCCGCGCTGCTTCCGGTCGACACGGAAAAATCCGGCATCCGGATCCGGGGATTTTTAGGGACGCCGGAGCTGGTGCGCTCCAATCGCAATTTTGAGATCTATTTTGTCAATGGCCGCTATGTGGTCAGCGACCTCATCGCGAAGTCCATCGAGGAGGGGTACCGCGAGTACCTGATGCTGCACCGTTTTCCGCTTTGCTTTCTGCTGTTTACCCTGAATCCGCACCGCGTGGATGTCAATGTGCATCCCACCAAGCAGGAGGTGCGCATCCAGGATCAGAACCTCTTTTTCGCGACCGTCTCCGAGGAGATCCATGATCTGCTGAGGCGCCGCGAGATGCTCCCCGGACATGTCCTCGAGACTGACGCGGAGCGAAAGATAAGGGAAAAGCAGGCGATCCGTGAGGTGCAGTCCGGGAAAAATCCGGAGCCCTTTGAAGGAAAGCGAAGAGAGGAGGTCCTTCCGAAAAAGCCGGTTCCTTCCATGGTTGCGGAAGGAAGCTCCTACGGCGTCTCCGGTGCCTCGACGGAAACAGGGCCGGAGGCGACCGGGAAAGTAACCATCGAAACAGAGGATTTTTCCTTCACGGAGCCGGTGAAACAAACTGCGGCTGAAGTTCCTCCGCAGGAGCCGGCGATGCAAAAGAAAGCGGAGATCCCTTTGCAGGAGACGGCCTTGCCACCTGCGCCCGAACCGGTACCGGTGCAGTCGAATCTGTTTACCGACCGCATCCTGACGCGTGAGCACCGGAAGGACTTCCGGATCATCGGCCAGGTCTTTGAATGCTACTGGATCATCCAGTACGAGCGCAAGATGATGATCATCGACCAGCATGCGGCCCATGAGAAGGTCAATTATGAGCGCATGGTGAAACGATACCGCGAGAAAAACGTGCTTTCCCAGAGCCTGCTTCCTCCGATCGTCCTGACCCTTACGGCGAAGGAGGAGAGCATGTATCTCGAAAACGCGCAGGCTTTTACAAACATCGGCTTCGAGGTGGAGCACCTCGGCGGAAGTGAATATGCGCTGCGCAGCGTTCCGGTCGATCTCTACGGCCATTCGGAGCGCGAGCTTTTCCTGCGCGTCCTCGAGGAGCTGGCGGATGGAAATACCCGCGGCAGCTACAAGGTCATCGAGGAAAAAATCGCAGGCATGGCCTGCAAAGCCTCCGTCAAGGGCGGCGATAAGATTTCTTTTCGCGAAGCGGAAGCGCTGATCGATGAGCTCCTTGCGCTGGAAAATCCGTACAACTGCCCCCACGGCCGGCCTACCATCATCGTGATGAGCGAGACGGAGCTCGAGAAGAAGTTCAAACGGATTGTGGAATGAGAAGTATGGAAGAGAAGAAAAAACTCGTCGTGCTCACCGGTCCCACCGCAGCCGGCAAGACAAAGCTTTCCATAGCGCTCGCTAAGGCTATCGGAGGGGAGATCATCTCCGCCGATTCCGTGCAGGTCTATCGCCGAATGGACATCGGCTCCGCCAAGATCCGCCCGGAGGAGATGTGCGGCGTCCCGCATCATCTGATCGACCTCCTGGAGCCGGACGAAGACTTCCATGTGCTGAAGTTTCAGGAGCTGTGCAAGGAAGCGATGGAAGAGATCTACCATAAGAACCATATTCCGTTCCTGGTCGGCGGCACCGGCTTTTATATTCAGGCCGTGCTGCGGGATGTGGAGTTTTCCCGGGAGGAAAACGATCCGGCCTACCGCGAAGAGCTCCGGCTGCTGGCCGAGCGGGAAGGAAACGATGCGCTGCACGCACTGCTGGAAGCGGCGGATCCGGAGGCAGCCCTGGCCATTCCGGCCGGCAATCGCAAGCGCGTCATCCGCGCGCTCGAATACCACCGGCTGACCGGCGGCAGGATCTCCGAGCACAACCGGGAACAGGCTGCCAGAACCTCCCCGTATGATTATGCATATTTTGTACTGAGTGACCGGCGGGATCGCCTGTACGAACGGATCGGCCGGCGCGTGGATGAGATGATGGAAGCGGGTCTTCTTGCAGAGGTAAAGGCGCTGAAAGCGGAAGGCATCCCAAGGGAGGCAACCTCCATGCAGGCTCTCGGATACAAGGAGATCTACGACTATCTGGAGGGCTTGTGCACGCTCGAAGAAGCCGTCTATCAGATCAAGCTCCGGACCCGGCATTTTGCGAAGCGGCAGCTGACCTGGTTTCGGCGCGAGCCGGATACGGTCTTTTTCCAAAAAGACGAATATGATTACGACGAAGAGGCGATTTTGAAGGCCATGCTTACGCAGCTCCAAAATCGCGGAATCATTCAGGAGAAAACATGAAGGAACTGAAAGAAATATACCGTTCGCTGGGCATCAGCGAGCAGGTTTTTACCATCGGGGAGGAGATCCTCGAAGGCCTGCGGGAACGATTTGACCGGATCGACGAGATCGCACAGATCGGCCAGCTGAAGGTCCTGAAGGCCATGCAGGAGAATCAGGTCGGTGAGGCCTGCCTTCTCGGGACCACCGGCTACGGCTACAATGACATCGGAAGAGATACGCTGGAAAAAGTCTACGCCTCGGTCTTTCATACCGAGGATGCGCTGGTGCGGCCACAGATTACCTGCGGGACCCATGCGCTGGCTCTCGCGCTGATGAGTAACCTTCGGCCGGGAGACGAGCTGTTAAGCCCTGTAGGGAAGCCCTATGATACGCTGGAGGAAGTCATCGGGATCCGCCCCTCGAAGGGATCGCTCGCGGAGTACGGCGTCACCTATGCGCAGGTAGATCTCCTGGAGGATGGCTCCTTTGACTATGAGGGCATCCGCAAAGCGGTCACACCGAAGACAAAGCTTGCCACGATCCAGCGGTCCAAAGGCTATGCCACCAGACCGACCCTTTCCGTGGAGCGCATCGGCGAGCTGATCGCTTTTCTGAAAGAACTGAAACCGGACATTCTGTGCATGGTGGACAATTGCTACGGGGAATTCACCGAGCTTCGGGAGCCCTCGGAGGTCGGAGCTGACATGATCGTCGGTTCTCTGATCAAGAATCCGGGCGGCGGACTGGCTCCCATCGGCGGTTATATCGCAGGGCGCAGAGAATGCGTTGAAAATGCAGCTTATCGCCTGACTTCCCCGGGACTGGGCAAGGAGGTCGGCGCTTCGCTGGGCATCCTTCCCGCGTTTTATCAGGGCTTTTTCCTGGCACCGACGGTCACGGCCTCCGCGATGAAGAGTGCCATTTTTGCCGCCTGCCTGTATGAAAAATACGGGTTTGCCTGCTTCCCGGACAGCAAAGCCTCCCGGCATGATATCATTCAATCCATCACACTCGGAAGCGCCGAGGCTCTGGAGGCCTTTTGTCAGGGCATCCAGGCAGCCGCACCGGTGGATTCCTATGTCACCCCCGAGCCCTGGGACATGCCCGGTTACGATGCCAAGGTCATCATGGCGGCCGGCGCCTTTGTCTCCGGATCGTCGATCGAGCTTTCCGCCGACGGCCCCTTGAAGCCGCCCTACAATGTCTATTTTCAGGGTGGTCTGACCTGGCCGCACGGGAAATACGGGATCCTGAAATCTTTCCAATCTCTGGTGGATAGAGGACTTGTTTTGTGCTAAAATAATCTGACGGGCATTTCGCGGGCACGAAACGCCCGGATGAGGAGGACAGTGTGAGAAAAGTAGACTGGATACTGATTGTACTTATTTTGATCGGCTATGTGTTCGGCAATCTGATCGGATCGCTCTTTCCGGATACCTTCCTGAATTACGGAGGGACCTTTGGACTTACGACTCCGGTGGAGCTGAATCTCGGACTGATCCAGCTGACCTTCGGCCTTGTTTTCAACATCACCATCGCCGGAGTGATCGGCATGATCCTCGCCTTTGTGATCTATCGTTTTATTCGGTAAGAGGTCCCTGCCCCGGAGAAGGGAAAGGAGACCAATTGAATCAGGAATTATTTGGAAGTGCAGCTGCAGATCAGGAAAAGCCCTATGAGCGTTTCCTTCGTTTCGGGCCGGAGAGCCTGACGGAACGGGAGCTTCTGGCCATCATCCTGCGCACCGGAACCCGCGGTGAGAGCGCCATGGATCTGGCCGGGAAGGTTCTATCCCTCGGAAGATACCCCCGGGAGGGCATTCTGGGACTCATGGATATTTCCGTGGCGGATCTGATGCAGATCCCCGGGATCGGAGAAGTCAAGGCGGTGAAGCTCAAGGCCATCTCCGAGCTGTCCAAGCGTCTGCACATGGCGCGCGCGAAATCAGGACTTACCTGTCACGATCCGGCGTCCGTCGCGTCCTACTTTATGGAGGAGCTACGGCACCTTCCTTCGGAAGTCGTTGTTCTGGCATGTTTTGACGCCAAGCAGCAGCTGATCTGTACGAAGCAGATTTCGCGTGGAGGCGTCAATTTTTCGTTTGTATCCCCGCGAAGCGTGTTTCTCGAAGCGCTCCGGGCACAGGCGGTCGGGATCATTCTGCTGCACAATCATCCGAGCGGTGATCCCACACCGAGCCGGCAGGACCGGGAGATCACGCAGCGGCTTCGGAAGGCGGGCAGGGAGATCGACATTCCGCTGCTCGATCACATCATCATCGGAGACAACTGTTATACCAGTTTTCTCGAATCGCATTTACTGGAAGGAGAGGGGTAGAACCCCGTACGTTTTATGGCAGCCAACGCATTTTGTATCGACCTGGGGACCAATCATATCAAGATCTATTCCAACGCCACCGATCAGATCATGGTACAGAAGAATATGATCGCCATCAAAAACGGCACCGATCTGTTCGCATACGGTGATTCCGCGTTTGATATGTATGAGAAGACACCGGCCAATATCGAGATTTCCTTTCCGCTTTCGAACGGCGTGATCTCGGATCTGGGAAATATGGAGACGGTCGTAAAATACATGATTTCCGACCTGCAGGACGGCGCGATCAAGCCTGCGGACTTTCTGATCGCGGTTCCCACCGATGTGACGGACGTGGAGAAGAGAGCCTTCCTGGACCTGCTCAAGGAAGCGGGTGTCAAGGCGCACAAGATCCTCGTCGTGGACAAGGCCGTGGCGGACGGTCTGGGCATGGGCATCGATGTCACTACCTCCCAGGGTACCTTCGTTGTCAATGTCGGTTTCGAGACCACCGAGATCTCCATCTTAAGTCTCGGCGGAATCGTGCTGAGCAAGCTCATCAAGGTGGGCGGACTGAAATTCGACGATGCGATCCGCAATGCCGTGCGCGCCGAGTACGGGCTGCTGATCGGCGGCAAAACCGCCGAATCCGTCAAGAATTCCCTGAAGGATCTCGAGAAGGAAGGCCGCGGCGCCGTGGTGTTCGGACGGGATATCGTGACCGGTCTTCCGGTGGAGCGCGAGATTCCGACCAAGCTGATCGTAAAGGCCCTGGAGGAGCATTTCCGGGCGATCATAGACAATATCAAGCAGATTCTGGAGAAGGCTCCGCCCGAACTGAGCGCGGATATCTACCGGAACGGGATCTTCCTGACGGGCGGTGCCAGCCAGGTAAGCCATCTGGTGGAGGATATCGCGAACGGGACCGGTCTGAAGGTCAATATTGCCGATGAGCCGATCACCACCACGGTGGAGGGACTTTCCAGAGTCCTGCGGGAGAGCAGGTTCCAGGAGATCGCATATCCTGTGGAAGGAATGAGCAGATGAGTCCGGTAGTAAAGCCTAAGGGGGAGAAATTTACGATACCCGGTAAATATCTCCTCCTTATTTTCACTTTTATCTGCATACTGTTGATGATCCTTACCTACGGAACACCGCTTTTTGACGGTCCGTTCCACGGCGCGGTAGGTTATATTGTCGTGCCCTTTGAGAAGGGGATCGGCCGGATCGGAGAGTGGATGAGCAATCGCCGCGATCAGCTTCGGACCGTGGAGAGTCTCCTGGAAGAGAACGCGCTCCTTCGCGAGCAGCTCGATGATCTGACCGAGGAAAACACGATCCTCAACCAGGAAAAATATGAGTTGAACGAGCTGCGGGATCTGCTTCTTCTAAGCGATGAGTACGATTCCTACGATAAGGTGGGCGCCAGAGTCATCGGGAAGGATACGGGGAACTGGTTCACCTCCTTCCTCATCGACAAGGGAACCAGCGACGGCCTCGAAGTTGACATGAATGTCATTGCAAGAGGCGGACTCGTGGGCCGCATCACGGCGGTCGGTCCGAACTGGGCCCGGGTGGTGTCCATCATTTCCGACGGAACCAACGTAAGCGGCCAGATCCTTGCCACCGGCGATACCCTGATCGTGTCAGGGGATCTCGAGCTGATGCAGTCCGGCAAGATCCGTTTTTCCCAGCTCAGCGACAGCACCGGTACGGTTCGCGCCGGGGATAAGATCGTGACCAGCCAGATTTCCGATAAATACCTGCCGGGTCTTCTGATCGGCTATGTGGAATCCATCCGCTGGGACAACAACAATCTGACCAAATCCGGGGAGCTGACCCCTGTGGTCGATTTTCAGCATCTGAGCGTTGTATTGGTCATCACGGATCAAAAAGATCTGGGTGAACAGGAATGATAGGATGAAAAAGATACTGATCATTGTCATAACATTTTTTGGATTTCTGCTGCAATGCAGCGTTTTTCCCCGCATCAGTCTCGGAGGGATCGTCCCGAACCTGATGGTCTTTTTCGTCAGTGTGTACGGCATTCTGTACGGAGAGCGCTACGGGATGGTCATCGGCTTTGTCTGCGGACTGGTGATGGACATCTTTTTCCTGGATTTCATCGGATTAAACGCATTGATCCTGCTGTATCTGGGGTATCTGAACGGACAGTTCTGCGGCATGTTCTATCCGGAAGATGTACGGCTTCCGATGGGGCTGATCCTTCTGAGCGACCTGTCCTACGGGATTTTGTTTTATATTTTTGAATTTCTGATGCGCGGAAAGCTGAACTTTCCGTATTATCTCGGACATGTGATCCTGCCGGAGATGCTCTATACGATCCTGGCCGGACTGATTCTGTATCCGATCTTGCTGGGACTGTACAAGATCTTTGAGAAACGTGAAAACAGGAGCAACTGATCGCTGTGCTGGAAGAATTAAAAGACAGGCTTATCAATATATTTACCAGTCGGCTGACCCTTTTTTACCTTGTGATCGTGGTGCTGGCCGGGGTTCTGATCCATCGCTGCTTTACGCTGCAGATCCTGCACGGACAGGAGTATCTGGACAATTTCGTCCTGGAGCAGGAGAAGACGCGCAATCTCGCGGCCACGCGGGGCAATATCTATGACCGGAACGGAAATCTGCTCGCGTACAGCGAGCTGGCCTATTCGGTCAAGATCGAGGACACCTTTGAGACCGGAAGCAAGAAGAATGCCGCGCTCAATGAGATGATCGTCTCCCTGATCCACATGGTGGAGAAAAACGGGGACAGCATCAACATGGATTTCAAGATCTATCTCGACGAGGACGGACGCTTTGCCTATTCGGTCAGCGGAGCGCAGCTGATGCGTTTTCTCGCGGATATCTACGATCACGCCTACACGGAGGATCTGACGGATGAGGAGAAGGCCTCCACTCCGACCGAGGTCATGGAGTATCTCAGTCGCCCCACCGGGAAAGGGTATCATTATGCCATCGGTTCCTACGCGGACCCCGATGACAAGGCCAGCTGGCAGCCCGGGGAGGGTCTGACCAGGGAAGAGTGGCTGGGACTCATCAATGTGCGTTTTGCCATGAGCCAGACCGCCTTCCGCAAATACATCGGAACCATCATCGCTTCGGATATCTCCAACGAGACCGTCGCGGTCCTGATGGAGAATGCGGATCAGCTCCCGGGCGTGTCCATTGAGGAGGATACGGTCCGGAAATACGTCGACAGCTTTTATTTTGCCCATCTGCTCGGATATACGGGCAAGATTTCCTCCGATGAGATCGACAGTCTCAATGAACTCGCGGTATCGGAAGGAAGAGCAGCCGACAGCTATTCCGTCACCGATGTGGTCGGCAAGAGCGGAATTGAAAGCTACATGGAGACCACGCTTCAGGGGCAGAAGGGGTTTGAGCGCGTGATGGTGGATACCACCGGCAAGGTGATCTCCGTGCTCGAACGCCAGGAGCCTTCCGCCGGCAATGATGTGTATCTTACGATCGATCACGATCTGACGATCGCCGTCTACCAGATCCTCGAGCAGAAGCTGGCCGGTCTGATCTCCTCCAAGATCATCGACGCCAAGGAAGATACGTCCGGCGCCACGTCCTCCGAGATCAAGATTCCGATCTATGATGTCTATTTTGCGACGATCGACAACAATATCCTGAACTACCGCCATTTTGCAGACCCGGGCGCAAAGGAGAACGAGCGGAGAGTGCAGGCGCTGTACGAAGAATACAAAGCCCGGGTCTATGATACGCTGCTGACCGAGATCCGTGATACGCGGACGCCCTATGTGGATCTTCCGCTGGAATACCAGGTGTATCAGAGCAATCTGGTTTCCCTGCTGCAGAAAAACAATGTAATCATCACGGACGCGATCGATGTAAATGACAGCACCTACATCGCATGGACCCAGGAGGAGACCATCTCCCTGGGCGAATATCTTGACTATTGCATCGCAAAGAACTGGATCGACACCTCCAGGCTGGAGCTGAATGAAAAATATGCCACCTCCGGGGAGATCTCGCTGGCCCTTCAGGACTATATGATCAAGACGGCCGATCAGACCTCGGACTTCCAGAAGAAGATCTTCAAATACATGCTGCTG
>JAFYEE010000128.1 GCA_017544405.1 Lachnospiraceae bacterium
AGCGTTTGCCGTACTCCTTGCCCAGAGGGAAGACCTTACGGTACCACCCGGTGGCGTCCTCGTAGAGGGCGTCGGTATTGTAGATGAGCCAGTCGTGCGGGATGCGGACCTCGGCAAAGGACGCGGTATCCAGGGAAGCCAGGTCGGTGCCGAGCGGTGTTTTCAGAAAAGTCCAGTCATCGTTGAATAAATGTTTCATGTTTCCCCCGTGAAATAAGTGTAGTTATTACTGTCTACGCCTGTGCCGGCATATTTTGCTCTCCGGGATGCGCTGTCGCCAATCCTAATGCGAAGCATTTGGATAAGGCCTCTCGCAGCGGTACTAGGCTCGCACAGTACGCGAGCCAAGGACCGGCGTTCCGGACGTCCCGCAGAGTATATATTTGCTGCCGCATGCTTGTATTCTGGCGATGTCAGAAAAGGCAATTCTTGTTGTTGAATATGATTTGGCTACCAGCAAATATGATTTCAAAAAAATGAGCCACAGTTCGGAGAATTCCGAACCATGGCTCTTTGGCATACATACTTAATGCATACATGTATCACTTGCACTTAGTCATTATATACTTAGCGTAAGCGTGCCGGGAGCGGTCCGATATAACCTCTCGCCCACGGCGATGCGCTGCTGCGAATCAGGATACGTTCGATCACGATGCCGGGATCCCCCGCATAGATGCGGACGGTGCCTCGGCCCGCCTGTCCCCGGAAGGTGAGGTTCGTAACGTGGATCTGATTCATGACGCCCTCCGACCAGGGAAGGTTGGAGGTTTTCCCGCTCCGGAAATCCGCGGGCACCGTATCGGCGATCAAAAGGTCTCCGTTCTTCCATTTTACTCCCAAACGGAGACGATTTCCAGCATCAGTTGGATTGGACGGAGCCGTGAGGATCGTGAGGGTATACTCGCCATCCTGCGGCAGCGTAAAGGCATAGGTCGCGCAGGGCGCATTCTCTCCGGGGGTAAAGGAGGTGCAGACCGGGAAGGCCTTGAGCGCGGCATTGTATTTTCCGAGATCTTTCAGAACCTGCCAGCAGCCATCAGCGGTCGCTTCGAGCGCTTCCGTCTCATCCGCTTCGATGGCAAGCCCGATATCATCGCCGGGATCGACGGGCAAAAAGGCGGGGACAGCACTCCGGAAGGAGCCGGGGTGAACCTCCCGCTGCCATTTTTCGGGCAATACCGGGACAAAATGCGCATCCGCGCGCTCCTCCTCCGTATAAGCGCAGGCGAGTACCTCCACCCGTACCATACGTCCCTGGGTGCGCAGGACAACCTCCGTGCGAAGATACCGGTCCTCGGATCCGCTCTCCTCCCATGCTCTGCGAAGCGCCTTCGGATCGAGCAGGAGCGTGATCTCGCCCAGGCATTCGGGTGCGGTCTCATTTTCCTGTCCCTTCGCCGGGACCAACAGTCCTTCCTCCGGGAAGATCTTCAGCCAGGTGCAGTCCGACTCCGTCATCCAGGCGACTTCCTCCGCACCGGCATTTTCCAGAAGAACCTTCGCCTGCAAGGCGGCAGGCTTTAAAAATTCGGTGACATAGAGCGGTCTCCGCGTCCAGTCGCCACCCATGGTGGACGCTTCCTGCCCGGGAAGGGTCACGATCAGGCGCTTTTTGCGCGCGGCCCATACCATATGACGCAGAGGATAGCGATTTTCCTCCTCGTTCCAGTGCCAGAAGCCCATATGCTCCGAGAGCATGATGCCGTCCCACTTGCCGCCGCCCAGCGCCATGTAGGCATCCCGCAGCCGGATCTCGCGCTCGTAGCACTCCTCCATCTGCGCCGCCAGCGCATTGGCCAGGGTCCGGCCCTGCTCCGCATAGAGGCGGTTCTGGCCGGCGAGCAGGATCATCCGGTGCTGATTTTCCGTGGCCTGCACGGGGAAGGTGACCAGCTGGAAGTAGGCATCCGCCCGTTTTTTCTGTTCTTCGCTGCCGCTCTCGAGGAGCTTTTGGATCTCCCCGGAGCGCTCCGACAGCTCCGTGATATAGCGCAGCACCGCGTCCGTCTCGCCGTAATGCACCGGGTGATAGACCTCGGGATACTGCGCCTCGGGCTTGCGGATATGGTTCAGCCAGGTGTATCCGTCCAGCGCCCGCTCGGTATCCGCCAGCTGCTCCTCGGAGAGCACGTCCCCGAACTGCTGCCGGGTCCACTGCTTCAGGTAGAGATCCGTCGTATTCGGCGCCTTCGTGCCCCATTTGTCAAAGTCGTAAGCCAGATCCAGGAAGTAAGACAGGGGAAGCTCCTGGGGCTTTAAGTCGCCGACATTGACGATCCAGATCTCGCGGATCCCGGACTCGTACGCCTGTCCCATCTGTTCCCAGACCTTGGGCAGGTGCGTGCTACCGATCCACTCATAGGAAACGGGATCCCCGTGGTAGTCAAAATGATAATACATGCCCCAGCCGCCCTTGCGATCCTTCATCGCAGGCTCCGGCAGGAAGCGCATATTGCCCTGGTTGTCCTCGCAGAGCATGCAGGTGATGCCATCCAGCTCCGGCCAGGACTTCAGGCCCTCCGCGGTGTCATCCCCCTGGAAATAATCCTCGACCTCCTTGTAGATGGCGAGCATGCGGGGAACGGAATTCAGATCCTCGCTGATCGTCTCGCGGATCAGCTGATTCTGTGTCGTGATGACTTCCTTCAGATAGTCGATATTTTCCTTCAGGGTGGCCGTGCGTCCGAGCACCTCGCTGTCACGCTCGCCGCGCATGCCCATCGTGATGATATTCTCGAACCGGCCGTTTCGCTTTAAGCCGTCCCGCCAGTAATTGGTCAGGCCCTCTTTGTTGCGGTCAAAATTCCACGCCGTCCCGTAAGGCGTATCCTCGCCCTTCACCAGGTCCCATTCCTCGCTGTGGCGCAGGCAGGGCTCATGGTGGGAATTGCTCATCACGACGCCGTATTCGTCCGCCAGTTCCGCATTGGCCAGGCCCGGTCCGTCACAGGAAAAATTGGACGTCCACATCGCGGGCCAGAGATAGTTCCCCTTCAGGCGAAGGAGCAGCTCAAAGACATGGTCGTACATCTCGGCCGTAAACCCGCCAAAATGCCGGAAGGTCCAGTTGCCAAAGGACGGCCACTCATCGTTGATGAAAAATCCGCGGTAACGAACGCTGGGCTCCCGGGATACAAGCTCGTCCCGCTCCGTCAGGACCACCTTGTCCTTCCGCGCGGGCAGCACATCCGCAAAATACACCCAGGGAGATACGCCCAAGAGCTCCGACAGATGGAACAGACCGTAGATCGTGCCGCGCTTATCACTTCCCGCGATGACCAGGGTCGGCATGGTCTCTCCCGGGAGCGTGCGCAGGAAAAATCCGTACCGCTCATATCCGCCCCGCAGCTGCTCGATCTCGGGGATGATATCCGCCAGATGATCCAGGATATCGCTCCGTCCGATCGTTCCGGCAAATACCCTGGTGGCATCCGTGCTGCGCAGGGATACGGGATCGCTCTTCTCCGGGAGCATGCGCAGCTCCGGCACGTTTCCGAAGACCAGCTCCAGATCGCCGGCCACCTTGCCCGCCACACGTTTCACCCCGGGCCATGCCGTCTCCTCATAGGTTAATCGAACCTTCCTGTCCTTACTGAAAATCAGTTCCATAGCGTCTCCTTTTCGGTGTGTTTGTCCGCTTTTGTCAGAAATAAGATCCTTTCCTACATACTAGCACAGCCCGGTCCGCGGTTCTTCTTATTTTTTGCTAAGGGCTGACCATTTCATCCGCACCGGTTTTTCGCAGGAAAGCACAGGAAAAACCCTCCCGATCGGCTGTCCGGTCCGGAGGGTTCTGTTCATCCTATCATCCTATGCTGGTGCGATTCGCTTAATGCAGGGCGATCCCTTTGTCTGCTTTTGCAGATGCTGTACGCTTAAAGCAGTTCGATCAGTTTGTCTACATTTTCGTCCGCCGTCGCCCAGGAGGTCGCGATGCGGATCACGCTTTCGTTCTCGCCCGCCTTCTCCCAGAAGCTGTATTCCACCTGCGCTCCGAAGCGCTCCAGCTTCGCATGATCCATGACGACAAAAATCTGGTTCGTCGGATTTTCCATCGCAAAGCGGTATCCCTTTTCCTTCAACGCCGCGCGGATCCGTTCCGCCGCCGCCAGCGCCTGCTCCCCGACGCGATCATAGAGTCTGCCGCCTTCCCGCTGCGCAAAAAGCGTCTCAAACTGCAGTCCGGCGATGCGCCCCTTGGCAAGCAGCGCGCCATGCTGCTTTACGATAGTGAAAAAATGCGGGATGAGAGCTGGATCCGGGATCACCACGGCCTCCCCGAAGAGACAGCCGCACTTGGTCCCGCCGATGTAGAAGGCATCGGTCAGGCGCGCCAGATCCGGAAGCGTCACATCATTTTCCCTGCAGGCAAGGGCATAGGCCAGCCGCGCGCCGTCGAGGTAGAGGCGGATCCCAAATCGGTCACAGATGCCGCGGATCGCCTCGAGCTCCGCCAGGGAGTAGAGGGTTCCGTACTCCGTCGGCTGAGAGATGTAGACCATGCCGGGATGGACCATGTGATCCAGATTGCCGTCCGCAAAGGAGTCCGTCAGGTACTGCTCGAGGTCCTCGGCGCGGATCTTGCCGCAGACACCCGGGATCGTCAGCACCTTATGCCCCGTGTACTCGATCGCGCCGGCTTCATGTCCGCCGACATGCCCGGTGGTCGCGGATACCACGCCCTCGTAGCTGCGCAGCATCGCTGAGATCATCACTGCATTCACCTGCGTCCCGCCGACGAGAAACTGTACCTGCGCATTCGGCGCCTCGCAGGCCTCCCGCACCAACTCCCGCGCATGCTCGCTGTATTCGTCCGTGCCATATCCGGAGGTGCTCTCCAGATTCGTCTCGGTGAGGCGCTTTAAGATCTCAGGATGCGTCCCCTCCTGATAATCCGATGCAAAATATAATTTTTCCATACTTCCCTCCGCGCGAAAGAAATCCGTGTCTGTGCCACTTGGGACTTCTCTTTTTTCAAAGAAAGCGGACTATGATCAGCCCGCTTTTCTTTCCTTATGTGTTATTATGTCGCTTCATACCGCGCCCGCCTTACAGAAGCGCGCTGAGCAGGATCTCGAGGCCGACCGCGATCAGGATGATACCACCGAGGATATCC
>JAFYEE010000129.1 GCA_017544405.1 Lachnospiraceae bacterium
AAAGTAGAAGGAGGAGGCCGTTATTTTCCTTATAAGCGTCTGGAAAAAAACCTTGACCGGGTTCCCCTTGTACGGGAAATAGATCGGATTTCTCCAGTTGGTGCGCATCCCGTCCACCTTGGAGCCGAAGAAGGCCTCATCGTATCCGTATTCCTCGTTGGCGTCCAGATTCGCCAGTCTGCGTGCGCGGGTCATCTCACGGTAGCTGTATCCGCTCCTGCTTACATCTTCGCGGATCTCCTCCATGATATGCTCCACATCCACGCCCTGCTTCCAGTCATCGGAGATCCGGAACCCGTGCTCCTTATCCCCTCTGAAAGAGGTATCTTCCAGCTTCAGTCCTCTTTCCTCCAGATCCTGCTCCACTGCGGAGAGAATCCCTTCGGTATCGATTTTTTCCATGTGGTTACTCCTGACAGAGATTACGGTTTATCTGCCTTCCGAAGACTTCCGGGAAGGCACAACACGTATTAGTTTACCCCAATCCACAGGGGCTTGCAATCCCTTTTCCCCCGTCGGTCGTATGCGCGCGGGGTGGAAAAAGCGGACGCCTCTGTGGTATAGTGAGTGAGAAATTTTTAGCGGAGGATGCTATGGCTTTTGACGGAATCACAATGGCAGCGGTGGCCGCGCAGCTGCGCGGGGCGCTGGTCGGCGGACGGATCTCCAAGATCGCCCAGCCGGAAAATGACGAGCTGCTGCTCACGATCAAAAACGAAGGGGATACTTACCGGCTCCTGCTCTCGGCGGACCCGTCGCTTCCCCTGGTCTATCTGACGGAAGAAAACAAACAAAGTCCGATGACGGCTCCGGTTTTCTGCATGCTGCTGCGAAAGCATCTGCAGGGCGGGCGCATCGCGTCCGTGACCCAGCCCGGTCTCGAGCGGATCCTGCGCTTCGAGGTCGAGCACCTCGACGAGATGGGCGATCCCTGTCGGCATTTTCTGATCTTCGAGCTCATGGGAAAGCACAGCAATCTGATCTTCACGGACGCATCGGACCGGATCATCGACAGTATCCACCGCGTCTCGGCGGCGGTCAGCTCCGTGCGCGAGGTACTGCCCGGCAAGCCGTATTTTATCCCGCAGGTGCAGGACAAGGCAGATCTGCTTTCGGCGCAGGAGGCGGACTTTACGCAGCTGGTGGGAAGTCGCCCTATGCCGCTCTACAAGGCCATCTACGGCAGCTACACCGGCATCTCGCCCTGCATGGCGCAGGAGCTGTGCTTCGAAGCGCAGCTCGACGGGGATCTTGCCACCGCGGCCTTCGGCCCGGAGGAGTATCACAGGCTGTGGGAGGCGGCGCGAAAGCTGCAAAACCGGGTAAGCGAGGCGGACTACGCGCCCTGCATCATCTACGAGGGCAAGGCGCCGAAGGAATATGCCGCCGTGCCGCTGCGGCTCTACGAGGGAGGCTCGTTTACCACCGTGACGGAGCGGCAGCAGGTGCAGGATACGGATGCGACGGATCCGGCTTCCTCCGGCGGCCCTCTAACGATCTCCGAAGTCCTCTACCGGTACTACCGCGAGAAGAACATCGTCACCCGCATCCGCCAGCGCTCCTCGGACCTGCGCCACATCGTGCAGACCGCCCTTGAGCGCAACGTGAAAAAATACGACCTGCAGCTTTCCCAGCTGCGAGACACGGAAAAGCGCGAGCAATACCGCATCTACGGCGAGCTTCTCAATACCTACGGCTACGGAGCGGAACCGGGGGCAAAGTCTCTTACCTGCACGAACTATTACACGAATGAGGAAGTGACGATCCCCCTCGATCCGGACCTGACCGCGATCGAGAACGCGAAAAAATATTTTGACCGCTACGGCAAATTAAAGCGCACCTACGAGGCGCTCTCGGAGCTGACCGTCGAGGTCGAGGCCCAGATCCGGCACCTCGAGTCCATTCTCACCAGCCTCGACATCGCACGCAGCGAGGAGGATCTGACAGAGATCCGCCAGGAGCTCGTCGCGGGCGGATATCTGCGCTCTGCCGGCGGAAAGCGCCGCGAGAAGGTGACCAGCAAGCCGTTCCATTACATCAGTTCGGACGGCTACGATATCTACGTCGGCAAGAACAATTTCCAGAACGACGCCCTGACCTTCGGCTTCGCGAAGGGCGGCGACTGGTGGTTCCATGCCAAAAAAATCCCCGGCTCCCACGTGATCCTGCGGTCGAAGGCAGTCGGCGGGGCAGCCGAGGAGATCCCCGATCGCACCTTCGAGGAAGCAGCGCGCCTGGCTGCCTATTACTCGAAGGGACGCGAGCAGGAAAAGGTGGAAATCGATTATGTGCGGCGCAAGGAGGTCAAAAAGCCGGCCGGCGCCAAACCGGGCTTCGTCGTCTATTACACAAATTATTCCATGGCAATAAGCAGCGACATCTCCGGGATCCGGGAAGTGAAGGACGGCTGACCGGGAAGGGAAGGACGGTGGATGCGCTCCGCTCAGTCCTCCGGGCTGTAGCTTCCGCCAAAGCCCGTTTCCTCCGGGGACCAGTCATCGGATGTTCCTTCGAAGGAGAGGAATTGCTTCGTCCTCGTGTCGAAATTCACATTGCAGTAAGTGATATCTGTATCGGTTTCGATCGTGTAATTTACATGCACGATGCCGTTCTCATGATACAGCATCTCACCGACCGTATAGCCGGCCGCTTCGATCTCCGCAACGAGATCCCGGCCGACTTTTTCTTTTACCTCTTCCGCGGTGATCGGATGCATCTTGTAGGCCAGGATCGCGTCATCCTCCGGGACATAATGGAAATAGTATGGCTTCCAGGTGTGGCCGATGAACATTTCCATCTCTTTGTCCCAGATCATGTCATATCCGTCGGCGACCAGTTCCAGATCGCCGTCCGGATCCCAGCTTCCCAGGGACAGCCCCGCAAAATATAGATTCGGTGCATCTCCCCGGACCGACCAGAGCTCGATCGGAGCGGAGGTCACGTACCAGTCAGCGATATAGAAAAAGTCCCTCCCGGCGTCAAAACGGATCAGCGGGATCACTTCCTCTCCCGTTTCGCTCCGGTGAAACCAGAATTCCCCTTCCGTCAGCTTCTCCGGAGCCGCCTCCGGATCCCCTGCGAACCATACGGCGCCCGTCAGACTTCCCATCTCTTCATCGGTCTCCCCGACCACGGCAAAGGCTTCATAATCCCCATCGCGATCATAGTCACTGACCGTCAGCATATGGAGCGAGGATTCGTCCGCGCCGGACGCGGTCAAAATCCGGTCGGCCAGTTCTTTCCCGACGGTATCCGGATCTGCTGCCTGCGCTTCCTCTTCCGCTCCCGCAGCCTGCGCATCTTCGCCGGAGGAAGCACCTTCCGGTGAAGATGCGGCTTCCGACTGCACGGAAGCCTCCGCTGCAGAGGTCTCCCCGCCTGACTGCGCCTCACCGGAGGGCGCCTGCTCCGTCACCTGCGTCTGATCTTCCGGCACTGCGCCGCTTCCGGAGGGCTGCGCGGAGCCGCACCCGGTCAGCAGGATTCCCAGGATCAGTACCAGCATCTTTTTTTTCATAAGTCTCTCCTTTTTCTCGCCTTTCTAGAGCAGGTGGCATTTCTTCGCCATACGCACGAGGAACGCGCCCTTCGGCAGATGCCGGAGCTCCTCCTCCCGCACGGCTTTCAGAAGAAGCAGGAAAACAAAATACAGCAGCACCGCGGCACAGATCGCCGGGATCACACTGATGCGCGGAGATTTCGTCCCCAGCAGGATCAGGCGGTAGAGCCCGTAGGATACGATCCCCATCAGAACCGACGCCGCAAGCGGCAGGACGAAGGTGCGCTTGAGCTCCTGACTGTAGCCCACCGCCCGGCTGACCGAGCGCTGGTTCAGATACGCCATCAGGCCGGAATAGACCGTGTTGGCGATCGCGATGCTGAAGACATCCAGCGGCGTAA
The DNA here is from genome assembly GCA_017544405.1 of Lachnospiraceae bacterium. Classification (GTDB taxonomy): domain Bacteria; phylum Bacillota; class Clostridia; order Lachnospirales; family Lachnospiraceae; genus AC2028. Next base: position 3,901 of record JAFYEE010000129.1, read on the forward strand.
AAAGGAGCAGCACGATCGCGACCAGCGTCTGGACGATCAGCGCGATCCCCGCATTCCACATGGGCGTATTCACCTTGCCCAGGCCCTGCAGGATCGAGCTGTTCAGCGTGGATACCGAATAAAAGATCACCGAGATCGACAGCGCCATCAGCGAGCGCTGCACCATCTCCAGATTCCCCGCAGAGCTCGGGAAGAGCAGCAGGATGATCGGCCCCGAGAAGACGAAAAGCCCGACGGCACAGGGAATGGCGATCAGCATCGTGACCTTCATCGCAAGGCGGATCCTGCCGCGGGCAACGCTATACTCCCGCGCGGCCGCCAGCTGGGCGATCGAAGGGATCATGGCGGAGGCCATGGCCGAGGCGAAGCGGATCGGAATGTTGGAAATGATCTGGGCCTTGGAGGAAAAGGCACCCCAGCGGCTGGTGATACTGATCCGGTCCACCGAAAGAAGGCGCATTTTTCCTAAGATCCCGTCCATCCATCCGTTCTGCTTCCAGATGGAAAGAAGCTCCGGATAAACGTCCGTATAGATCTTCGTATTCAGGGAAGCGGACAGATTGTAGATGGCCGTGCTCAGGATAAAGGGCGTCACCGTCAGGGTGATCGTGCGGATGATCTCACGGTATTCGGACCGCTCCTCATGCATGTCCTCCGCGATGCGGTCCATGATGATCGGACGGCTGACGCGATAGGCGATGAACATGAAGATCAGGGCCACCAGCACACCAACCCCGGTGCCCAGCGCGCGGCCCATGGCACCGTACACGGCACGGGTCACCTGCCCGGCCTCGTCCGCCGGAACCTCCATCGTGCCCATAAAATGCCGGATCAGCAGGATCGCCGCTCCGACAGAGACCACCGCGTTGGCCACCTGCTCGATGATCTGGGAGAGGGAGGTCTGCACCATGGATTTGTGTGCCTGGAAATACCCCCGCAGGACGCCGAGCACGCCGTAGACAAAGATCGTCGGCGCAAAGACGCGCAGCACCGGGATCGCCGCATCCTCCACAAAGAGGCCCGCCCCGAAAAAGAGGAGCAGGCTCGCGGCCGCACCTACGACCAGCACATAATAAAGCGAGCCCAGGAAAAAGCGATGCGCGTTTTTGTATTCCTGAAGCGCCAGCTTCTGGGCGATCACCTTGGAAATCGCGGATGGAATGCTGTAGGAAGAAACCAGCAGAATGATGGTATAGAATGCGTACGCGGACTGATAATAGCCGAGGCCGAGATCTCCGATGACACCGGACAAAGGCCCCCGGTAAAGGAGCCCGATGATGCTGCTGATGATCCCGGCTGCCGCCAGAATGCCCGCCTGCAGGATAAAATTATTATTCCGTTCTTCGTTTAAGCCTCTGCGGGGCATCGCTCACACTCCGTGTACTTTTGGTGATTATCATGACACTTTATTGTATCACAAAACAAAAGGAAGCGGGATATGAAATCCCGCTTCCTCTTTCCTAAGGTCCCCCTCGAAAGAAATCAAATGAAATTATTTCGCTGCCTTCTTGGCATCGATCTCGATCTGCTCCTTCGCCATATCGAATGCAAGCAGATCCTGGAATCCGAAGCCGTCCATCTGCGCAGCCATCTCGTCCCACATTGCATCGAACTGCTCATCGGACTCTGCGAAGATCATTCTCCAGGAAGCGTCGCAAATGGCCTCGTTGCACTGGTTACGGATAACAGAGATATCAGCGGTATCGGAAGGAAGAGATACGGATACGTTCGGGCTTACGTTCAGAACGCCGTTCTTCTTCATGTAGTCAACGGGATCCGTAGCGCCAAACTTCGCGCTCCAGTCCTTCTTCATCTGGGTCATCGTGGACTCCTTGTAGGAGCTCCAGAACTTGGATGCATAGCCCTCACCGGTGTTCGGGTTGGTGGACAGAGCTGCTACGATCCACTGGTTGATGGCATTGTTACCATCGGAGTAGCCTGCGCCGCCCCACTCCTCGGGAACGGGAAGGTTGTCCATCAGCGCATTGTCGTTGATCAGGGTGAACTTGCCATCCTCGCCTCTGACATAGTTGAAGCCTTCGATCCCTGCATGCTGGAACTCCAGAGCTTCGGGAGATGCATACCAGTCAAGGAACTTCATGATGGTCTCATACTTTTCGCCATCAACGCCGGAACCTACGCCCCATACACGGCCGGATCCGTAGTAGCTGTCGGAATCAGCATAGTAGAGCTGATCCTTGACAGGGATGAAGATGAATGCCGTGCCGTTGTCCAGTCTCTCCTGAGTGTTCCAGAAGCCGACCTGCCAGCTGTACCACATCAGATAAACCTGACCTGCGCTCATCTTAGCGCATGCGGAGTTCCAATCCTGCGTAGCGGAATCGGGATCCACGAGGCCCATTCTGTATGCCTTGTTGAGGAACTTCAGGATGCGATAGTAGGAACCTGCCTTGTCGGTCAGGGAGATCATGGTATCGTCGGGCTTGACGATAGCGGAACCCTTGATCTTCTCGCCGTACCAGGTGGTCAGCTGTACGACATTGGCGATACCGAGCATACCGTCGCCGCCGTCCCAGTCAGGCCACAGAGAGAACGGATAAGCAGGATCGCCTGCATCGTTGGTGGGATGAGCTTCCTTCATCTGAGCGAGAACGTCCAGAAGGCCATCCAGATCAGCGATATCCGGGCATCCGAGCTCGGTGTACAGATCCCATCTCAGCAGAGGAGAAGAATAGATATTCTCATCCGTTACGCTGGTGGGAGAGGTGTTGGTCATCTCGGTAGGGATACCGTAGATCGCACCGTCCGCAATGCCTTCAATCCCCTTGTTCAGGGTCTGGATCTGCTCGTCATACTGCTTCAGATTCGTGGTGTTCGCATACTCTGCGGAAATGTCCTTGATCAGGCCTGCTGCCACGCAATCCTTGAAATCGGTCGCATCCAGGATCACGATGTCACCCAGGTTGCCGCTGGAAGCGCGGGTCTGGTAGATGGCATCACCGGCTACCTGCGGAGCGATGATGTTCAGTTCGATGTTGAAACGATCCTTGACGACCTTCTGGAACCAACCGGTCTGCATGCCCTGGTAGTTCGCAGCCACGTCATAGATCTCGATGACCATCGCATCGCCGGATGCAGCGGCATCTCCGCTTCCGGTATCCGTAGATGCGGACGAAGAACCGGTATCCGTCGTGGTGGCAGAACCGCCGGTCGAACCGCCGGCCGAACCGGTGTCACCGCTGCCGGAACCGCAGCCAGTGATACAGGATACGACCATGGCAGCTGTCAATAAGGTTGCTAACAACTTTTTCTTCACTTTAGTACCTCCCTCTTTCTTTTTCTTTTCCTTTTCTTGTTTTATGATAAAGCCGCTTCCGCACGGCTCATCACCTTTCTTGCGCTTCCCGGCGGGGACGGAAGCTTATCCCTTGACCGCACCGATCATGATGCCCTTCGTGAAATACCGCTGGAAGAAGGGATAGACGATCAGGATCGGAACCACCACCACCATCGTAACGGTCATGCGGATGGAGGTAGCCGTCTGCGCGTGCGCCAGAGACGCGGCGATGTTCACACCGGAGGATCCGCTGTTGACCAGCGCCTTCAGGGAACTTGCCTGGTTGATGTAGTTGTAGAGCAGGAACTGCAGGGTGTAGAGCTTGCTGTCCGTCACCAAAAGCAATGTGTCCTGGAAAGCGTTCCACTGGTTGACCGCCGTGAAGATCGCAACGGTCGCGAGGATCGGCTTGATGACGGGGAGGATGATCTTCAAAAAGATGGTCAGCGTCCCGGCGCCGTCGATCTCCGCCGCCTCCTCAAGCTCTCTCGGGACCGACTCGACAAAGGTCTTGCAGAGAATGATGTAAAAAGGCGAGATGGCCAAAGGCAGGATGTAAACCCAGAAGTTGTTGGTCAGGTGGAGATTGCGCATGGTCAGGAACCAGGGAATGATACCTGCGTTGAAGTACATGGTCGCAGCCGTCATGCGGAACCATAATTTCCGGTGCCAGAGCGTCTGACGCGTGAACATGTATCCCAGAAACGCTGATGTGATGACGGTGATCGCCGTTCCGAGTACGGTTCTGGCCAGGGAGATCTCGAATGCGTGGAACAGCTCCGGGATCTTAAACACCTGCGTGTAGTTGGTCCAGTGGATATCCTGCGGCAGGAACACGATCTTGCCACGCTCACTGAGATTGTTCGCGCTGATGGTATTGATAAAGATGTAATAAAACGGATAGGCGCATACAAAGGCGAAGATGGAGAATACCACGTAGATGATGGCATCCATCACCCGGTCTCCCGCGGAAGTATGCTTTTTCTTTTTCACAACCTGTGTTTTACTCATTTCTCTGCCCCAATCTTTTAGATAAATCCTTCTCCGCGGATCTTCTTGGAGATACCGTTGGTGGTCACCAGAAGAATCACGCTGACGACGGTCTTAAGAATACTGATGGCGGTGGAAAGGGAATATCCGCCGTTGCTCATGAGGTTGTAAACGTACAGATCCAGCACCTGGATGTAATCCTTGTTGAACGCGTTCTGGAAGACGAAGTACTGCTCCATGCCGTTGGAAAGGAAATTGGCCAGATTGATCATCGTCAGGACAAAATAGGTGGGCAGGATACTCGGGATCGTGATGTTCCAGATGATCTGCATACGCGACGCGCCGTCCACACGGGCCGCCTCGTTGAGTTCCTCATCGATCCCGGCGATGGCCGCCATGTACATGATGGCCGCCCAGCCTGCATTTTTCCAGGTCAGCCACAACCACATCTTGAACCACATGTGAGAACTGGACTGCAGGAAGAGGATCGGGGTATCGGTCAGTCCCATGCTGATCATCACCTGGTTGACCACGCCCGTGCTGTTGAAGATGCAGTAGGCGATGGAATAGACCAGGATCCAGCTGATGAAGTTCGGGAGGGTGGTGACGGTCTGGACGAATTTGCGGAACCACTTGCATTTGATCTCGTTCAGGAACACCGCGATCATCATCGGGAACCAGGAGAAGATCAGGCTGATCCCGCTCATGGCGAAGGTGTTGCGAAGCACCTTCAGGATCTCGGCGCGCTTCACTTTATTTTCCACCATGGAGACGAACCACTTGAAGCCGACGAACTTGTCCCAGGAAAGGGGTGCGGGCGGCTTGTAGTCAAAAAAGGCATAGATCCAGCCGTACAGCGGATAGTAGGAAAAGACAAGGACCAGAAGCATAAAGGGAAGGATCATCAGAAATTCCTTGTAGCCCCTGACCTTTCTCTTGTTGATGTAGGAAGTCGTGCTCATGCTTTTCATTCCTCTCCTTGCGTTTGATTAGGAAGGTACCTCGCCCGGTCAGCGAAACGTTCCGTCGATGAACCGTGCGGTGCTTGCGCTCCGGATGTCCCGCGCTCCCTCATAGGTATGGAGCACGCGGAAGGACAAAAGCTCCTCCCCGTCGTAGGTGATCTCGGTCAAAGCGTAATCTCCGTCCTCATATCCGTATCCGTCACCGGCATCCTCGTAGAAAAGAAAGCTTCCCTTCCGGCCCTTGAAGGCCAGGATGGTGAGCGTTCCGTCCTCGTCCATGGGAAGGATGGCTCCCGTGGGAACAAAGGCGGGGATGTATTCTCTGGTCAGCTCCACCGTCACATGGCAGCCGCCGTGGTACTTGCGATGCGTATGAAGATCGAACCAGTCGCAGCCCGCCGGCAGATAGACGGTCTTGCGTCCGCCGCTTACCCGCTCCGGCTCGGTCACCGGGCAGACCATAATGGACGGCCCGAACATGAACTGGTCTCCGATCCCCGGGGCCACCCGGTCCTTCGGGAAATCATAGAGCAGCGGCCGCATGATCAGCTCGTCCCGCAGCCAGACCGCTCCCGCCAGGGAATAGATATAGGGCTGCAACCGGTAGCGCATGCGCGCAGTACTTTTCAGGATCTCATATTCCTCCGACCCGGGACGGGCCAGATTCCAGGGCTCCCTGCGCAGGTCCGTGCCGTGCGCACGCATGACAGGGAGATACATGCCATATTGGAACCAGCGGAGGTACAGCTCCAGGTAGTCCGGATCTCCCACCGGCTCATCATAATCGCCGTTCCAGTACCAGGGCTCACCGCGCTTTACGAAAAATGCACCGATATCGAGGTTCCAGTACGGCATCCCGGTCGTCACAAAGGAAAGTCCCGCGCTCACCTGCCTGCGCAGCGTATCCCAGGAGGCGGAGATGTCTCCGGACCACACGACCGCTCCCATGGCCTGACTGCCGGGGAATCCGCTTCGCGTCAGATTGAAGACCCGCTTGTCCGCGTTCTCCGCGCGCTGTCCCTCGTACAGGGTGCGGCTGTGATAGGCGCAGAACACATTCAGTTTTTCTTCCGGCAGGATCTTGGAAGCCGCTTCGACGAATTCGTGATAAACGAACGCGGGTCCCATCACGTTCACGTGCTCCCACTCGGGGGTCACGGGTTCGCAGCTGTCTCCCCACCAGCCGTCCACGCCCTTGGAGAAAAGTCCCTCGCTGACCTGTTTCCAGTAGAGAGCTCTTCCCTCCGGGCTGAGTGCGTTGTATAAGTGCGAATTGGGAAGGAAGGCACCGTTCTTGCGAAACTCACGGAAATTCGATCCGCCCTCTCCCATATTGGGCCAGATGGAGATCACGAAATGGATGCCCTGCCGGTGAAGCTCCTCGATCATGGCCTTCGGCTCGGGATAGCGCGTCGCATCGAAGCTCTTCTGTCCCCAGAGGCCCTCCGGCCAGCTGAGCCAGTCCTGAACGATGGCACTCACCGGGAAATCGAGCTCCCGGAACTTCTTCGCCGTATCGAGGATCTCCTGCTGCGACTCGTAGCGTTCCTGCGACTGGATATAGCCGAAGGCCCATCTCGGAAGCATCGAAGCCTTGCCGCTCATGGTGCGCATGGCCGCCACGACCTCCCGCACGCCGCCGGCGATAAAGTAGTAATCCAGGAACGGGTCCGCATGGGTTTCCAGGCAGCCCCCTTTTTCGGAATCCTCAAAGATGCAGGTGCTCTGCGAGCTGAGGAAGATCCCGTAGCCGCGGTCGGACAGAAGAATCGGAATCGGCGACTTGAGATTCGCCTGATGCAGATACTGCGTGGTCCCGCGCAGGTTCCAGCAGCCCTCGGGCGACTGTCCGAGTCCGAACAGGACCTCCTCCTCGGCAAATTCCAGGCTAAGACGCGTATGGCAGAGTATACCGCGCGACTCCCGCGCCGCGCTTAAGATCCGGCGCTTGACACCATCGGCGGTCTGAAGCTCTTCCACCAGGGCGGAATCGTCCTCCACCGCGATAAAGCTTTCAAAGGGATCCACGACCTTGCTCTCGAAATCCGCCTCCTTGGCGATCGGCTCATCCCCGGTTCCAAAATAGCAAACGCTCCCGGTGGACAGATTCACCTCCGCCTTCAGTCCGGGCAGGCCCAGGATCAGCTTCCCGTCCTGGGTATGATGCCTAAAGCTCCCGCGATAGACCGGAGGGTGCAGATGATCTGCGACATCCCTCGCAAAACAGCTCGCCGGATTCTCAAAATCACCGGTCTCGGAATAGGACACCCGCAGCACATTCTCCATCACGGGCAGAAGGCGGATCACACCGCGCTCGCTGCGCAGATAGAGCGTGAAATCTTCTCCGCTGATATCCGTAATATTGCGTTTTTTGCGAAGCTGTGCCTCCAACATACGAAGACCCCCTTAAAGCGCCGGACATAACCAGTCGTCAGGCAGACACAATCATCGATCGGATTTGCAAAACGTGGAAAAACAAGAGCTGTGATACAGTCATCTCCCGTCTCATCCCCCGGAGACAGGTACCTGAATAGGTAAAACGATTTACTAAATATAAATAAATTATAAAAAGCAGGGTGCACTTTGTACACCCTGCCTGGTATCATCCTCTTCTCAAATATTCTCATTTGGCAATCGAAGAGTGCGAAACTTTCACATTTTGTTTAAGTAAATCGATTTAATTCAGTGTCCCCACTGATTCGCGCTCGACCAGTTCACACGGCAGATAGACCTGCTTTCCCTGGTACTGTTCGCTGCCGGAGAGCATATCCAGCAGCATTTCGCCGCTCTTCTGTCCCATTTCCTTCAGTCGCATGCGCATGGTCGTAAGTCCCGGGCGGAAATAGCGCGCGATGACCATATCATCGTACCCGACCACGGAGATATCCCTGCCGGCCCGCAGTCCGTGCGCTTCCAGACTGTCATAGACACCGCCGGCCATCTGGTCCGAAACGGAGAAGACCGCCGTGATCTTCTTGCGCTGCGTCAGAAGGCAGTCCATGCACTGGGCGCCGCTGATGCGCTCCCAGTTGCCGAACATGACCAGATTGCTGTCATATTTGATGCCGGCTTCCTTGAGCGCCCTTCGATATCCTTCCAGTCTTCGGACGGTGTGGGCATTGTCGCTCTGGCCGCCCACAAATCCGATGTTCCGATGCCCGTGATCGATCAGATACTGCGTGATCCGGTAGCCGCCGTCCACGTCGTCCAGCATCACGGAAGCCGTCACGCCGCGGTCGGAATAGGCATGCGTGATAACATTGGGAACGCCGATGGCTTCGCAGAAGCCCTTGATGTTCCTCACATGACCGGCGATGTAGACCGCTCCGTCGATCTGGACGGATTTGAGCTCCTCGATCGCGGGACGCAGCACGCTCTGGATGGACTCCTCGGAATTGTACCAGACATCGCCCCATCTCGCATACAGACGCAGGTTGATGCAGAGGGTCTTGTACCCTGCATCCTCCAGGACCGCCATCAGTCCCTCCAGAATATCCGGTGTGGTGAACTGGGCGATATCCTCCGCGATGATGCCGATGGTCTTGGTCACCTTGGTGCGCAGGCTCTTGGCCATGGGATTCGGCCGGTAATTGGTGCTCCGGACCACCTCCATCACGCGCTCCACCGTCTCGGCGCTGGCCTTATGCCGGCCGTTCAGGATATTGGACACGGTCGCGGGAGACACATTACAGATTTTCGCTATCTCTTTTACAGTCATAAATATCCGCCTTTACAGGATCGTCGGCTGCCACTCAGGGCACCAGCCAGTCGTACATCTCCTGGTATTTATTGGCGGATACGCCCCAGGAATAGTCCACGGCCATGGCCCGGTCAATGATTTTGTTCCACTCTCTGCGGCGATCGTAATAGATCTGCTCCGCATAGCGGATCGTGCGCAGAAGCTCATGCGCGTTGTAATTAACGAAGGAGAAGCCGGTTCCCTTGCTCTCGTACTCGTTGTAGGGCTCCACGGTATCCTTCAGACCGCCGGTCTCGCGCACGATGGGAACGGTTCCGTAGTGCAGCGCGATCAGCTGGCTGAGGCCGCAGGGCTCGAAGAGCGAGGGCATCAGATACGCGTCGCAGGCCGCATAGATCTTGTGCGACAGGCCATCGGAATAGTAGATGTTCGCCGAGACCTTGTCGGAATATTTCCAGTCAAAGTGGCGGAACATATTTTCATAGCGCTCCTCGCCGGTGCCGAGCACCACGAGCTGGATGTCGTCCTGGCACAGCTCGTCCATGATATAAGCCACCAGATCCAGACCCTTCTGGTCCGTCAGGCGGGAGACGATGCCGATCATCATCTTCTTGTCATCGACGGTCAAGCCGAGCTCCTCCTGGAGCGCATGCTTATTTTTCACCTTTTCCTTGCGGAAATTGACGGCGTTGTATTTTTTCACGATGTGGGGATCCGTCGAGGGATCAAAATCGGAATAATCGATGCCGTTGACGATGCCGCGCAGGGAATTCGCGCGCGCCCGGAGCAGTCCGTCGAGCCCCTCCCCGTAGAAGGGCATCTTGATCTCCTCGGCATAGGTGTCCGAAACCGTCGTCACCGCATCCGCAAAGACGATGCCGCCCTTTAACAGGTTCGCGTCCTTGTAGGACTCGAGCTTATCCGGCGTGAAATAGTAGTCCGGGAGTCCGGTCAGATCCTTGACGGTCTTCACATCCCATTTTCCCTGGAACTTGAGGTTGTGGATCGTGAGCACGGTCTTGATCCCGCGGTAAAAATCGCCGCCGGCGAAGCGCTCCTTGAGATAGACCGGGATCAGGCCGGTCTGCCAGTCGTGGCAATGGATGAGATCCGGCCGGAAATCGATGACCGGGAGAGCGGAAAGCACGGCTTTGCAGAAGTATGCATAGCGCTCGATCTCGTAGCGGGGATCGTCATTGTAAACCTTCGGGCCGCTGAAGTAGAATTCGTTGTCAATGAAGTAGTATTGGACGCCGTCGACCTCCGCGTGAAAGAGACCGACATAGACATTCTGCCAGTGGTAATCCATGTAGAAATTGCCCGCGTAGGTCATCTTGTCCTTGAGCTCCTGCTTTATGCAGGCATACTTGGGCAGGAAAACGCGCACGTCAAAGTAGCGCTTGTCGATGTATTTCGGCAGACTTCCGACCACATCGGCCAAACCGCCCGTTTTAACAAAAGGAACCCCCTCAGATGCCACAAACAAAACCTTCTTCATGCTCTCTTCCTCCGGATGATTGATAGAACGGTAATGACTGTATTCCTGTGTTACGTTCTGTTATGCTCTGTTGTCCAATGCCTGCGCGATATCCTGCTGCATCGCGAGCACAGCCGCTCTGGCCGCATCCGCGTAGCCTTTCTCCCCGTAGGATGCGTACTGCTCCTGCTTCCAGGCCGCGATGATGCCGCGCGAGGAGTTGATGATGGCGCCGAGTCCGTCCTCATTGAAGAAGTGGACCAGGTCCGCGCCCTTGCCGCCCTGCGCGCCGTATCCGGGCACGAGGAGGTAAGTCTTCGGCATCACCCTGCGAAGGAGCCGGCCCTGCTCGGGATAGGTGGCGCCGGTCACCGCGCCTACATAACTGTAGCCATGGGTACCCACGCAGTCCTCGCCCCAGGCGGCCACCTGCTCTCCGACCAGCTCATAGAGGGGCTTTCCGTCGATCAGACGATCCTGGAACTCCCCGCTGGAGGGATTGGAGGTCTTCACGAGGACGAAGATGCCTTTTTTCTCTTCCTTGCAGACTTTTACAAAAGGACGGACGCCATCGGAGCCCAGGTAGGGATTGACCGTGACAAAATCCTCATCAAACCCGTAGAACGCATGACTGCCGACCTGTACCCTGCCGAGATGTCCCACGGCATAGGCTTCGGAAGTGGAACCGATGTCTCCGCGCTTGATATCGCCGATGACAACGAGGCCCTTCTTTTTACAATATTCCACCGTCCGGTGAAACGCCTGCAGCCCGGGGACGCCGAACTGCTCGTACATGGCGATCTGGGGCTTTACGGCGGGCACGAGGTCACAGACCGCGTCCACGAGTCCCCGGTTGTAGAGCCAGATGGCTTCGGCAGCGCCCTCGAGCGTCTCGCCGAATTCGTCAAATGCCTGTTTTTTCAGATAATCCGGTACGTACCCAAGCATCGGATCGAGCCCGACCACGATCGGGGCATTGGTACGGCGGATTCCTTCGATCAGTTTATCTATCATTCTCTCGTCTCCAAAAAGATATATTCCCGCTGTGCCACGGCATCATCGGGGTAGGTCTTGAGGTAATTTTCCATGAGGAGTGCCGCTTCATGGTAGCGGCCGAGGTACTCGTAGGTGACGGCCTCATTGAAGCTTAAGGACTGGGCCATCGCGGCGTCCCCGAGCTTCATGCCTTCGCCGAAGCTGGTGAGCGCGCCCTCGTAATTGCCCATTTTCATGTAGCAGAGGCCGAGCTGATTGTAGATCACGGCATTGCCCTCGACCTGGGAGAGGAAATTTTCGTACACGTTGGAAGCGTAATTGTATTCGCCCATAGCCTCGTAGGACTGGCCGAGATACAGGTAGCTCTCCGGGTCCGCGGAGACGCTGCGGGCCGCTTCGAGCGAAAGCGCCGCATTCGAGTAATCTCCCATGTAGTAATGGATCTTTCCTTTTTCGAGGTCGGTCAGCTTGTCCTTGCCACGGTCGAGTACGGCCTGCAGGTACTCCAGCCCCGCTTCCCTATATCCGAAAGCGCTGAGCTCGTTGTAGATCTCGATGATGCGACCGTAATTGTCCGGATCCATGGCGATCACGCGGTCGTAATCCTGCCGGGCCTCCTCGAAGCGCCCGGAGGCGATCCGCACATTGCCGCGCAAAAAGCAGGCATCCTCCTGCTCGTCCAGCGCCAGAATGGCATCGTAGCAGCTCTCCGCCGCCACATAATCGCCCAGCTTGGTCTGCGCCGCAGCGAGGTAATAATTGAGATCGTAATCGATCGGCTCAAGCTGGCCGTTGCTGCCCTGCAGAGCGGCCGTGAAGTAATCCACGGCGGCCTCGTAATCGGTGCGGCCCATGCTGAGGATTCCTCTGCCCCGGGCGATCAGCCTTGCATTCTCGCCCGCCTCTTCCGCAGAATCAAAGCAGATGGCGGCTGCGTCATAGTCGAGATCCCGCAGCGCCTGCATGCCGGCTTCCGTATTCTCATTTTTCCCGGAACAGCCCGCCAGCACTCCCGCAAGCAGCAAAAGCACGGCGGCGATCCGCAGTCTGTTCTTCAAAATGGTGGTTCTCCTTGTAACTGATGCTGCCGGTTTCAGCGCGTCACTCCTTGATTTCGGAGGTGCAGTGCGGGCAACGGGTCGCCTTGATGTCGATCTCGCTGCAGCAATAAGGGCAGATCTTGGTGGTGGGAGCAGCGGGCTCCTCTTTCTTCTTACCGATGGAGGTCAGCTTGTTGATGCCTTTCATCATCAGGAAGATGCACAGCGCCATGATCAGGAAATTGATGACGGCGGTGATGAAGTCGCCATAATTCAGGGACAATGCTGCTGCCGCCTCACTGTCGAGTCCGGTGTAATCCACCCAGGGAAGCTTGATCTGACCGGCGATCTCGGCTCCTCCGATGGAATTGATGAGCGGCTTGATGAAATCATTCGTCAGTGCGGTCACGATGGCACCGAATGCAGCGCCGATGATGACGCCGACGGCCATATCCATGACATTCCCCTTCAGAGCGAATTCCTTAAACTCCTTGATAAATCCCTTTCCTTTTTCCTTGGCACTCATTTTACACCCTCCTCAGTTTTCATTTATCCTTTGATTTGCGGACTTCCATGCACAAAACCGAAAAAGCGTTTCCCAGACCGGGAAATCGGGTTCTGCATAAGGCTCCAATCCGTTATATTTTACCAATTTTTACAAATTCGTACAAGGGGGCAGCTTCAAAGTTTGTGGTACAGGTGGGGCCTTGTTCACCGAGGGGTGATCAAG
>JAFYEE010000130.1 GCA_017544405.1 Lachnospiraceae bacterium
ATAAATTCTTAAGGTGTTTTTTACTATATCTTGTGGTATTCTTTTTGTGTCGTTAGAAGAGATTGTGCCCGAAAATCTTGAATTCTTTCATTCATTTCAAGGGATTCGGAGACACAAAAGTGACACAGAGGTTTTTTCTGTGAGTGAGGGATGAGAATGAGAAAGTCTTTTTTTCATAATCTGAAGAGGATCGCAGCGCTGGGTCTGGCCGCGTCGCTTTTCCTGACCGGGTGCGGCTCCGGAAACGGTGGAGCCGGTGCTTCCGGCGCGGGCGCTTCGAACGGATCCGGAAGCGATGTCTCCGGCGAGGCGGAGCTGAGCGAATATGTCTATGTCGCGGAATACAAGACGGTTCCTACCGGCGATGGCGAGAACAGTCTCTACAATGGCCGGATTCATGGCGACATGCTCTACATGCTCGGCGCTGAGCGCGCGGCGGATGATAATTACATCGGGATTCTGACATGGTTTGATGTAAATACCATGCAGCAGGCCGGGAAGCTTACGGTGAATGATCTGGTGGATTTCCCGGAGGATGACCAGTATCCGGTCCATTCCGTGAATGCGAATCAGTTCCAGCTCCTGGACGATGGCAATATCGTCCTTCTGGTCGGTGATTACAAGAGTACGGAGGATTACAGCCAGTCGGAGGAATCGTACATCCTGGTGACGATCGATCCGTCCGGTGCGGTTCTTAACAGCGTGAATCTCGATGAACTCACCGCCGGGATGGAATATACCTATTTCAACGGTTTTGTGGTAAACAGCGAGGGCGATGCCTTCCTTTCCGCCGACGGGGCGATCTATGTCCTCGACAAGGATGGGAACAGTAAGGGCGAGATCGCACTCGGAGATCAATGGGTCAACAGCATGATGACGATCGGCGGCAAGGTCTATGCGCTGTCCTATGGGGACAGAGGCATGGCGCCTTACCTCGTGGACTCCGGTTCGAAGAGCCTCGGTCCTGCGCTGGAGGGCTTCCCGACCGGCGATATCAATTATGTGGTGCCCGGTGCTTCCGAGGAGGAGGTCCTTGCATACGGCAGTTCCGGCCTTTATGTTTACAATGTGACTTCCAAGACCTCCGAGAAGGTGCTCAGCTGGACGGAAAATGATATCATGGGCGACTACGTAAACGGCGTCGCCGTGATGGAGGATGGCAGATATCTCATCCTGCTGAACGATTGGAGTACCAATACGTGCGAGGTTGCGATCCTGACGCAGAAGCTCCGCTCGGAGGTAATCGATGCGGAGGAGCTGACCCTTGCGCTTTTGTACGAGGACCAGGCGACCTCCAAGCATGTCATTGATTTCAACAAGTCGCAGAGCAAGTATCATATCACGATCAAGACGTTCTACGACTGGTCGAATGAGACAGCGTCTTATGAGGATGCACAGACGGATTACAACAACGCCATCACGGGCAGCAACCCGCCGGATCTGATCTCGGTCAGCGCTTATGAGCCGCCGGTGGACTACGCTTCCAAGGGACTGCTTGCGGATCTGCGTCCGCTCCTTGAGGGTGACCCGGAGGTTCCGCTTTCCGATTTCCCGGAATTTGCGCAGAATGTATTCAGCTATGGCGGCAGGATGGTCGCTCTGCCTCTGACGCTGAACGTGTCCTGTCTGGTCGGCAAGAAGTCGGACCTGGGCGACAAGACCGGGTGGACGATCGGAGAATTTTTCGATTATGTCAGCGCGCATCCCGAAGCGCAGGTTTTGGAGTACAATGACCGGTCCCAGATGGCGCAGCTTTTGATGGGCTATGGGATGAAGAATTTCGTGGATTTTGAGACCGGAGAGGTGAAGCTGGATACGCCGGAATTCCGTCAGGTGCTGGAGCTCCTGAAGGGAACCAGCGCGGAGATGAGCTACAGTGAAGAGGATATGCGTTCCACGCCGAAGAAGATTGCGGACGGGGATGTGCTGATGATGATGGACTGGTTCAGCGATCCCGGAGAGGTCCAGGTCGCTAATGCAACCTTCGACGGAGGGGCTGCTTTTATTGGATATCCGACGGTCGACGGGACACCGACCTCCGCCTTTGCCAACGCGGAGGCGTACAGTATGCTCGCCGGCACCAAGCATCCGGAAGGCGCGCTTGCCTTTATCAAGTTCGTACTCTCGCAGGATGCTTCGACCAATAATGTCTTCAGCTACGGGATTCCGATCCGTACCTCTCAGATGGATGCATATTTTGCAAAATATCTGACGCCGGAATACAACATGGAAGGCAACGGCCTCAGCTACGGGGATGACTGGACGTACACCTACCACGCGGTGACGCAGGAGGAGCTCCAGAAGCTTCGTGAGATCATCTCCATGGCCAGGCCGGTGGACGAGCATTTCCAGCAGATCTATGAGATCATCGACGAGGAGGCACAGCCGTTCTACAGCGGACAGAAGAGTGTCGACGAAGCGGTGAGCGTCATCCAGAGCCGCGTCTCGATCTACGTGAACGAGAACCGGTAACAAAAGAAAAAACATGTTCCCGAAGTGTGACGAGCGCTTCGGGATCATGTCATGTATAATGGTACTATCATCATTTGAGGGACGGGAGTCAGGTTTCGGGCATGACTAAGACATCTCAGGTTCAGACAAAAGAATACGGTATTCCGAAATACAGACCAAAGCGGAAAAAGCACGTCAGCAGAAAGGTGACCGGCAAGCGGACGAAGAGGGATATCTGGACACAGGTCAGTTCCACCTTCTTCCTTGCACCGAGCGTGATCGGATCGGGCATCTTCTTTTTCGTGCCCTTTTTGGTGGTCATTTATTATTCCATGCTGAACAATCCGATCGGGAAGGTTTTCGTCGGACTCGAGAATTTTAAATCGGTCGCGCAGAATGCGGCCTTTCGTCAGGCAGTGCACAACACGGCGGTTTTCTCCGTGGTGGCGGTGCCCGGCGCCGTGATCTTAAGCCTGATCCTGGCGATGGCACTGGACAAGGAGATCCCGC
Source organism: Lachnospiraceae bacterium (assembly GCA_017544405.1). Taxonomy (GTDB): domain Bacteria; phylum Bacillota; class Clostridia; order Lachnospirales; family Lachnospiraceae; genus AC2028. The sequence continues at coordinate 2,962 of JAFYEE010000130.1, forward strand.
TGCGGACGCAGTTTCGGAGCGCGTTCTTAAGCCCCATGATGGTGCCGGTGGCTTCCATCGTGCTGATCTGGCAGGTGCTCTTTGACTACAATGGAGCGATCAATGAGGTGATCCTGCACTTCGGCGGGGCCAAGATCGACTGGCTCAAGTCCGACAAGGCCATCGTTGTGGTGGTAGTGCTCTTTCTGTGGAAGAACCTGGGGTATAATATGATCCTGTTCCTTGCTGCTCTGTCGAGTATCCCGAAGGATATCATTGAGGTGGCAGAGCTTGAGGGCGCGACGCCACGCCAGATCTTCTTTATGATCAAGATCCGCTATATGGCGAGTACGATCGTATTTGTGACGATCATGTCCCTGATCAATTCCTTCAAGATCTTCCGTGAGGTCTATCTGCTGACCACGGATTATCCGTACGAAGCGATCTATATGCTGCAGCATTACATGAATAACAAGTTCCGAAGTCTGGACTATCAGGCGCTCTCTGCGGGCGCGGTACTGATGAGTCTGGTGATGATCGTGATCATCTGGATCCTCTTTTTCGCGGATCATCACTTCGGCAAGGACCTGGAGGGATAACGCATGGGAAGAGACAAAAATGTGCGTGCCCGAAAGGGGATGCACGCAGTATCTGCACGCAAAATAAGACACGCGGTGCTGATGGCACTGGCGACCGGGGTATGCGCCTTTTTCGCGGTGCTGTTCCTGACACCGATCGTGCTGACGATCACGAATTCGTTCATGTCACCGACGGAGATCCACGCCAATTACGGATCGATCTTCGCAACGACCTCCTCGGGCGGGAGGCAGTTCGTCGCGCAGCGGGTGAATCTGAAGTTCATTCCGGATATGGTATCCTTCACGCAGTTTATCACGGTGCTCTTCAAGAGTCCGAATTATCTGCTGAAGTTCTGGAACAGCGTCTTCCTCGTCGTACCGATCATGATTTTCCAGCTGCTTCTGGCCTCTCTGGCCGGATACGGCTTCGCGCGGTACGATGGCAAAATAAGAAAAGTGATCTTTTTCGCTTACATCATCCTGATGCTGATGCCATACCAGGTGACACTGGTTCCGAACTACCTGGTGAGCGAGAAGCTCGGCATCCTGGATACCTACTGGGCGATCTGGCTGCCCGGCATCTTCAGTCCCTTCGCGGTCTATCTGATCACGAAATACATGAACCGTATCCCGACCTCCCTGATCGAGGCGGCGCAGGTGGACGGCGCGGGGGAGTGGAAGATTTTCACCGGTGTATGCCTGCCGCTTTGCAAGGGCATCATCTATTCGACGGCGATCCTCGTGTTCATCGACTACTGGAACATGGTCGAGCAGCCGCTGATCCTGCTGAGCGATCCGGAGACGTATCCTTTGAGCGTGTACTTAAGCAAGATCAACAGCGGTGAGATTTCCCTGGCCTTCGCGGTGGCGACGATCTATATGATCCCGACGCTGCTGGTATTCCTCTACGGAGAGGAGTATCTGGTGGAAGGGATCACCTACCAGGGCGGTGTGAAAGCGTAAATACTTTTGAAAATGACAGACGAGTCGGTTGATTCGGAAAGGAAGTAATCGTGGCAAACGAAATGAACAATCCCGAACTGCAGAAGGAAAATCAGACGTCGGCGGAGCTCTCCGCGCCGGGGGGCCGGAAGGAGGAGAAGACGGCATCGGAGCGCAAGTTCCAGAAGCGCAAGGACTGGATCAAGAACGCGATCATCGTATTCCTGGTGGTGATGCTGATCCTCACCTTCTTCTCGAATACGATCATGAATTACTCGCTGCCGCAGGTGGTGACGCAGTATATCATGTCCGGCAGCATTACGACCAAGGTGCGCGGGCAGGGCATCGTGGAGAGCGGGGATCCGTACAATGTGATGGTGAAGCAGTCCCGCAAGGTATCCGGCGTCCCGGTCAAGGTCGGCTCGCAGGTACAGCAGGGCGATGTCCTGGTCTATCTCGATGAGGCGGAGTCCGATGAGACGAAGGCTGCGAAGAAGGCTGTGGAAGATGCGCAGGATGCGTACGATAAGGCTCTGATGAGCGCGGAGGTTTCCGACTCGGATGTCACAGCTTCCACCGGCGAGCTCACCGCCGGCTCCTACCGCAAGCAGATCACGGCGCTGAAGAAGGCCGTGGATTCCGCGGAGAAGACTTTAAAAAATGAGAAGAACAATGTGGACGCCATCCAGGCCCAGATCAATCTGATCGGAACCAATTATGTGGATACGACGGCCGAGCAGGCGGCCGTGGAGCGGACCAAGGCGGCGAAGGATGCTGCGGATCTGGCACTTGCACAGGCCCAGAATGAGGTCGACGAGCTGGAGAGCCGCAAGGAATTTTTCGAGACGGTATCTCAGAACGATGAGATGGTGGCAGAGCTCGAGCAGCTGATCAAGGAGGCGAAGCTGGATCTTCTGAACAAGACGGAGGTTGCCCATGATGGGCTGGCAGCCTATACCGCTGCGTGCAATGCGCTGGAGGCCAAGAAGGACACGCTTGATAAGACGGCACAGACCGCGGCTTTGCAGGCACAGCTTGCAAATG
>JAFYEE010000131.1 GCA_017544405.1 Lachnospiraceae bacterium
TGACGCGCCTGTCGGTTTCCTGCTCTCCGGCGGACTGGATTCGAGCCTGGTCTGCGGCATCAGCGCAAAGCTTCTGGATCAGCCGATCCGCACCTTCGCCATCGGCATGGACCGGGATGCCATCGACTTAAAGTATGCGCGCGAGGCGGCCGCGTACATGGGAGCGGATCACACGGAGGTCTACATGACCAGGGACGATGTCATCCGCGCGCTCCCCGAGGTCGTAAAGCTCCTCGGCACCTGGGACATCACGACGATCCGCGCCAGCATGGGCATGTACCTGTGCTGCAAGGCCATCCATGAGCAGACGGATGTGCGCGTGCTGATGACCGGCGAAATCTCCGACGAGCTCTTCGGATACAAATACACCGATTTTGCCCCGGACGATGAGAGCTTTCAGGCCGAGGCGAAGAAGCGGATCGACGAGCTTCATATGTACGATGTCCTCCGCGCGGACCGCTGCATCAGCGTGAACAGCCTCGAGGCGCGGGTTCCCTTCGGGGACAAGGAATTCGTCCGCTACGTCATGCACCTCGATCCGGCGATCAAGCGCAACACCTACCACATGGGCAAATACCTCCTGCGCCACGCCTTCGAGCACGAGCACCTGCTCCCCGACCGGATCCTCTGGAGAGACAAGGCAGCCTTCTCCGATGCCGTCGGACACAGCATGGTGGATGACCTGAAGGCCTACGCCGAGGAAAAATACACGGACGCGGCGTACGAAGCGCTCCGCAAAAAATACACCTACTGCACGCCCTTTACCAAGGAGAGCCTTCTCTACCGCGAGCTCTTCGAGCAGTACTACCCGGGGCAGGCGGAGATGATCGCGGACTACTGGATGCCCACCCGCTCCTGGGAGGGCTGCAATGTGAACGATCCTTCCGCGCGCGTCCTCTCCAATTACGGAGCGAGCGGCGTATAGGATCCGCACCGGACCGGTCCGTGACCGGTTTCGTAGAAACAAAAATAGGAAAAGTTACGGCAAAGGCGCCGGAGAGCAGGACTCTCTGACGCCTTTTTCTTATACAGATCCCGCGCAGGGAAATGGATGACCGGCGGCGCAGACGCTGAACCGAGAAAAGGACAAAAACATGAGACACGAAAAAATGCAAAGAAGTCAAAATACGCTAAGGCCCTACAAGTATGAGATCCCGGAGCATGACGCCTGTGGCATCGGCCTCGTGGCCAACATCGACGGCCGCAGAGAATACCGCACCTTAGGCGACGCCCTCACGATCGTGGAAAAGCTCGAGCACCGCGCGGGCAAGGACGCGAGCGGAGAGGTCGGCGACGGCGTCGGGATCCTCCTTCAGATCTCCCATCATTTCTATGCACAGGCCGCGCAGAGGGAGGGCCTTCCCTTTGCCGCGTCCCTGCGCGGAGAGGGAGAATACGGCATCGGCATGTTCTACCTTCCGACGGACCGCAGGAAGCAGCGCATGGGCATGCGGATGTTTGAGGTGATCTGTGAGAAAAACGGCCTGAAGCTCCTCGGCTGGAGACAGGTGCCCATTCATCCCGAGATCCTCGGCCATAGAGCCGCGGAGTGCATGCCGGCGATCCTGCAGTGCTTTATCGATCGCCCGCAGGACTGCGAGAAGGGCCTTCCCTTCGACCGCAGACTCTATGTCGCCCGCCGCGAATTCGAGCAGAGCACCGAGGATACCTACATCGTATCCCTGTCCTCCCGCACCATCGTTTACAAGGGAATGTTCCTCGTCGGACAGCTTCGCCGCTTCTACGATGACCTCCAGAGCAGCGACTACGAGACAGCGATCGCCATCGTCCATTCCCGTTTTTCCACCAATACCACTCCCTCCTGGGAGCGCGCGCATCCGTACCGCATGATCGCCCACAACGGCGAGATCAACACGATCCGGGGCAACTACGACCGCATGCTCGCTCGCGAGGAGACCATGTCCTCCCCGGTGCTCGAGAATGACCTGGACAAGATCTTTCCCGTGATCCACCGGACCGGTTCCGACTCGGCCATGCTCGACAACACGCTGGAATTCCTCTACATGAACGGCATGGAGCTTCCGCTCGCCGTCATGATGATGATCCCCGAGCCCTGGAAAAACAATCCCCTCATGGATGAGAAAAAGCGCGACTTCTACCATTACTACGCGACCATGATGGAGCCCTGGGACGGTCCCGCGGCGGTCCTTTTCACCGACGGGGCGCTCGTGGGTGCGACGCTTGACCGCAACGGCCTGCGCCCTTCCCGCTACTACATCACCGATGACAACCGCCTGATCCTCTCCTCCGAGGTCGGCGTGCTGGACATCGATCCCGCGCACATCGTGGAAAAATCGCGGCTGCAGCCGGGCAAGATCCTGCTCATCGACACCGCGCAGGGACGCCTGATCTCCGATGAGGAGTGCAAGGCATCCTACGCAGGCAGCAGGCCCTACGGCGAGTGGCTCGACGCGAAGCTCCTGCACCTTTCGGGGCTTCATATCCCGAACAAGAAGATCCCGACCCACACACAGGAGATGCGGGACAAGCTCTACAAGGTCTTCGGCTACACCTACGAGGATGTGAAAAACGGCATCCTTCCGATGGCAGCCAACGGAATCGAGGCGACGGCCTCCATGGGACATGACGTTCCCCTGGCGGTGCTCTCCGAGAAGCACCAGCTGCTCTTTTCCTATTTCAAGCAGCTCTTCGCGCAGGTGACCAATCCTCCGATCGACTCCATCCGCGAGGAGATCGTGACGGACACCACCGTGTACATCGGCTCCGACGGCAATCTCCTGGAGGAAAAAAGCGAGAACTGCCGTGTGCTCGAGGTCAATCACCCGATCCTGACCGGCGTCGACCTGATCAAGATCGGATCGCTCCACCAGCCCGGCTTTGAGAGCGCGTTCGTATCTCTTCTCTATTACAAGAACACCTCCCTGGAGAAGGCGCTGGACCAACTCCTGGTCAGCGTGGACCGGGCCTGCGGCAAGGGAGCCAACATCATCATCCTCTCCGACCGCGGCGTGGATGAGAACCATGTACCGATCCCTTCCCTCCTGGCCGTCTCCGCGGTGGAGCAGCACCTGGTCCGCACCAGACGCCGCACCGCCGTCTCCCTGATCCTCGAGAGCGGCGAGCCCCGGGATGTCCACCAGATGGCGACCCTGCTCGGCTTCGGCGCCCGGGCGATCCACCCCTACCTCGCGCATGAATGCATCGCCGAGATGATCGACAGGGGGATCCTGGACAAGGATTACCACACAGCCATCGACGACTTCAACCGCGCCGTGCTCGGCGGCATCGTCAAGACCGCCGCGAAGATGGGTATTTCCACCCTGCAGTCCTACCAGTCGGCGCGGATCTTTGAGGCCATCGGACTGAGCGAAGAGGTGATCAGCCGCTACTTTACCGGCATTGTCAGCCGGGTCGGCGGCATCGGATTAAAAGAGATCTCCGAGGGCATTCTGTTCCGCCACGATCACGCCTTTGATCCCATGGGACTCGGCGTGGACACCAGCCTGGACAGCACCGGCTTCCATATTTTGCGAAGCGGCGAGGACAAGGAGGATCACCTCTACAATCCGCAGACGATCATCGCGCTGCAGCAGGCCACCCAGAGCGGCAGCTACGAGCGGTTCAAGGAGTACACCGCCCTGGTCGACAACGAAAAACCTCATACGCTGCGCGGACTTTTGGAATTTACCGCGCAGCAGCCCTCCATTCCCATCGAGGAGGTCGAGCCCGTCTCCGAGATCGTCCGGCGCTTCAAGACCGGCGCCATGTCCTACGGCTCCATCTCCCAGGAAGCCCACGAGACCATGGCGATCGCCATGAACCGCCTCGGCGGCAAGTCCAATACCGGAGAGGGCGGAGAATTCACGGAGCGCTTCGGAACCGAGAAAAACAGCGCGATCAAGCAGGTGGCCAGCGGACGCTTCGGCGTCACCAGCGCTTACCTGTGCAGCGCGAAGGAGATCCAGATCAAGATGGCCCAGGGAGCCAAGCCCGGTGAGGGCGGACATCTCCCCGGCAAGAAGGTCTATCCCTGGATCGCCAAAACCAGATATTCCACCCCGGGTGTGTCGCTGATCTCCCCGCCGCCCCACCATGATATCTACTCCATCGAGGATCTCGCGCAGCTGATCTACGACCTGAAAAATGCGAACCGCGATGCTAGGATCTCCGTCAAGCTCGTGTCGGAGGCCGGGGTGGGAACCATCGCATCGGGCGTGGCGAAGGCCGGCGCCCAGGTGATCCTGATCTCCGGATACGACGGAGGTACCGGCGCGGCCCCCGCCAGCTCCATCCACAACGCGGGACTCCCCTGGGAGCTGGGACTGGCCGAGACGCACCACACCCTGATCGAAAACGGACTGCGCGGACGCGTTGTCCTGGAGACCGACGGCAAGCTGATGAGCGGCCGGGACGTGGCCATCGCGGCGCTGCTCGGGGCCGAAGAGTTTGGATTTGCCACCGCTCCGCTGGTGGCCATGGGCTGCATGATGATGCGGGTCTGCAACAAGGATACCTGCCCCGTCGGCGTCGCAACGCAGAACGAATGCCTGCGGAAAAGGTTCCGCGGACGGCCCGAATACGTCATGAACTTTATGAATTTCATCGCGCAGGAGCTGCGGGAGATCATGGCACAGCTGGGATTTCACTCGGTGGAGGAGATGGTCGGAAGGAGCGACTGCTTAAAGCTTAAGGACCATCAGATCACGCGGCGCGCGGAGATGGTGGATCTGTCCGGCATCATCGATCCGTCCTATGCGAGCGCTCCGGTCCGTCACTTCCGGCCGGAGGAGATCTACGACTTCCATCTGGAGCGGACCATCGATGAGTCGGTCCTGATCCCGCGATTCGCGGAGAGCCTGGTGTCCGGACAGCCCCATGAGGAGCACATCAAAGTATCCAGCACCGACCGGAGCACCGGAACGATCCTCGGATCGGAGATCACAAGACGCTTTGCCGCACCCCTGAAAGATGACACGTTCGTCGTTTGCTGTGAGGGCGGCGGCGGTCAGTCCTTCGGTGCGTTTCTTCCGAAGGGCCTGACGATGCGGCTGGTGGGCGATGCCAATGATGGATTCGGCAAGGGTCTCTCCGGCGGCAAGCTGATCGTAACCCCTCCGGAGCATGCGCTCTTCAAGGCCGGCGACAATATCATCGTCGGCAATGTGGCACTCTACGGAGCGACCGCGGGACGCGCCTATGTGTGCGGGATCGCGGGAGAACGCTTCCTGGTGCGCAATTCCGGAGCGGTCGCCGTGGCAGAGGGCTGCGGAGATCACGGCCTCGAGTACATGACGGGTGGATGCGCAGTCATCCTCGGACCCACCGGCAAGAATTTTGCGGCCGGTATGAGCGGTGGAACCGCCTACGTACTGGATGAAGGCCACGATCTCTACCAGCGTCTCAACAAGGAGATGGTGGAGATGGAGGAGGTCACGGAGAAGTATGACATCCAGGAGCTTCGCGAGATCCTCGAGGATTACGCGAAGGAGACCGGCTCCGAGCGGGCGCGCGAGATCCTCGAAGGCTTTGAGGAGAAGGTGCACTGCTTTAAGAAGATCATCCCCTCCGATTATCGTCACGCGAGAGCGCTGATCAGCAGGTACGAGGAGCAGGGGATCCCCTACGACGAGGCGGTATTGGAAGCATTCCGTGAGATCACGGCCAGCTAGAAAAGAGGAAGCAAAATGGGAAAAGCAACAGGCTTTTTGGAATATGAGAGAGCCGAGGAAAAATGGATCCCGGAGCAGGAACGGATCCGGGACTTCCGGGAATTCCACATCCACGCCGGCGAGGAGGAGCGGCGCAGACAGGGCGCCAGATGCATGAACTGCGGTGTGCCCATGTGCCAGTCGGCCATTCAGCTGAAAGGAATGGTGACCGGGTGCCCGCTCCACAACCTGATCCCGGAGTGGAACGATGAGATCTACATGGGGCATTACGAGCACGCGCTTTCCAGACTGCTCAAGACCAGCAATTTTCCGGAGTTTACCGGAAGGGTCTGTCCGGCGCTGTGCGAGAAGGCCTGCATCTGCGGGATGAATGACGATCCCGTGACCATCCATGACAACGAGTACTTCCTGATCGAGAAGGCCTTCGCGGAAGGCTGGATGAAGCCGCGGATCCCGGCCGTGCGCAGCGGACGTAAAGTAGCGGTGATCGGATCGGGCCCCTCCGGACTCGCCGTGGCCGACCAATTGAACCACCGCGGACACAGCGTCACCGTGTACGAACGGGAGGATCGCATCGGTGGACTTCTGATGTACGGCATCCCCAACATGAAGCTGGAAAAGGAAGTCATTGAGAGGCGCCGGGCGCTGATGGAGGCGGAGGGCGTGGTCTTCCGCACCGGCTGCGATATCGGATGGGACTTAGGTCCGGCCGACCTCCTTGCGCAGTACGATGCCATCGCCCTGTGCTGCGGCGCGAAAAAGCCCCGCGGCTTAGGGGTAGAAGGAGCGGAGAGCACCAAAGGCGTGCATTACGCGGTGGATTTCCTGAAAAGTGCCACCAAGGATCTTCTGAAAAAAGCGGCCGGCGCCGGGACGCAGGCCGGGACCGCGATGCAGGAGAGCGATGCCTGGACGATCTCTGCGAAGGGAAAGCATGTGGTGATCGTCGGCGGGGGAGACACCGGCAATGACTGTGTCGGAACCTGCATCCGTCAGGGCTGCGCGGGCGTGACCCAGCTGGAGATCCTGCCGCAGCCGCCCATCAGCCGCACGGTGGACAATCCCTGGCCGGAATGGCCGAAGGTGCTTAAGACCGATTACGGCCAGCTCGAAGCCATCCGGTCCTTCGGCGCGGATCCGCGGATCTACGAGACCACGGTGAAGGAACTGGTGGTAAAGCGGGGAAAGCTGTGTGCGATCCGGACCGTCCGCGTCACCTTTGAGAACCGGAAAATGGTGGAGATCCCGGGATCCGAGCAGGAGATCCCCTGTGAGCTTTTGCTCATCGCGGCCGGATTCGTCGGCTGCGAGGACTATGTGGCGGAGGCCTTCGGGGTCAGCCGCACACAGCGCGGAACCGTGGAGACGGCCCCCGGAGCATACCGGACGGCCGCGGAGAAGATTTTTACCGCAGGAGACATGCACCGCGGTCAGTCGCTGGTCGTCTGGGCGATCGCGGAGGGCCGTCACTGCGCGGCACAGATCGATGAGTACCTGATGGGATATACCAATCTGTCATAGGTGTCATAAAAATGCGCACAGGCGCAAAAAGGAGGAGCTTATGAAAGAAGCAACGAAATTACCTGAACTGTTCGGAAGTATGGTCTTCAATGAGGAGACCATGAGGGAAAGGCTCTCCGCAGCCACCTTCAAGGAGTGGAAGAGCTGCGTATCGGAGGGCCGGGCCCTGGAGCTGGCCACCGCCAATGAGATCGCCGAGGCGATGAAGCAGTGGGCGGTGGAGCACGGTGCCACCCATTACACCCACTGGTTCCAGCCGATGACCGGCGTGACCGCAGAGAAGCATGACAGCTTCATCGAGCCCGCGGAGGGCGGCAGGATCGTCATGGACTTTTCCGGCAAGGAGCTGGTCCGCGGCGAGCCCGACGCATCGAGCTTCCCCTCCGGCGGTATCCGCGCCACCTTTGAGGCCAGAGGCTATACCGCATGGGATCCGACTTCCTTCGCCTTCATCAAGGACGGCTCCCTGTGCATTCCCACCATCTTCTGTTCCTACGGTGGTCAGGCCCTGGACAAGAAGATGCCCCTGCTCAAGTCCATGGATGCCGTCTCCCATCAGGCGGTCCGCATCCTGCGCCTCTTCGGCGATGAGACCACGAAGCGTGTGGTCGCGCAGGTCGGTCCCGAGCAGGAATATTTCCTCGTGGACAAGGCGCTCTATGAGCAGCGCGAGGATCTGAAGCTCACCGGACGCACCCTGTTCGGCAACAAGCCGCCGAGAGGACAGGAGCTGGAGGATCACTATTTCGGACAGCTCAAGCCCCGCGTCGCGGCTTACATGAAGGATCTCGATGAAGAGCTCTGGAAGGTCGGCGTCCTGTCCAAGACCAAGCACAACGAGGTCGCTCCCTCCCAGCACGAGATGGCCCCCGTTTACTCCGGCGCCAACGCAGCCTGCGACCAGAACCAGCTCGCGATGGAGATCATGAAGAAGGTGGCGGACCGTCACGGCTTTGTCTGCCTGCTGCATGAAAAGCCCTATGCAGGGGTCAACGGATCCGGCAAGCACGACAACTGGTCCCTGGGAACCGACACCGGTGTCAACCTTTTCAAGCCCGGTTCCACCCCCGCGGAAAATGCGCAGTTCCTTCTCTTCCTGGCAGCCTTTATCAAGGGCGTGGATGAGTACCAGGATACGCTGCGCACCACGGTAGCTTCCGCCGGCAACGATCACAGACTCGGCGCACAGGAGGCACCTCCGGCCATCATCTCCGTCTTCCTCGGCGATGAGCTCGACGGCGTGGTCCGTTCCATCATCAAGGGAACCTCCTACCATGGCGGCGGCAAGCGCAAGCTCCAGATCGGGATCGATGTCCTGCCCACGATCCCGCAGGACAACACGGACCGCAACCGTACCTCTCCCATGGCCTTCACCGGCAATAAATTCGAGTTCCGTATGCTCGGAAGCTCCCAGTCCATCTCGGGACCCAACATTGCGCTCAACACCATCATGGCGCAGGAGCTGAAGGAATTCGCCGATATCCTCGAGAAGTCCAAGAACTTCAAGAGCGATCTGCAAAAGCTCATCAAGAAGGCCTTCACCGAGCACGAGCAGATCATCTTCAACGGCAACGGCTATGACCCGTCCTGGATCAAGGAGGCGAAGAAGAGAGGGCTCTCCAACCTGACCTCCACCGCCGACGCGATGCCGCAGTACGTATCCGACAAGGCCATCGCGCTGTACACCGGCAACGGGGTCTACACCGAGGAGGAAGTCAGAGCCCGCGGCGCCATCCATGTGGAGACCTACAACGCGACCATCGAGATCGAGGCGCGTACGATGATCGACATGATCCACCGCCAGATCCTTCCCGCAGCGTCCGCTTACACCGCGGAGCTGTGCACGAGAGCGGCAGCGCTGAAGGCAGCAGGCGTCGTGGTCGAGTACGAGAAGAACACCTCGAAAAACACCGCCATCCTGACCGATACCCTGGCCGATGCATGCGCGAAGCTCGAGGCGGATTTTGCCAAGGTTCCGGCGGATCCCGACAAGGCGATGCGCTACCTGCACGACACGATCGTGAAGGATATGGCGCAGGCGAGAAGCGCGGCCGATGCTCTGGAAGCCGTCGTGGATCGCAAGTATTGGCCGTTCCCGGTCTACGCAGATCTCCTTTTCTCGGAGTGACCGGTAATGATAGGCAGACCGGGCCTCTGCGCGGGCCCGGTCATCTGAAAAAAACGCCTCGGAAGATTCGAACCCTTCCGGGCGCACGCGCAAATCTGGTTCGTGAGGAGGAAAAATTATGACGAGTGAATTTATGGATTATGTAGGCAGTCAGGTATTCGGTGTATGGTTCCTGATCGGAGCTGCGCTGGTTTTCTGGATGCAGGCCGGGTTTGCCATGTGCGAGACCGGTTTTACCAGGGCCAAGAACGCAGGCAATATCCTGATGAAGAACCTGATGGACTTCTGTATCGGTACCGTTACCTTTGTTCTCATCGGCTTCGGACTGTTCCTGGGCGAGAATGCCCTGGGCGGCTTCTTAGGGAAACCGAACTTTGATATCTTTACAAGCTACCAGAGCTTTGACTGGTCCAATTTCGTCTTCAACCTGGTCTTCTGCGCGACCACGGCGACCATCGTATCCGGCGCCATGGCAGAGCGCACCCGCTTTATCTCCTACTGTGTGTATTCCGCGGTGATCTCCGCGGTGATCTACCCGATCGAAGCACACTGGACCTGGGGCGGCGGCTGGCTGGCAGCGATGGGCTTCCATGATTTTGCGGGTTCGAACTGCATCCACATGGTCGGCGGTATCTGTGCCATGATCGGCGCGGCGATGCTTGGACCCCGTATCGGCAAGTATGAGAAGGATTCCAAAGGCAAGATCGTGAAGGTCAATGCCTTCCCCGGACACAACCTGCCGCTGGCAGCCCTGGGCGTCTTCATCCTCTGGCTCGGCTGGTACGGCTTCAACGGCGCGGCTGCAACGACCGTGGAGCAGCTCGGTGCGATCTTTGTCACCACCACCATCGCTCCTGCCATCGCAACCGTGGTATGCATGATCTTCACCTGGATCAAGTATGGCAAGCCCGATGTCTCCATGTGCCTGAACGCATCTCTGGCAGGCCTCGTGGCGATCACTGCTCCCTGTGATGTCGTCGATGCACTCGGTGCAACCATCGTCGGCGCGGTGGCCGGTGTCCTTGTGGTCTTCGGTGTCTGGTTCAACGATTATGTCACGCATGTCGATGATCCCGTCGGCGCCGTGGCGGTACACATGGTCAACGGCATCTGGGGTACCCTGGCCGTCGGTCTCTTCGCCACCGATACCGCTCCCACCTACAGTCTGGCAGCGGCGGATGGCAGCAAGCTTCTCGGCCTGTTCTACGGCGGCGGCCTGAAGCTCCTCGGCATCCAGATCGTCGGCCTCCTGGCCACGGCTGCCTGGACCGCAGGGACGATCTATGTCACCTTCCTTGTCATCAAGAAGACCCTGGGCCTTCGCGCATCCGCGGAGGAGGAGATCACCGGTCTCGATATTACCGAGCACGGTCTTCCGAGCGCTTATTCCGGATTTGCCATCAACGACATGTCCGGCACCATGGAGATCAACGAAAATACGAACCTCGGCGAGTCCTCCTACGAGAAGGCGAGCGAGGTGCAGAAGGCAGCGGCCGTGCATGTGGTCCGCGAGGAGACCGTATCCACCGCTCCCTCCGGCGCGGCGGCAGGTCTCTTCGACAGCGGTATGCATAAGGTGTCCATCATCGCGAAGCTGGCCCGTTTCGATGCGCTCAAGAAAGCGCTCAATGACCTGGGCGTTACCGGCATGACCGTCACGCAGGTCATGGGCTGCGGCATCCAGAAGGGCGCCGGCGAGTACTACCGCGGCGTCGAGCTCGATGCGACCCTCCTTCCCAAGATCAAGGTGGAGGTCATCGTCAGCGAGATCCCTGTGGACAAGGTGATCGAGGCGGCCAAGAAGGCGCTCTACAGTGGCCACATCGGCGACGGCAAGATCTTCGTCTACAACGTCAGCCGTGTCGTCAAGGTCCGCACCGGCGAGGAGGATTTTGCGGCGCTGCAGGACGTCGAGTAAAAGAGAAAAAGATCGGAGCATAGATTCCGAACACACCGGATCCGGGTGCAGTTTGCATCCGGATATCGGTCGTTAGAGAAGCAAAAGAAAAAATGGCCGTAAGAAGCGGCCGGAGAAGGAGCAGCATATGCAGGACAAATATGTATTTGTGACGGGAGGCGTCGTATCGGGCCTCGGAAAGGGGATCACGGCAGCGTCCCTCGGACGCCTTCTGAAGGCGCGGGGGTACAGCGTCACCATGCAGAAATTCGACCCTTATATCAATATCGATCCGGGGACCATGAACCCGATCCAGCACGGGGAGGTCTTCGTCACCGATGACGGCACCGAGACCGACCTCGACCTCGGCCATTACGAGCGCTTCATCGACGAGAGCCTGGACCGGCGCGCCAATGTCACCACGGGCAAGGTCTACTGGTCCGTCCTCCAGCGCGAGCGCAGAGGCGACTACGGCGGAGGAACCGTCCAGGTGATCCCGCATATCACCAACGAGATCAAGAGCCGCTTCTATCGCGGGGACGGCTGCGAGCAGCCCAAGGTCGCCATCATCGAAGTCGGCGGCACGGTGGGCGATATCGAGAGCCAGCCCTTCATCGAGTCCATCCGCCAGTTCCAGGTCGATGTCGGCTTCGAGAATGTGGCGCTGATCCATGTCACGCTGATCCCCTACCTGCACGCCTCCGAGGAGCTCAAGACCAAGCCCACGCAGGCCAGTGTCCGCGAACTCATGAGCCTCGGTCTGCGTCCGAATATCATCGTCTGCCGCAGCGAGATGGAGCTGCCCGAGGATGTGAAGGACAAGATCGCGCTCTTCTGTAATGTCCCGAAGAAAAATGTGATCCAGAACCTGAACGTGCCGACGGTCTACGCGGCGCCCCTCGCCATGGAGGAAGAGCAGCTGGCCCAGCGCGTGCTCGAGGTCCTGCATCTCGAGGACCGGGAGCCGGATCTGGGCGAGTGGCAGAACATGGTGGACCGCTTCCTCCACCCGAAAAAGAGCGTCACCATCACCCTCGTCGGAAAATATGTCTCCCTGCACGATGCGTACATCAGTGTGGTGGAGGCCTTAAAGCACGGCGGTATCCCGTATGACACGAGTGTCAATATCCACTGGCTCTCCTCGGAGGATATCACCGAGGAAAATGTGGCGCAGCTCCTGGCCGGGAGCGACGGACTCATCGTGCCGGGCGGTTTCGGACACCGCGGCATCGAAGGCATGCTGACCGCGATCAAATATGCGAGAGAGCATGCCCTGCCCTTCCTCGGCATCTGCCTGGGGATGCAGCTCGCCATCGTGGAATACGCCCGGGACATCCTCGGCTACACCGATGCCAATTCCACCGAGCAGGATCCCGAGACCTCGCATCCGCTGATCCACATCATGCCGGACAAGGACGGCGTGACCGACATCGGCGGAACGCTCCGGCTCGGCGCCTACCCCTGCGTCCTCGAGGAGGGGAGCCTCGCGCGCGAGATCTACGGCTGTGACCGGATCAGCGAGCGTCACCGCCACCGCTATGAGGTGAACAACTACTACCGCGAGGAGCTGCAAAATGCCGGTATGCGTCTCTCCGGGCTCTCCCCCGACGGACGCATCGTGGAGATGGCGGAGCTTCCGGAGCATCCCTTCTTCATCGGCACCCAGGCCCATCCCGAATTCAAGTCCCGTCCCAATGCGCCCCATCCGCTGTTCCGTAGCTTTATCGGCGCGGCGGTGAAGTACAGCGAGCAGAAGTAAGGAAGCAAGAAAGCAAGGAAGCAAGAAAGCAGGAAAGCAAGAAAGCCCCGGACGCACGGGGAGTAGTATAAAAACCGGGAAAAGGAAAAGATATGGAAATCACGGAAGTCACGCAGAATAAAATTCATGAAGAATGCGGCGTCTTCGGCATCTGGTCGAAGGAGAAAAAGGATATGGCCCGGACCGTGTATTACGGTCTGACCGCCCTGCAGCACCGCGGGCAGGAGTCGGCCGGGATCGCGATCAATGAGGACCGCAACATCCGCTACCACAAGGACCTCGGTCTGGTGCATGAGGTGTTTGACGAGGGGACGCTGGCCCGCCTCGGAGAGGGGCAGATCGCCGTGGGGCATGTCCGCTATGCCACCACCGGGGAGAATACCGCGCTGAACGCGCAGCCCATGGTGGTGCGCCATGTGAAGGGGCAGCTCGCCCTCTGTCACAACGGGAATCTCGTCAATGCGGCGAAGCTGCGC
This sequence comes from Lachnospiraceae bacterium, assembly GCA_017544405.1. Lineage (GTDB taxonomy): Bacteria > Bacillota > Clostridia > Lachnospirales > Lachnospiraceae > AC2028. The sequence continues at coordinate 13,433 of JAFYEE010000131.1, forward strand.
CGGGAGCTGGAGCTTTCGGGGTGCATCTTCCAGACGAGTTCCGACACGGAAGTCATTTCCTACCTGATCACACGGAACCGTCTGCACACCCCCTCCATCGAGGAGGCGCTGAGCGAGACGATCGGCAGCCTGCAGGGGGCATTTTCCCTGGTCCTGATGTCGCCGACCAAGCTCCTGGCCTGCCGCGACCCTTACGGGCTCCGGCCTCTGTGCTTCGGGCGGACGCCGGAAGGAGATTATGTGGTGGCCTCCGAGACCTGCGCCCTCGACGCCGTCGGAGCCACCCTCGAGCGGGAGCTTGCCCCCGGGGAGATCCTCGTGATCGATCCGGACGGCATACGAAGCGATACGCGCCACTGCGGGGAAAAGCCCCATTCCCTCTGCGTGTTTGAGTACATCTATTTTGCCAGATCCGATTCCGTGATCGACGGGATCTCCGTGCAGGCCGCCCGGAAAAAGGCGGGCATGCTGCTGAGTAAGGAGCACCCGGTGGAGGCCGATGTCGTGATCGGTGTCCCCGATTCCGGCCTCGATGCCGCGCTGGGGTATGCCGAGAGCAGCAAGATCCCTTACGGGATCGGCCTCATCAAAAACAAATACATCGGCCGCACCTTCATCGAGCCGGGACAGGAGCACCGCGAAAATCTCGTCCGCCTGAAGCTCAATGCCGTGTCCGGTGCGCTTCGTGACAAACGTGTCATAATGATCGACGACTCCATCGTGCGCGGCACCACCAGCGGCCGGATCGTCGACCTCATCCGGAGAGCCGGAGCCCGGGAGGTCCATGTGCGCATCTCCGCGCCGCCCTTCCTCAACCCCTGCTACTACGGCACGGATATCCCCAGCCGGGAGAAGCTCATCGCCTACCACCATTCCACGGAGGAGATCTGCCGCATGATCGGCGCGGATTCCCTTGGCTTTCTCTCCGTGGAGAGCGCGCTGCAGCTCGCCTCTCCCAAGATGCCTTCCGAGCTGTGCGCCGCCTGCTTCGACGGCCGCTACCCCGCCGGGGAGCCGGAGGATTACGCGGTTTCAGCGAAGCGTTTCGGATGAAAATGAGCCTTTCGAAAGAAAAAAAGCCCCCGCAGCGCCTGGCTGCAGGGGCAATTTTGGTATCGTTTCATTACTTAAGGGAGGCCTTGGCACGCTCCATCGCTTCGATCACGCGGTCCGTGAAGGCGTCGAATTCCGGATCTTCTCTCTGGCACTCCTCGGGATGCGCGAGAATGTACTTCGCCGCGATGCGGGCACCTTCCGAGAAGGGAACGGTCGTGCGCATGTCGGGCACGATCCGCTTCAGCTTGGAATTGTCGAAGACGACCGAGACCGCCTTGTCGCCGAGCAGTCCGCCGCCGAAATCATAGCCATATTTTTCATCCGCTACCGCCGCCAGGAAATCGGAGGGCACATAATAGGGATTCAGCTTCACGCCGAAGGCCTCGGCCACCGTCTCGTAGATCTGGTTCCAGGTCAGGACCTCGTCGCCGGTGATCTGGAATGCTTCCCCGATCGCGTGCGGATTGCCCATCAGTCCGACAAATCCGATCGCAAAATCCCGGTTGAAGGTCAGATGCCAGAGCGAGGATCCGTCGCCGTGGATGATGACGGGCTTGCCCTCGAGCATACGCTTTACCACGGCATAGCTGCCACACTTGCCATGCACGCCTATCGGGATATTCCGATCATCGTACGTATGGCTCGGGCGGACGATCGTCACGGGGAAGCCTTCCTTGCGATACTTTTCCATCAGGAACTCTTCGCACGCGATCTTGTTGCGGGAGTAGAGCCAGTGGGGATTCGCCAGGGTCGTACCCTCGGTGATGATATAGCTGCGCGCCGGCTTTGCGTAAGCCGAAGCGGAGCTGATGTAGATGTACTGGTTTGTCTTGCCGGCGAAGAGGCGATAGTCGCTCTCCACCCGAGGCACTTCAAATCCGATGAATTCACAGACCGTGTCGAATGTCATGTCGCCGATCGCGGCGCGCACGGAAGCTTCATCGTAGATATCCGCGGTGATGGTCTTCACATTCGCGGGCAGCACAGCGCTGCGGTTGCCGCGGTTTAAGACATAGACTTCCCAGTTCTCCATACCGGACAGACGCTGCACGATGGCAGTGCTGATGGTGCCGGTTCCACCGATAAATAAAGCTCTCATATTCTACCCTCTCTTTTCTTGTACCCTTTGAAAATACAGGATTTACAGCATCTTCCGGTAGATGTTGCGGACATCCTCCTCGCTCAGCTCCACAAAGCCGTAGAGCTTGCCGGGTCTTCCGTCGCCGCAGCATGCCACATTCGCCAGCTTCTCGATATCCTCTTCCTTGCCGCCGACTTCCGCAAGGGTGGTCGGCATGCCGATCCGCTTCAGGTACGCGCGGTATCTGCGGATGCCCTCGAGGACGATCGCATCCTTGTCGCCGAAGGCGGGATCCACGCCCCAGACGCGCTCGGAGAGCTGCACGAAGCGGTCGATGTCATGCTTGTAGACATATTCCATGTAGGCGGGGAAAGTAACCGCCAGCCCGGCCCCGTGCGCACAGTCATACAGGGCGGAGAGCTCGTGCTCGATGTTGTGGCTGTTCCAGTCCTGGGAACGGCCGACGCCGCAGGAATTGTTGTGTGCCATCATGCCGGCCCACATGATATTCGCGCGGACATCGTAATCTTCGGGATGATCGATGGCAGCAGGTCCCTCTTCGATCATGGCAAGGAGCAGCCCCTCGATCATGCGGTCCGTCGTCACCACATGCTTCGTATTCGTCAGATAGCGCTCAAA
>JAFYEE010000132.1 GCA_017544405.1 Lachnospiraceae bacterium
ACCGCGTGAATGCCGTTCTCGGACAGACGCCGGACGGGAAAGGATCCGAGGCCGATATGAGCTTCGTGATCCTCATGAAGGATTTTCTGGACGGATCCTATTCCTTCCACATGATCGCCCAGAATCTCAAGGATTACATTCTGGAGCGCTGCGAGCTGATGATCTCGCCGGACAACATTCACATCGTGGAGCCCATCTTCGTCAGCCTCTCCGTCAGTGTCTGGATGGAGACGAACAACCTCGAGGAGACCTTCGAGGTGCAGAGCAAGGTCCGCGAGGCCATGGTGGACTTCCTCAATCCGATCGGCGAGAACGGACGCGGCGGCTGGGACATCGGCGTCATGCCCAAGCGTTCCCAGATTTTGCTCCGCCTGAATACCCTGAAGGGGAGCGCAAGCATCAAAAAGCTGACGCTGGTCGCTTCGTACACCGACTACTCGGGCTACCACGAGACCGACCTCGAGAGCCTTGAAGTCTCGCCCTTCATGGTCGTCCGCAGCGGGAAGCACGCCATTCATGTGGACTACGTATGATGTTAAGATGTTACGCTTCGACCACAGCATGCCCGTCCTCACCCCGCTCCCGCTTCATGCCTCGACACGCAGCGGATGCTAAGCTCAGCTTCGGCTAAACGCCTTGCTTCGCTAAGCACCGGCGGCGAGGCAGAGGTTCGGATCGGGCATGCCGCGTCCGAAGCTTGGTTCGTCAGAAGGCAGCCTGCGTACGCACATGGATATGCTGAAGGACGTCCGCAGCGCCGGTCCTTGGCTCGCGTACTGTGCGAGCCTAGTACCGCTGCGCGAGGACACCGGCGATAGCGTATCCTGAAGCATATCCATGTGTGGACACAGGCGTCAAACAAAAGATTCAACTACGCGTACTGTGCGAGCCTAGTACCGCTGCGCAGAGGACTGTTTCAAAGATGCTTCGCATTTTGAAACGGCGATAGCGAATCCGGAAGCGTATCCATGTGTGGACACAGGCGTCACATATAAGCAAAGCAACAAAAATAGGAGATGTACCGTGCTTAGAATAGCGGAAGAGAAAAACAAAACATTTGAGGAACGCTTCGTCGATGTCATGTCGAAGCTCCCCCTGTATTCCGAGGAATGGACCAATTACAACCCGTCGGACCCCGGCATTACCATCCTTGAGAACCTGACCGCCTTCGAGGCGGTCCAGGCCGAATCCATCCTCAATATCTCCTATGAGGCCAAAGTGGGACTCCTCCGTCTGGCGGGCATCGTGCCGGGCAAGGCCAAATCCGCACGTGTCCTGATCAGCGCGGACAACTTAAACGGCAAGACCGTTCTCCCGGACGGACAGAAGCTTTTCCTCGGGGATATGTGCTTTGAGACCAACCGTCCCCAGGAGATCGGCAGCTTCCACATCCTCGGGATCTACGCGAAGCGCGAGGACAAGGTATCCGATTTCAGCTACCTGAAGGATCCCGAGGTCCGCGTACCCGCTGCCATCTTCGGCGATCATCCCACCGCAGGGAGCGAGCTGTACTTTATCTGCGATCAGCTTCCCGGCGCGGATCGCGAGATCATCTTCCAGTTCACCATGGAAAAAACCTTCCGCCGCAATCCCCTCGACTCGCGGGCGAGCGATATTTTCTCCGGGATCCGCTGGGAGTGCTATACCGCGGACGGCTTCAAGGAGATGAAGGTGCGCGATTTTACCGGCGGATTCATCATCGGCGGCGAGCTGCGCATGCGCGTCCCTGAAGAGGAGCCGGCGATCTATGAGGATATGCCCACCCGCGGCTACTGCATCCGTGCCGTCCTCGAGCGCGCCGATTACGATGTGCGCCCCAGGATCGTGAATGTCGACGGCTTCCTGTTCGAAGCCTGGCAGAAGGATACCCAGGCCGCCTGCAGGATCTGCACCCGCACCGACCGCATCCGCATCGTGAACAATGTCTCCGATGAACCCTATTTCCTCGTCTTCGGCAAGGAAGAAAAAGGCTCCTCCTATCGTCGTTACCTCATCGTCAACAAAGAGGGACAGGAGGGCAGATACTGCACCGTTACGCAGGAGGACGAGGGGCATTACACCGTCGAATTCGACGAGAAGGAATTCGGATACCGGCCCGGTCGCCAGAAGGATCCGGTGCGTATCGTCATGTACTCCCGTGCGATTATGCAGAACTATCATGTCGGAACGGTGCTCGGGTACGACCATCAGACCCTCGACCTTCCCATGAACCATATCGTCGGGGAGTCCTTCTCCCTGATCGCAAGGCGCGTAGATGAGAACGGCGAATATCTCTATGATTTCGTCCGTCCCGAAAAAGCCGGTGAGGATCAGCTTTTCTACCATCTGCTGGAAAGCGACGGCAAGATCATCATCGAGGAAGCGGGCGACTATCTCGGCGCCGAGCTCTACATCGGCTCTCTGGCGGTCAACCGCGGCAACGAGGGCAATATCCGTGCCGGGAACATCCTCAAGGCGCCGGACTATCCCGGAATCGTCTTCCGCAACTGTGCGGACGGCACCGGCGGTGTCTACCGGGAGACCCTCGAGCAGATGCAGAAGCGCTTCCTGCAGGACATCGGCCGCGTCTGTACGGCCGTGACGGAGCAGGATTACGAGCACCTGGTGGAGACGACGCCCGGCCTGTGCATCCGCAAGGCCAGAGCATGGCGTGTGAATGGCGAGAACCTGGTGCGTGTGACCCTTCTGCCGGGCTCAGACCAGGAACATCCCAAGCTTTCTCCGATCTACCGGGATGTCATCTCCAAGCGCCTGGAAGCCAGACGCATGCTGACGACGCGCTTTGAACTGATCCCGCCCGAATACGCGGCCGTGGATATCAAGGCGACCGTCTACGTCAAGGTATATTACAACGACAGCCGCGAACAGATCGAGCGGCTGCTCCGCGCACAGGTGGATTACCTTCACTCGGATCGCAACTTCGGTGAGGTGCTCCGCTTCGAGGATATCTTCCGCGCCATAGAATCCCTTGAGTGCGTGGACTATGTGTACGAGCTTTCGCTCCGCCCGCAGAAGACCAGCCTGGCCACCATGCGCGAAGCGGATATTTTCCCGAAGGAAAATGTGTTGCTCCATGTGGGAAGGATCTCACTGGAACTGGTAACGAATGATCAAGTATAGGATCAGGGGCTGAGGATATGCCGGAAAATAATTACAGTATCAAAAAGAACCGCCTGAGAAAAGCATTTCTGGACCATATGACGCTGCAGGAGGAACGCCTGGTATCGGACGGAGGCGAAGGACATCATTATGTATTCCTGCCGCCCATCGATTCGGGCGCGGAGGACAGCAACTGGGGAAGATTCCGCTTCCGCGCGGAGATGCCCGAGGAGATGATCTGCTACGTCTATGCCATCGCGGCGGACGATACGGAGGTCTATTACGACGGGGATTACAGCACCCTGGCGCAGGTCCTGGCCAATCCGAACGCACCCTCGGAGCTCAAGCTGGACTATTTCCGTGAGGGCGGCGGACTGCGGATCGTGGGACAACGGGACATCCTGCTCTACACCCTGCGCGGCCGGTATCTCTTCCTGGCCATCGATCTGCTGGGGGCTGGAGATGCCACGCTCGAAGGACTGTGGGTCTCCGCACAGGGAGACAATTTCATGGCGACCTTCCCCGAGATCTATCAGGAACGGAACAGCTTTTTCCACCGCTACATGTCGGTTTTTTCCAGTCTGTATCAGGATTTTCAGGACGAGATCGACCGCCTGCCAAAGCTCCTTGACGTGCAGACCTGCCCGCCGGAGCTCCTTCCGGTGTATGCCTCCTGGATGGGGCTGGACCTGAACGGCGGCTTCCTCGAGGAGAAGGTGATGCGCAATCTCGTGGCGAATGCGTACCTCCTGAACCGCTTCAAGGGGACGGCGGAGGTGATCCGTCAGATTTTCCGCATCATGCTGGACAAGGAAGTGATCCTGCTCGAGCACAATGCGATGATCGAAATGATCCGCAGGGACCGCGGCGAGCTGCCTCCGAATATGGACGAGGGCGGTATCTTTGATGTCACCATCCTGATCCCGCAGCATCTGACCGAGACGCAGCGCTCACAGCTGATCTTTATCCTGAATCAGTTCAAGCCGATCCGTTCCGCTTTGCGTCTGATCGAGCTGGAGAAGAGCGCATCCATGGACAGCAACAGCTATCTGGATATGAATGCCGCGCTGCCGGTGGAGCGGGATATGATTCTGGATGAGGAGTCGCAGCTGGATCGTCTGATCGTGCTGCAGTAGACGGATGATAGAACTGAGAGATGTATGGGCAGGATATGAACCGGGGACGGAGGTGCTGCGCGGCGCCGATCTGAAGGTGGCGGACGGGGAATGGGTCCTCCTGACCGGGGAGAGCGGCGTGGGCAAGACGACCCTGATCCGCCTGCTGACCAGAGAACTGAAAGCAAGCCGCGGGAGCGTCCTCGTGAACGGGAAGGATCTGGGAGAGCTACCGGACGGGAAGGTACCACTCTACCGGCAGAGCATCGGTGTGGTCTTTCAGGACTTCCGGCTGCTGGAGAACCGGAATGTCTATGAGAATCTGGAACTGGTGCGGCATGTATATTCCCTCGGAAAAAAAGAGACAGAACGCAAAATCATCAGCGTACTGTCTCTGTTGGGGATAAGGGATCTGTTCAAACGGATGCCGGATCAGCTCTCCGGCGGGGAAAAGCAGAAGGTCTGTCTCGCGCGTGCGATCATGAACAACCCGAAGCTCCTGCTGGCGGACGAGCCGACGGGCAATCTGGATCCGGAGAGCTCCGCGGAGATCATGAAGCTCTTCGATCTCATTCACCGTCAGGGAACCACGGTCATCGTGGCGAGCCACGATCATGACGCCGCTTCCGGGAGCCGCTTCCGGGAATGCCGGATCGAGGACGGAAGGATCAGCGATATTCCGCCGGAAAATCCTCCACAGGAATCTCCGTAAGCGCGAGATAATCATTGTAGCAGTAACCGATGATGCCATCGGAGGTAAGGATCTTGGACCAGGAATCCTCCTGACTCAGCACATAGCCGGTTGCGCCGGGCTTTAACTTTGCGATGGAAGCGGAGATGAGCGCGGGCTCTTCGCGGACGTTCAGGTGCGTGGAGACGCCCTTCAGGGAGAAGGCGTAGTAATGAACTTCCACGACCACCGCATCCGCTTCGGAGGAACCTTCCGATCCGGCATCGGCCACATCCGCCACATCCGCATCTTCCTCTGAATCTGCGGTCGTGGGAAGCGGTGCATCCTCGGAAGCATTTCCGATGATGGTGTCATTTTGCAGAGCAAAAAGCTGCGCGTCGACCTGATTGGATTTTGCCTCACGGCGGGAAAGCAGTAAGGCGATTCCGCCTGCGATCAGATAGAAGACGATCATTCCGCAGATGAGTATTTTGATGGTGTTTTTCATGGGAAGCCCTCCGGTATGTTTATGTACGGGAACGCAGGCTGATCAGGTGGCCGGCAGCTGAATGTAGATGGCCATTCCCTTGCCGGAATCACTCTTGGCATAGATGGTGCCGCCGTAGTATTCCACGATGGCTCTCGCCTGGGCGAGGCCGAGTCCGTTGCCGCTGATGCGGTTGGACCCCTGGAAGTTCAGCTCGAAGATGTGCCGGGTCTCCTCCTGCGGGAGGCCGTTGCCGGTATCCTTCAGGACGATGAAGATATCATTCTCGATCGTGGAGATCGTGATGATGAGGGATCCGGCCTGATTCATGTACTTGACGGAATTGTCGATGATGTTCTTAAAGAGGATCCGGATGCGCTCCGGATTGGCCTTCACCAGCAGCTCCTTGAGTGCGGAGGAGATGCGCACCGTAAGATTGGCCTTGCGGGCGCTGGACTGCAGCTCGTCCACGGCCGCCTGCGCGACGGCGATGATATTGATGGTCGCATCGTCCGCATCGCCTGCGGGCGGAAGGAGAGAGTTCAGGCGCTCCTGTTCCTCCAGGCTCCGGTCCGCTTCGATCCTGTGTCTGGCCTCTTCGAGCTCCTGCGTCATTCCCTCGAGGGATTCCTCGGAATCCTTCAGACGCTGCTCTGCCTGCTCCTTGAGCCCGGCGATCCGCATGAGCTCCTGCTCATGGGTCTTCAGGGACTGGGTCAGCTTTTCGACCTCGTTCTCGTGGGACAGGGCCTGATCGGCCAGCTCCTTTTTGAGCTTTTCCACTTCCTGCTCATCCGCCGCACTTCCGGCGGCCGTGTAGGCCACCAGCATCAGGCAGATGGAATGCAGGATCAGGAGAAGCAGGATCAGATACAGACTGAAATGAGTCAGTCCGTAAATCGTCAAGACAAAAAAGACGCAGGATAGTATAATAAACAGTGTTTGTATCCTTTTCATCGCACCCTCCGTGCAGATCCGGATCAACCTTCGCCGATGCGTTACGGGCAGGAGGATCTGCTTGTTTAAATATAGCACAGAAAAAATGAAATGAAAATGTAGGGAGGCAGTAAAGTGCAATTGGATGTCCGCCTTCAGAGGGATATGGATAAAAAGAAAAAAAGGGGCCGGACGGATCCGGAGGATGAGGAAGATACCCTCTCCTACATGGAGCGAAAGAAAATGCCCTTTCTGAATGAGGAGGAAGGTGTTTTTGCGGTAAAGGACACGACTTCTCTCAACACGGCGCCGAGTGTGTTTGACCGCACCGCAGTCTTTCGTACCCGGGATTAGGAGGCATAAGGATGAGCAGATACGACGAAGCACAGAAGGCTCAGCCGTTTCACAGCTACGAAGAATATATGGAATACCTGTTTGACTGTGTCAATCAGGGACTGGACCGGTATCTCACCCGGATGAAGGTGATCTTCGCCTCCGGGCAGGGCGGGTACAAGAATGTGCTGTACCCGGATCTGGAAGTCGCCAGCGATCTGTGCCGGAATCGTCTGGAGGAGTTTCGCAGCGCGAAGGATTCCCCGGCGGGCAAGACGGAGGCGAGCGAGGAGGATACCGGACTCGATGAATCCCTGCTGGCGCTGATCAGCAATTTTGCGGGGGATTCGGAGCAGGCAGGGGAAAGCGGAAGCGGCGGGAGCAAAGACGCCTCCGGAAGCGATGCGGAGATGTCCCCGGAGCAGAAGATCATCTACATCCAGGGACGCGCGGAGGCCACGCTGGAGGCCGGCATAGCGCTGCCCTTCTACTCGCTCTGCAAAAAGCTCGGCTTTGAGAATTTTACGGTGTTCTGCTTCGCGGGGGCGATCCTGTCCTCCACACAGACCGATTATGCGGGCGTGTTCCAGATCATCAACGAGAACGGGAACCTGTCCTCTCCGACGATCGAATCCGCCGCCAAGGTCTATTACGGGGATTCCTTCTCCATCACCGGCGCGTACGGCGATATGTCGGCCTGCCTCGAGCAGCTGATGCCGATCCTCTCGCTGGAGGTCCGCGGGAATATGCCGTTCTCGACCGTCGTATCCCCCGACAAGCGCATCATCGACTTTCTGTTCGGCCGCAATCCGATGCGGCTCGATGAGAATTACATCCGCTTCTTCGGCATGCTGACCGATGACCGGGAGGAGCTCGATCCCATCATGGCCAACGAGAGCATTCTCGAGGCGATGGAGATTTCCTACGGGGACGGCGTCCGGATCTTCTACTATTTCGGAGACGACGGTTCGGGACGCAAGTTCTTCGTCAAGAAATTCTGTGAAAAGAACGGGCTGCGCGCGATCGCCATCAACTGCAAGAAGCTGTTCAACTACGATTTTCAGTTCGTGGACCGCGCCCTCTGGGCGGTGGTGCGCGAGTGCATCCTCACGGATTCCTGCTGCTGTCTGACCGAGCTGGCCTTCCACGAGGAGGAGAAGGAGAAGTTCCAGGGCTACATGGACCTGGCCTTTTCCAAGCTGATCGACAAGGGGATCCTGGCCTTTGCGATGAGCAAGGAGCGGATCTCCCTGAAGGACATCACGAACGAGGACTTCACAGAGCTCGAGCTTCCGACGCCCAATACCGGCGAGCGTCAGGTCTGCTGGGAATATTTCTCGAAGGATTTTGCGCTGGACAAGGAGATCGATCTCCTGGAGATGTCCACGAAGTTCCTCTTTACGCCGGGCAAGATCCACGATGCGCTCAAGCACGCGAAGAGTCTGGCCGCCATGAACAAGGAGATCCTGATCTCCAGGAACACGCTGTTCCAGGGGTGCTACGCGCAGATGAGCTCGGAGCTGACCCAGAAGGCGACCAAGGTCAAGGCCAATTTCGGCTTCGAGGATATCGTCATGAACCCGAGCCAGAAGGAGACGCTGCTGCACGCCATCGACCAGATGAACTTCCGCAAGCAGGTCTACGAGAACTGGCACTATACCAAGAAATACCCCTACGGGCGCGGACTTTCGGTCCTGCTCTTCGGTGCGCCCGGTACCGGTAAATCCATGTGCGCGCAGGTCATCGCCCACGAGCTCAACCTCGAGCTCTACCGCGTCGACCTCTCGAAGGTCATCGACAAGTACGTCGGTGAGACCGAGAAATCCATCTCCATGATCTTCCGCGAGGCGAAGAAATGTAATGTCGTCCTCTTCTTCGATGAGTGCGATACCCTCTTCGCAAAGCGTTCCGACGACGGAGGCTCCAATCAGTCCTCCAACAACAACAAGACCGCCCTGCTGCTGCAGGAGGTCGAGGCCTACGACGGTGTCTCCGTGCTGGCGACCAACTACAAGCACAACATCGACCCCGCATTCTTCCGTAGAATGAAATACATCGTGGAATTCCAGTTCCCCGATGTCACGACGCGCGAGATCCTCTGGAAGACCACGATCCCGAAGGACACGCCGCTGGCGGACGATGTGGACATCCGGTATCTCGCCGAAAAATATGAGCTGGTCGGCGGTAATATCAAGAACTGTATCCTGAATGCCGCATTCCTTGCGGCAGCGGATCCCGAAGCAGGCGGGCAGGTGCACATGAAGCACTACCTCAATGCCGTAAAATATGAGTTTGTCAAGGTCGGCAAGGTCTTCACCAAAGCGGACTTTGAACCCTACGCGGATCAGGTCGGACTCGCTTAAGGCAAAAGCGTTCCGGTCCGGATTCTTGGTCTGACGGAAGCGTCAGAAAAAAAGTAAAGGAGTTTTGTTTTGCATGGCACGAAAAGTACTGAGAAGGATTTATGACAAAATCGGAAAGTGGGGCACCCTGATCCTTCTGCTCCTCTTTCTGGCAATGCTGATCGGTCTGGCCGCGCTCTCCTGGGTCTACCGTGACCGGATCGGCACCTCCGGCACCTATGAAGTTGCTTCCGCGAGTGAGGTGTCCTTCGGACGTTACGGACATGCGCTGGTGGTGGACAATTCCAAGAAAACGATCCTCAAGGTTTCGGAGGACGGGGAGGTCCTGGAGACCTATTCCGGAGACGGGCGGCTTTTTGACTATGCGGCCTGTGTGACGGAAGGTGCGGACGGAAGCCTCTATGTGGCCGATTTCATCTACGGTTCCCACGGCAATCTCATCGACCGTGAGCGGATCCTGCGCATCACGGATATGAACCATTCCGAGGTCCTTTGGGAGCTGAGCTACGAGGATGCGGACCCGTCGCTGATCCCCATGCAGTACGGCAATATCCTGGAGCTGAAGGACCAGAGCGGGAAGCTGACCATGGTCATGCGCTCCGGTCAGACGGTCAGCCGGATCGTGTTAAGCGAAGAGGACGGAACGGTCCTCTCGAACGATACCTACGACATCGGCAATACCATCAGTGACGCCTCCTACGATCCCACCAGCGGACACCTGATCGCCGGCACGAGAAGCGGGCAGCTTTTCTGTGTGGATGTATTGGACGGCACCGTGAAGGAGCTGGAGGTCGAGGGACTGATCGCTCCCTGGAGCATCGTCGCTTCGGACGGAGAGATCTATTTTACGGATCTGATGACCAAGTCGATTCAGTGCATCCCGTCTGCTGACGCGGCGGACTGGACGGAGGTCTTTACCGACGATGTCCTTCTCTACAATATGTCCAAGTCCGGCAGCCGTGTGCTGGTGACGGATTTTGCGGGATATTATGATGCGGACCTTGCGACCGGGGATTACAGCTATGTCGATTCGCTTCCGCTGTCCTATTTCGGGAAGGTGATGGCGCTTCGCGTCGCGCTCATCGTCTGCGCCCTGATCCTGCTCTTTTTGCTGCTTGCGGTCCTGGAGTGGCTGCTCTACGTGGCGATCAAGCAGGAGCGCGTGCTGCGCGTTACGCTGGTGGTCATCGTCTCCGCCATCATTGCCGTGTTCATTGGTAATTCCCTTCTGACGCAGGTGAAGGATCAGGAGATCTCCGATATCGAGCAGGAGATCCTGCTTTTCGCGGATACGCTGCGGGATGTGGTGGATACCGAGGCCCTCGAACAGCTGACGAGCGTGAAGGACTACGGATCGGAGGCCTTCCATGCCGTGAAGGATCCGCTGGATGAGGAGATCCGCAAGAGCTACGACAGCGAATTCTATTATTACTATGTCATCTACACCGGCGACGGTGTGAATATGAACTACATCATGGACTACGAGGATACGCAGTTCTGCAATGCCCCGATCTTTGATTACGGCGACAACGAGTATACCCAGACCTTTGTCGACGGCGAAGTCAGGATATCGACGGAGCTGAGCTCCTACGGTTCCTGGAGCTTTATCCTCGAGCCGATTCGGAACAGTTCCGGGGAGATCATCGCCATCCTCGAGGTCGGCAAGAGCCTGGATATCATCACCGAGTACATCGACAACATGACCCGGAACCTGGTGATCAACGCGGGCATCTGTGTCATCGTCATCACCATGCTGGTGCTCGAGATGCTCTTCCTCTTCGGATTTGTGGAGAACCGCGTCGAAGCATCCGAGAACGGCGGTCTGCTGCGCACGGTTCGCGGGGACCGCGTGGTGGAGGAGGCGATCGACTTTACCCAGAAGATCCCGATCCGCACGCTGGTCTTTTTCTCCTATGTGTCGGACAGCATGCAGGACGCATTCATCGTCCTTTTGTGTACCCAGCTCTATCAGGGCAATCTTCCGATCAATCACGGCGCGGCAGTGGCTTTGCCTATGTCGGCACAGCTTCTCTCGATGGCTGTTTTCTCCTTCTTCGGAGGTAAGATCACGGAGCGCGGAGGAGTGCGCAGCAGTATCTTTGTGGGCTTCGCCATCCAGCTGGCAGGATTTTTGACCTGCCTTCTGTCCGGCTCCTATATGGGCCTGCTTGTCGGTAAGGTGATGGTCGGTGCCGGTATGGGAATCATCTATGTCGGATGTAACACGGCCGCATCTCTCGGAGGCTCGGAGGAGCATTCGGAGAATGCCTTTGCGAGCGTGTCCGCCGGTACTCTGAGCGGTATCACCATCGGCGCCGGTCTCTCGTCCATCATCCTTGCACACGGAGACTATCACCTGATCTATCTGGTGGGAAGCATCATCCTTGCGCTGGGACTGCTTCTGACGGTCAGCACGGTTCCGAGACACAAGGAAGAGCCGAAGGTCGTGCAGAAGGAAGAGGAGGGGACAGGCAAAATGTCCATGTTCCGGTTCCTTTTCAGCCGCAGGATCCTGGGCTTTTTCGTGTTCCTGCTGGTGCCCTTCATGATGGCTCTGTCCTACAGAGAATATCTCTTCCCGCTCTTTGCCACCGAGCATGGCGTCACGGAAGTCGAGATCGGTCAGCTCTATCTGATCTGTGGTGTGGTGGTTCTGTACATCGGACCGAAGCTGTCCTCCTGGATCGTGCGCACCTTCGGATCGCGTCTGGCTGTCACGGCGGCCAGCATCCTGATGGTGCTGAACATGCTGCTCTTTGTCATCTGGCCGACGCTGCCGGTGGTTATTCTGGGCGTGGTGATTTTGTCCTTTATTATTTCCTTTGCCTACACCGTGCAGTATACTTACTTCGACGGCCTCGAGGAGGGCAAGCAGTACGGGAGCGGCAAGGCGATGGGAATCTATTCCGTCATGGAGAGCGTCGGTCAGACGCTGGGCCCCATTGTCTACGGTCTGTTCCTGTCCTTCGGATACCGCGAGGGAATCTTTAATTTCATGTTGATCATGGGCCTGTTTGTGGTCGTGTTCTGGATGCTCAGCATCCGCAGAAAGGATGAGAAGAAAGTGGAGGAGGCAGCATCGTGATTACTTATAAGGATATCGAAGCGGAGGATCTGGATTCCGTGATCCGGCTGTATTGCAAGTATCTCAACGACGGAGAGGAGATCGTGAAGCATGTCCGCAGTGCCTTCACGGAGCGCGATTTCATCGGGATCTGCGCCTACGACGGAGACAAAATGGTAGGCTTCTACGCGGCGCAGGATGGCGTGCATTTCTCCTACCCGCACCCGGAGCTGGAGCGGGAGATGCTGGACGATGTCGGGATCGATGATGTCTATACGGCGGATTCCCTGGTGGTGGTGCCGGAGTACCGCGGACAGGGGATTCCCTACTACATGACGGAGTATATCCGCAAAAAGCTGGTGGCGAACAGCGTGGAATACATCCTGCTGGAAGCCTGGATCTACCCGGACGGGGACGCGCCCGCCTGCCGCTCCATCGACAAGATGGGCACCGTGGTGTTTGAGCGCAGGGTTCCCATGTTCTACAAGGATCTGGCCAAATACGGCATGACCTGTCCGCTCTGCGGAGAAAACTGTACCTGCGGAGCGCTGGTGCAGCTGATCCGTGTCCGCGAAGACTGATCGTGAATGAAAAAAGGATAAAGGAAAACGAACATGAGTCAGGAAACGAGCCACAAGAGAATCCGGATGACGATCAAGACCAGACTGAGTCTGATCCTGCTGGTCCTCATGGTGCTGATGGCCGGCGTGATCATCCATATCACCACCAATGCACTCAGCGACAACTATCTGAGTTTTGAGGCGGATCGCGCCATGGACACCGTGGATCTGATCTCAAGGACCGTAAGCTGGGAACAGCTGCAGCATTATGCCGAGACCGGCGAGGAGGATGAAAATGCCGCCCGGATCCGCAAGTTCATGAACGATACGAAGGAAAGCAACAATGATCTGAACTATATTTACATCTTTGTTCCCGACGAGACGCAGTTCATGTATGTCATCGATGCCATCGCTTCGGACGATGATCCGGCCAATATTTCCGCATACGGGGATACCTTCGAATATACGGATACCGAGTACAATGAGATGCTTCCGGATTTCAAGGCTTCCCGCAGCTCCGAGGATGTGATGCTCGGTGAAAACGATGAATTCGGCGCATACCTGTATGCCTGGGCGCCGATCCTGGATAAGGACGGCAAGGCGCATGCCATGGTTGAGGCCGATGTGACTGTGGACTGGCTGGCCGCCAAGATCAACCAGATCGTTGGAGGCGTCACCATGACCCTGGTCGTCTCGATCCTGGTGACGGTGCTGATCATCCTCTGGTTCCTGAATTTCATCGTCGGCAAGCCGCTTGCCATCCTCAAGAAGGGCGTGGAATCCTACCGCGAGGGCGCGATGGATCTCGACACCTCCAGATTCAAGCGAAACGATGAGATCCGCGAGATCGCGGTGTCCTTTGACGAGCTGATGGATAAGGTGCGCAATTACACCGAGGAGGTCAAGCGGGCCAGTGCGGAGCAGGAGCGGATCGGTGCGGAGCTGAGTGTTGCGACGCAGATTCAGGGCGACATGCTGCCCTGCATTTTCCCGGCCTTCCCGGATCTCGAGCAGATCGATCTCTTCGCTGCCATGAAACCGATCAAGGAGGTCGGCGGTGATTTCTACGACTTCTTCCGGATCGACCGGAACCATATCGGTCTCGTGACCGCGGATGTGGAAGGCAAGGGCATCCCTGCGGCACTCTTCATGGTGATCTCGCGCACGCTGATCAAGAACGAGGCTCTGGCGGGTATCTCTCCCGCGCAGGTGCTTGAGGCGGTCAGCGGGCAGCTCAATTCCAGCAGCAACATCAGCATGATCGTGGCGGTCTGGTTCGGAATCTATGAGCTCTCCACAAGACGGCTCATGTACGTCAATGCGGGGCAGCAGCAGCCGGCCCTGTACCGTGCGTCCACCGGAAAGTATGAACTGCTGCGGGATATTACGGAACCGGAAGCGGGCAAGGAAGAGCATATGAATTATACGGACTGTGAGCTTGCGCTGGAGCGCGGCGACCGCCTGTTCCTGTACACGGACGGCATCCCGGAGACGGTGGGAGCCCGGAGTGAGGAATATGGCACACTTCGTATCCTGCGTTGTCTGAACAGCGATACGGAATGCGATCCGCAGGAGACCATCGAGCTGGTGCAGCGCGATCTGGAGCACTTCCGCGGCAAGGCCGAGCAGCAGGACGATATCACGATGATGAGCTTCTATGTGAATTAAACCAAAAAAACAGGACCGGGCAGGATAGATCTGCCCGGTTCTCTATTTTTCGGGGACACGATGGAAAGCAGCTATGCATCTGATCCCGGAGAGTGAGAAATCACGAGAATGTAGTCGGAGGATCAGACGGCCGTAGTCGTCTTCGCCGCGGATTTCGAGGCTTCGACCCGTTCGATATAGGCCTTGAGCATCCGGATCAGGAGCGCCTGCAGGCCGTTCGGTCCCTCATCCTTGTAGTCTTTTTCGATGCTGTAATTTGAATCCTCCAGATAACGATTGTAGATGGCTTCCGTGATCATGCGCGACAGCGAAAGGGTGTCTGCTGTTTCCTTCAGAACCTCCTGATTTTCTTCGAAAAAGGCGCTTACCTTCGGAGTAGCTTTCAGCAGGCCGGCCAGTCCGCGCATGGAGGCGGATTTTGCGACGCTTCCGACATCGCCCTTTGAGACGTTATGGGCTTCCGCCAGATAATTACCGTAGAGATTAAAGGTTTCATCCCGGACATAGTCGGAGCGCTGCTGCTCCGTAAATCCGCCTCCGATGATCTTCTCCGGCGGAAGGGAGGACATATAGTCCTGAAGTGCCTTCAGACGACCGACGGCAGCTTCGATCTGCGGCGCTCCGACGAGACCGCGCAGAGAAGAGGCGAGTGTGTCCGGCCGGACGGACAGGATCTTGTCCCGCAAGGCCGCCGGAACCACTGGGAAATTTGTATCAAAAGTCTGCATTGCCGCTTTGGAATTTTGCATTTCAGTGTGGTTTGCGATAAATTTGGTATGGACTTTTTGATTGAATTCATTAAAGTGATCGCCACCGGCGCCCTCGACCCGCTCACCAAAGATTCCGGCCGCCTCCCGCATGGAGAAGGAGGTATCATTATCGATGCCGATGAAGCCATGCTCCTGCGATACCATGTAATTTCCGACATGGCGGTCCACGTGTCCGACGATGATATCGAGAG
Organism: Lachnospiraceae bacterium; assembly: GCA_017544405.1. GTDB lineage: Bacteria > Bacillota > Clostridia > Lachnospirales > Lachnospiraceae > AC2028. Next base: position 15,257 of record JAFYEE010000132.1, read on the forward strand.
CGGCCATGTTCATGGCAGACGACATCAGGGTATCGTCGTCCAGATTGATCATTTCCTTTTGGGAAGCGGACACAATCTCACCCAGTGACGCATCGGAGGCAATGGCCTGCTGCTTCTGGGCTTCATCCATGCCCTCCAGCCGGACTCCGGATACCAGGGTGCTCACTTCCTTCTGCATGCGGGCGATCGCTTCCTCCTCCTTACCGAAGTAAGAGTATGTGCCGGATGCGGTTTTCCCTTTTGCCATATCCATGACGGAAGCCTGATGACCTGTGCTGCTTCGGGCCAAGGAGGTTCCGACGGCCGCTTTCAGACCGAAGAGCCGGTCGACCACGGACACGGCAGCATCCCGGTAGGAGGAATTGATCTCCTGTTGGGATGCATTCTGATAACCTTCTTCCGCATTCGTACCCATTTTTTCCCCAGTCATGCGTTCGACCACACTGAATATGGCGGTTTGCTGCGACTCGGTTTCTCCCGTGAGGCGCACGGAGCCTTCCTTGAAGACGCGCGCCTGTCCGTCCTCCGTTACCTTCTTGACCGTATTGATTCCGCCGGATCCGACGACGCCGGCAAAATCATCCGCTCCGTACGTATTCAGGTAGGCGAAGGAGGGATCGAGCAGGACGGCCTCCAGGGATTTGCCCTCGGGGAAATTGCCGCCCTGAAAATTATTCTCCGCATAGCGCAGGCCCATCTCCAGAACGCGGTTGCACAGATCGATCTGCCCTTTCAGGCGGGTGGCGCCGGAAGCACAGGCTGCAGCGACATGGCGGTACCTGCGGGATTTGTTATTGAAGAGCTCCGCACCTCGTATCAGCTTCTCCTGGAGACTCATCAGGGTTTCGACGGTATCGCCGACATTGGCGGCGAGCTCTGCCTTGAAGCCGGTGGGATCTGCAGTGGCGGAGGGGAGCTTCTTCGACTTAAGGAGCATGCGGAAGCTGTACAGATCGCCCAGAAGATACTCGACATCCTTGTTGTGTGCGATTTTCTCAAAGCCGGGCGTCTCCGTGATCAGCTCCGAACCGATCATTCCACGGTCCGCACGGATCAAAGCGCCCTTACCGGAGGCAAAATCCGCCGGATTTACATCCTCGTTGGTTAAGCCATCCGTACGGTAGGTCTGCCGGATTTCCTCGGCCTTGTCATCCCCAAACAGCGTGCGTTTTGCGTCATGAAACAGGTCACTGGCCCGTTCGAGTAAATTAAATGATGCCATGGTCCTTTCTCCTGTCTATCCCGGGGTGTAAATAATGTCACTCGATGCCCTGGTCATGCTCAGATACATATTTTTCCAGAAGGTGCCGGACATAATACATGAATTCTCCGGATTCATAAGCCTGCTTGATATCGAAGTTCGGATCCTCCTCAAACAGCTTGTAGATGTCCCCCCTCATGTATTTTGCCATAGAATAGGGCTGCGAGATAGGAGCCAGTACTGTGCTGTGTTCCTCCACATAATCCCTCAGATACGGTTGCTGCAGAAGGTGCCCGAATACCTTAGACAGTGATCCTGGATCTGTACTCTTTAAACTTTGTGATGCAACTATATGCATCTGCGCAAGATAATTGCCGACCATTCTACTTCCTTCATGATTGTATACAAAAGCTTCCCGCTCCGCTTCCGTGAAGCCTTCGTCCGGTTTCTTTACCTTTTCCGGAGGCATCTTTGAAACATAATCCTGCAGGGCCTTCAGACGACCGACGGCTGCCTGAATCTGCGGCTCGCCCACCAGACCGCGCAGGGCAGAGGCCAGGGTGTCCGGAGCGACCGACAGGATCTTCGTGCGAAGCTCCGATGTGATCACGGGGAGATTGGTATCAAATGCCTGGAGTGCCGAAGTATCATTCTGCAAATCCACACCTTCTGCGGTGCGAAACCCTCTTATTGCTTTTTTGACAATGGGTTGGCGTTCTTCCCAGGAGGTTTTTCTTTCATCCAACGTATCGCCCAGTACGCCGAAGCTTTCGCGAAGAGAGAAGGCGGTATCATTATCGATACCGGTCAGATCACCCGCTTCGCTTACCATGAAGTTACCATTGTGACGATCCACATGTCCGACGATGATATCGAGAACGGCCATATTCATGGCCGATTGCATCATCCTGTCACTGTTTAGATTCGTCAGTTTCTGGCTGGCACTTGTTTGTAAGTTCCCCACATCAGGGTTTTGAAGGAGCATCGCCTGTTCTTCCTCGTTCTTGCCCGCTAAAGTGATGCCGAGGAGCAGCTTGTCGATCTCTTGTTGTGCCCGCAAGAATCTCTCCTCCTCGGCTCCGAAATAGCCCAATATTCCATTCGCGGTCCTGCCCTCTGCCAGATCCATGACGGAAGCCTGCCGTCCGCCATGCTCGCTCGTCCGGGCCAGAGAGGTGCCGACGGCGGCCTTGAGACCGAAGAGACGGTCCACTACAGATACGGCCGCGTCCCGGTAGGAGGAATTGATCTCACGTTTGCTGGCTCTCTCGTACCCACCCTCTTGACCCACCATAGGTGAGACTTCCATACGCTCGACAACGTTTGTAATGCTTTCCTGTTGTACAGCTGTTTCGCCGGTGAGATGAACCCCACCTTCCTTGAAGACTCTCGTCTGTCCGCCCTCTGTGACCTTCTTGACGGAATTGATTCCGCCCGATCCGACCACGCCCTGAAAATCCTCCTCACCGTAGGTAGCCATATAGGCGAAGGAAGGATCCAGAAGGGCCGCTTCCATGGAGGCGCCTTCGGGGAATTTGATCGGACTGGTGGGATCGATGGATCCGGGATATCCTTTCTCCGCATAGAGCAGTCCCCGTTCCAGGATGCGGTTGCACAGATTGATCTGCTCCTTGGTGCGTACGGCGCCGGAGGCACAGATGGCCGCCACGGTGCGGTAACGGCCGGTCTTCGAATTTAAGGTCTCGGCGCCCTGCGCCAGGTCTTCCTGAAGGGTCTGAAGACTCATGACCGTACCGCCGACCGCCTGTGCGAGCTCCGCCTTGAATGCCTGCGTATCAGCGGTGGCTCTCGGCAGGGTTTTGGAAGCCATGGTCTGGCGGAAGGCGTAGAGTTTTCCCAGAATGCTCTGAACATCCCGGTTGTGGGCAATCCGCTCAAAGCCGGGGGACTGTGTGATCATCTCGGGACGGAGCAGTCCGCGGTCTGCCGCGATCAGCGCACCCTCGCCCTGCGCAAAGTCACCCGGCTCCACATCTGTCGCGCCAAAATCCGATGTGTCGTAGGTATCCTGCATCTGCTTTGCCTTGCTGCTTCCAAAGATACTTCTTTTCGCATCATGCAACTTGTCATCGGCCATTTCCATGAAACGTGAAAAAGAGGGCATGGTATTCTCCTTTCTTCAGGGAGCTATCCCTGGATCCAGACTTTTGTTCGTTCGAGCTGCAGACTCTGCTGAATATGGTTCATGGTCACGGGCGAACCCTCCTCAGCCGCGAGGAAGATCGCGTTCAGTGCGATGTTCTTGATATTGCTGCCGGACAGCTCATAGCTTTCCGCCAGATGGTCAAAGTCAATATTTTTCACGGGGACATCCTTCGCAAAGCAGCTCATCCAGAGCTCCTTGCGCGTCCGGGCATCCGGCATGGTGAAGTCGACCACGAAACGGATGCGGCGCATGAAGGCATTGTCCATGTTTTTCTTGTTGTTGGTGGCCAGGATTGACACGCCGTCGTATTCCTCGATCCGCTGCAGGATGTAGGAAACCTCCGTGTTCGCGTAGCGGTCCTTGGCCTCGGTGACCTCGCTTCGCTTGCCGAAGACGGCGTCCGCCTCATCGAAGAAGAGGATCATATTGCCCTTTTCCGCCACACGGAAGACTTCCTCGAGCTTCTTCTCCGACTCGCCGATGTATTTGTCCGTCACCTGCGAGAGGTCGATCCGGTAGAGCGGGAGACCGAGCATCTGTGAGAGAACCTGGGAGGCCATCGTCTTGCCCGTGCCGGGAGGACCGGAGAAGAGGACGGAGACGCCGGTGCCGTACGCGTAGCGGGATTTGGTGCCCCAGGTATCGAAGACCTTGTGGCGCTGCGTCATCTGCGCGACCACATGCCGGAGGATGTCCTTCTGGGACTCGGCCAGTTTCAGGTCGTCCAGCGTATAGGTGGTCCGGATCCGCTTGATGGAGCCGCCTTCCGGAGGCGGGATGATGCGGTCGCAGACCTCGGTCAGAAGCTGCTCCGTCAGCTCCCGGCCCTCTTCCTGCTCCATGGCCAGATACATCGCGGCCTTGCGGATCTGGTCCGGGGAGAGGCGGTATTTGGAGCTGATCGCGTCGAGATCCAGAGAGGTTTCGAGACCGTACCCGCGCAGCATGGCCTGCCAGAGCAGGAAGCGTTCCTCGCGGTCCGGCTCACCGATCGGATAGTCCCGGACGGCGCTGCGCAGCAGCGGAACCAGGGAAGCGGAATCGGTGGTGCACAGGTAGATCCGCCAGGGCTGACCGAGATACGGGCGGATGACCGTATCCAGGAAGAGCTCCAGATCCTTTTTTTTCTGCAGAAGCTGATCCGGTACCTTTCGGATGCAGATCGGTGCTTCGTAGAGTCGGCATTCCCGGTAGAAATACCAGAGGATCCGGCGGACAGAGGGAGCATCCATCTCGGCCACCGGTTCATAATTCAGCACGATCAGCTGATCATGATGCTCGCATTCATAGCAGCGGATGAGATGGTATTTGCCGCATTCGGCGGGGCCATGCATATGGTAGAGCGGCGGAGCACCGTCCGTGAGGTCGGAATAGTCCTGCTGCGCGCCTGCCTTCAGACGCTCCAGGAGCTCCCCGCGGATCACCATCTCCCCTTCAAAGGTATCGAGGGGCACGATCTCGCCAAGCTGATCGAAGGGGGCCGTCAGAGTGTCCTCCCCGCTGAAATACCCCCAGAGACGCTGGTCCATACGAAGGATCGTGCGCATGGGATCCGTAGCGGAGGTGACTGCAAAGTGGAAGAGGGGGGAAAGCTCCCCGTAGGCTGCCTGCATCTCCCGGAAATATACAAGCTGGGGATCCCGGACAAAGAAGGTGAGCCTGGCGGCATTCTCCACGGTCAGGCCTTTCTCATCCATCTCCTCCCAGACTTCCCGCCAGTCGTCCGGCCAGAGGTAATCCGCGAGGGCCAGTTCGAATGCGATCAGACCAACCTGGGAAAAAGAGCGGACGAGGCCCGGATAGCGCGGGAGATCGCCCCGGAGGAGAGCCTCGGTCAGCTGCGCCCGGAACTGTTCATGCAAGGGCGCAAGCATTTCCGGCTCCGCCTCCATGGGAAGGAGCTCCGACATGGCCGCCACGCTGGCGCTTCGGCCGATCATCTTCAGATAGATGGATGCGCGTAATTTGGCATCCTCAAGCGCGTATTCCAAGAAGGTCATGATTTCTCTCCTGTATCAATGGCAGCATCCATCAGAACTTCCCGCATGATCTGTGGAACACCTTTTATGGAAGGATCGTAGAGGGCGGATTTCAGATCATAGTCCGGATTGGCCTGGAATCTGGCATAAAGCCGCTTGGCAAATTCCGGGAAAAGGTACTTATGCCGGTAATCATCCGAGTATTTTTGCGTGAGCAATTCCTTCCGTTCCTCTAACATCAATGCTATATCGGGTTGTTCCATAATCTTTCTGGCGATCACCATAACATCCATGTTATCCAGTTTGTTTCTGGTTGTGTCAAAAACGGAATAAGTCTGTGCCAGATAATTGCCGTACTTGGAATTAAAACCATGGTATGCGGTTGTTGCGTATTGGCGTTTCTGTTCCTTGGAGAAAGACTCTCCCGGGCGGAGAATTTTATCCTCCGGCAGGCTGCGAAGATAATCCTGAAGCCCCCGGAGTCTGGCTGTGCAGGCGGCACGTTCCGGCTGCGAGATGAGTCCTTTGAGCGCAGAGTCCAGAGCTTCCGGCGTCACGGATGTAAGCTTTTTGAAGAGTTCATCGGAAATAAAGGGGAAGGCCGTATCATAAAAAAGCAGCGCCTGATCCTCATTCTGAAGCTGTATCATACCCCCCGTTCCCGTCGCTCCCTCCCTTTTGTGGAACAGGGAGTCGCGATCGAGATCTTGCATCTCAAAATCGGACATGGACTTGCCCAGAAGCCCGGGATTTTTGCGGAGACTGAAGGAAGTATCATTGTCGATCGCGGTAAAGCGTCCACCCTGCGCAAGCATGTAATTCCCTGCGTGCCTGTCCACGTGACCGACGATCATGTCCAGAGCTGCCATCTCCATGGAGCTTTCCATCATATCATCCGTACTGATATCAACAGCCCTTATCTTGGCTCTTTCT
>JAFYEE010000133.1 GCA_017544405.1 Lachnospiraceae bacterium
CGACTATTACATTACGGATATCATGGCCGTCGCTCAGGATATTGATTCCGAGAAATCGGATGCGCTCTCCGCGGCCATTGGTTCGTCGATCGTCTATGTGAACTCCACTTCCTCCGACGATCATCTGACCGGCCTGTCCATTACGCTTCCCTACGGGGACAGCTACTTTTATTCCCAGCTGCGGGAAGTCTTTCTGAACAGCGGATTTGAAGATACTTACGTCGACTGGCTGGAGAAATTCGTCTCCGCTTCCGGTGGCGGTGATTTCTACGACTACAGCGACTGGGAGGAGTCCTGGGACGGCTGGGATTCCTACGATGACAGCTTCAACTGGGAAGACTGGGAATACTATTCCGACGATGAATACTGGGACGACTACGATGACTGGGGCTGGAGCGACTGGGATTGGGACTGGTACGGATATGATGACTACGAGGACGGCTACCAGGACGGGTACTACGACGGCTGCTACGACGGTTCTCAGGACGGCTGCGAGGAGGAGGACGAGGAGGACAGCCTTTGGGACTTCAGTGACTTTGAGGACTGGGACGAGGACTCCGGCGAGGACGACTGGGGGATTCTGGACTGGCTGCTGAACTGGTAACACGCTTCGCCACTTGGAAAAACAAAAAAGCATGGGGATTCTCCTGATCTTGAGAATCCCCATGTTTTTTTTCATAAAAGGATACCGGGTCAAACGTCAAAATTCCGGGACATAAATGCTTACAGCGGCTTTATCTCGAGGCGGAAGCGGATCTCCTCCTCATCGAGCCGGTAAGCCGGACGAAGCGCCGGGCCGCAGGAATTGCTGCCCACGCCGCTCATCTTGTAATCGAGATGAAGCTCATTGTAACCCTGCTTTTTCAGCTCCCAGTCGTGCCCGGCCGCAGCGAGCTGCCGGTCTCCGAACTGCGAGATGTTGAAGGAGAAGAGCTGCTCGGAACGAACCAAAAATCCGCCCGCGCTCACGGCATAGATGCGCCGGGAGCCATACTCCTGGGGCTTCAGATAGCGCACGGCATTCAGCTGCTCCACCGTATCCGAGAAGCGCCCGAGGAACGAGCACTGGTGCTTGTCAAGATAGTTCTCGAAGGGTCCGTATCCGTAGTAGTTGACCCGTTCTTCCTTCTCCGGCACCGCCAGCGTGATGCCAAAACGGGGCATGAACGGGAAGATCGGATCGCGCTGCATCTGCAGATCCAGAGAAACCTTTCCATCCTCCGCGATCGTCCAGTTCACCTTTCCGCGCAGGAACGCCTGGTGCGAGACGGAAGCGATGGACAGCTCCGCCTCCAAAGCCACTTCCCGCTTTCCGGAGGGGCTTGCCTCCACGCGATAGACTCTCGGAACCGGTGCATGATACCCTGCCCGGTACCACTCATGCCGGATGTGCATGTCATTATCGGTCGGCGCACGGAAGGTGGACCACTCCATCGGAGCCGTGATCTTGTCCGCATTTCCGACCTTCATGGAATCAAAGAGACCGGTGCGGGGATTGAAGACATAGGTAAATCCCGCGCCGCGGATCACGTAGCCCTCCGTCGTCTCCTCCCAGGTGACGCCGCCTGCTTCCGTGTTTTTCCCGCTCTTTCCTGCCTTCCGGCCCTTCTTTTGTCCTGCTGCCACCTCGGAGAGACAATCCTCCCACAGCTCCGCCGCGCCGCTTCCGCAGACACGGATCTCCAGCTGGTCAAAGCCCAGCGTGCGGTCCTTCTCCACCGCATCGATGTAGCGCAGATCCTGCTCCGGATCCTCCGCCGCCGGGAAGTAGCGCAGCTGGAGCGCCACATCCGCGCCCGCATCCATCGCCGCCTTCATGTGCGCGTCAAATCCGTCAATTTCGGAGAGCCGGATAAATTTCCCCTTATGCGGCTCCACATCCGGCACCGGTACCGCGGTCCCCCAGTCGGAGGTACCGTTTACAATCAGGTACAGCTCCATGCGGATCGCATCCTGCAGATTGCGGAAGTCGAGCATGCTGTAGAGCAGCACCAGCGCAGGATCCCCGTCCACCAAGTACGCCCGCGCCGGACGGATCGCCTGCCCGTACTCGAGCAGTCCCATGTGCGGCACACGGTCGGGCCCCACCAGGCCGTCCACGCAGAAATTGTTGTCGTGGTACTTCTCTCCGCTGTCGCCGCCGTAGCCGAATTTGTCCTCGCCGTTCTCATCCTGTCCGAGCACGACCGCATGGTCGCACCACTCCCAGACGAAACCGCCGAGCATCCCGTCATAGCGGTAGATCCGCTCCATGTAGTCCTCGATGTCTCCGGGGCCGTTGCCCATCGCATGGATGAATTCGCACAGCACATAGGGCTTGCGCGGCTTATCCCCCGCAAAGTAGGCATCGATATTCTCCACGCTGTCATACATCATGGAGTACAGATCCAGCGGTGTGCAGTCGTTGACATGGGTGCCGGTGGTGTGAATGCTGCTCTCATAATGGGTCAGCCGGTCCGGATCGTAGCGCTTCACCCAGCGCGCCGCCTCCTCAAAGCTTTCTCCGTATCCGCACTCATTTCCCATGGACCAGATCAGGATGCACCCGCGGTTCTTATCCCGCAGGACATTGCGCTGCACGCGGTCGATGATTCCCTTCTTGAAGAGCGGATGCTGCGCGATCAGACCGAAGGTATGCTCATGGGATCCCTTGTAGACCGCCGCCGAGCCATGACTCTCCACGTCCGATTCCGCAATGAGATAAAAGCCGAGTGCCTCCGCCAGCACGGGGAACCAGGGCGCATTCGGGTAATGGCTGGTGCGGATGGCGTTGATATTGAACTGCTTCATCAGGTACAGATCCTGCAGGACATCGGGCAGTTCCACCGCCGCCCCCTTGTAGGGATTGCTGTCATGCCGGTTGACGCCCTTGCACTTGATCCGCTGTCCGTTCAGACAGACGACTCCGTCCTTCACCTCGAGCACGCGGATCGCCACCTGCTCGTAGATTTTTTCCTCACCGGCCGTGATCTCCAGCTCGTAGACATAGGGCGTCTCCGCATTCCACAGAAGCGGCTTTTTCACGGTAAGCTTACACTTGCCCTTCCGGTCCGTGTCGCCCTCCGCTGCGATTTCCTGACCTGCGCCGCGCAGCGTAAGATGCACGGATGGGTATTCGCGGCTCTTCAGCGCGCTGGCCACAATCGATGCATCGCCGGTGCGGACGGGTCTCTTTGCCGGGGAGCTGACCGCATAATCCAGCACTTCAAAGGAGAGCACCGCCTTCTTCGCATCCGCGGAAAGCGTGCGCACCCGGTAGTCGCGCAGATGCTCTGCGGGTCTGGACAAAAGCAGTACCTCACG
>JAFYEE010000014.1 GCA_017544405.1 Lachnospiraceae bacterium
AATCTGTGGGAATGGTAACGGCTTGAGATGTATATTAAAAAATTCACTGCAAAAAATGAAATAGAAGCGACCGAGGCGGCGCGCAAGGAGTTAGGGGACGGACTGGTCATCATGAACGTGCGCAAGGTAAAGCCCACCGGGAGCTTTGCCTTCCTCCGCCACAAGATGGTGGAGGTGACGGCGGCCATCGAGGATGAACCGGAGGAGCCGCTTCGCCAGATCCGCAGGATCGCGGAGGCGCAGGAGGCCAAGCAGAGACAGGCCGCCGCGAAAAAGGCCGCGGGGAACACTCCGGAGAAGCCTTCGGCGCCGCAGACCGCGCAGGCGCCGCGGGAGAGCCTGATCGGACGCAAGGAGCCGGCCGCACCTGTCGCCGCCGAGCCAGGATCCATCGAGGAGAAGCTCGACACCCTGCAGAATCTCTTAGAGACGCAGTTTCACAAGGAAAATGCCGTCCTGAGCGAAGCGCGCGAGCGCGGAGAGGCCGTATCAGAGGGGCTCTCCGAGACCGGGGAGGAGGAGCCGGAATCCCCCGAGGATAAGCACAAGCAGGAGATGGACCGCTTTATCCGTCTACTCTACAATACCATGCTCGACAACGAGGTGGATGAGCACCTCGCCAACGAGATCATCCAGGAGGCGGAGATCGGCCGGGGGCCCAACGCCGGCATCGATTTTATCCTGAGCACGATCTATCAGAAAATGATCCTTCGTTTCGGCAAGTCCGAGGGGATCCGTCCCGCGGAGTCCGGCCCGAAGATCATCTTCTTCATCGGACCCACCGGCGTCGGCAAGACGACCACGATCGCCAAGATTACCAGCTCCCTTTCGGTCAATGACAAGGAGAAAGTGGCGCTTCTCACCACCGATACCTACCGCATTGCAGCGACGGATCAGCTTCGCACCTATGCCAGCATTCTCGGCGTGCCCTTCCGCGTGATCTACAGCAACGAGGAGCTGGGCGCCGCCGTGGAGGATTTCCGCGACTGCTCCTACATCTTCGTGGATACGGCCGGACATTCGCATCACAACGAACAGTTCCTCGACCAGCAGAAGGAGTATCTCGAGAGTCTTCCGGATACCCTGGAGCAGCAGAGCTTCCTCGTGGTCAGCGCCACGACCAAGCTCAAGGATCTGCGCAAGATCGTGGACAATTACAAGGGCATTTCCGATTTTCAACTGATCTTCACCAAGCTTGACGAGACCTCAAGCCTGGGCAACCTCTACAATATTCGTCAATATGCCGGGAAGCCGATTGCTTATGTGACCTGTGGACAGAATGTTCCGGATGATATTGAGGTATTTAACGCACAGAAAACGGTCAAGCAGCTTCTGAGCGAGACCGCTCTGTAGGAAGGAACCGGTTTTTGCCATGGATCAGGCGGAATCTTTACGAATCATAAAAGCCAGTCAACAGGCCAGACCGCTTGCGCGCGTGATCACGGTAACCAGCGGTAAGGGCGGTGTGGGAAAATCCAACACGGCAATCAATCTGGCGATTCATTTCAAAAAAATGGGCAAGCGGGTCATCATCCTCGATGCCGACTTCGGACTTGCCAATATTGAGATCATGTTCGGCGCGGTTCCCAAGCACAATCTCTACGATCTGATCTATCAGGGAAAGCGGATCAAGGATATCATCACCTGGGGACCCGGGGAGGTCGGCTTTATCTCGGGCGGTTCCGGGATCGCCGGCATGTCGAATCTCAGCCGGGATTATCTCGATTACATTGTGCGGAATCTGACCGAACTCGATTCGATCGCGGATATCATCATCATTGACACCGGCGCGGGTATCTCGGATGCGGTCATGGAATTCCTGGTGGCCAGCGGAGAGATCCTGCTGATCACCACGCCGGAGCCGACGAGCATCACCGATTCGTATTCCCTTCTGAAGGCGCTCAGCCGCCATCCGCGCTATCGCCGCGAGGAGACGACGATCAAGATGATCGCCAACCGCGTCGAAAAGGAGCAGGAGGGACAGGTCCTGTACCGGAAGCTCAATTCCGTGGTGCAGCGCTTCCTGAAGCTTCCGATGACCTATCTCGGGAGCGTTCCCTGGGATCAGCAGCTGGCCAGGGCGGTCATGCAGCAGGTACCCGTTTCGTTGCAGTTCCCTTCCGCCAGATCCAGTCTGGCCTACCAGCAGATCGCGGAGAAGCTCCTGGACAAGAAGGAGGAGGGAATCCGCCAGAGCCGCGGAATGGCAGCATTCTTTTCACACATTGTAGGCAGAAAATAAAAGGTGCCCCTGGGGGAGAAAGTGACAAAAAGCATGTTATCGAATTTCATCAAAGAAGGCGATCGCGTTGATCTGACCGCCGTGGACCACTCCGTCCCCGGCAACATAGGAAAGGACGGAAAAGTATATTCTTCCAAGGTGTCTACCATCCTGTCGGAGGATCAGATGGAGATTCTCATGCCTATGGAACAGACCAAGCTGGTCCTGCTTCCCGTGGACGCGGAATTCAACCTGGTCTTCTATACCAAGACCGGGCTGTTCCAGTGCTTTGCGCGTGTGATCGACCGGTATAAGAGCAACAACCTCTACCTGGTCGTCGTGGAGCTGACCAGCAACCTGCGCAAATACCAGCGGCGTGAGTACTATCGTTTCAGCTGTGCGCTGGAGATGTGCGCGCGGGATCTCGTGGAGGAGGAGAAGAAGGCCCTTGAGGAGTCCAATCCGCTCTATCTTCAGCCGAACCTTCCGATCAAGCACAGCGTGATCGTGGATATCAGCGGCGGCGGACTCCGTTTCATGTCCAATCAGCAGTATGAACCCGGGAGCATGATCTACTGCAGCTACGAGCTCCTCAAGGGCGGTGAGAAGAAGCACTACGAGGTCGTCGGAAAGGTACTCGCCGTGCGTCCCCTCGAGAACCGTCCCGATACCTATGAGCACCGCGTTCAATACGTCAACATGAACGAGGGACAGCGAGAGGAGATCATCCAGTTTATCTTTGAGGAGGAGCGGAAGAGCCGCCGCAGAGCGGACTGACGCGGAAAGGAAGCACGGACGGGAGATGGTCTCGTCCGGAGGAGAATGGAAATGAAGAAAAAAATCCTGCTTGTAGACGACTCTGCACTCATGAGAAGAGTCCTCTGTGATATAATCAATTCTGATGATGATTTCGAAGTGGCGGACCAGGCCATCAACGGTTTGGAAGCCTTCGATCTTCTCAGCAGAAATCGTTACGATGCGGTCGTTCTCGACGTGAACATGCCAAAGATGAACGGTCTGCAGCTGCTGGGAGAGCTTCGCAAATATCGGATTCATGTGCGTGTGATGATGGCCAGCACCGATACGGTGGAAGGGGCGAAGACAACCCTCGATGCCCTCGAACTCGGCGCGCTGGACTTCATTCACAAACCGGACCAGGCGAACAGTTGCCGGGACGGCGCTTTCCAGGCGAATTTCCTCCGGATCCTGCACGGCGTGGTTTTATCGAAACCCCCTGTTTTCGATTCTCCGACGCGTGTACAGGAGAAGAAGGAAGAAAACCGCAAGTTCATCCAGATCCTGCAGAAGAGCTCTTCGCGGATCGCAGGCAGGAAGATCGTGGCGATCGCCAGCTCCACCGGCGGCCCCAAGGCGCTTCAGTCCGTGATCCCGAGATTACCCGCAGATCTCGATGCGCCGGTGGTCCTGGTACAGCATATGCCCAAGGGCTTTACCGCATCCCTCGCGGAGCGACTCGATGCCATGAGTGAAGTACATGTCGTGGAGGCGAAGGAGGGTGACAAGCTCGTAAACGGAACCGTGTACATTGCGGCGGGCGGCAAGCACATGAATGTGGTTTACGCAGGCGGCGGCTATACCATCCGCTATACGGATGAGCCGATCCGTGAAGGCGTCAAGCCCTGCGCGAATTACATGTATGAATCCCTGCGAAGCAGCAAGTTTGACAAGGTCGTCTGCGTGGTACTCACCGGAATGGGCGCGGATGGCACCGAAGGGATCAAGAACCTCAAGGAAGTCAAGAAGGTTTACGTGATCTCCCAGGATGAAGCCACCAGTACCATCTACGGGATGCCGAAGGCGGTCGCCAAAGCCGGTCTCTCCGATCAGGTTGTGGCGCTGGATAACGTTGCTTCCGAAATTGTCCTGCAAGTAGGTTTATCGAACGCTTAAGAACCGGCAGTTCGAATGATTCTCCCGGCGCAAGAAGGAATGGAGGAAATTAACTATGGATGTCAGCCAATATCTGGAAATCTTTCTCGATGAGACCAACGAACATCTGGAGAGCCTGAACAAGCAGATTCTCAATTTGGAGCAGAATCCGGACGACATGGATACGGTCAATGAAATCTTCCGTGCCGCTCACTCCATGAAGGGAATGGCAGGTACGATGGGCTACAAGCGTATGCAGGCCCTGACCCATGACATGGAGAATGTCTTTTCCGATGTCCGTACCGGTGCGATCAAGGTCCAGCCCGAGATGATCGATATACTCTTCCAGTGTCTGGATGCATTGCAGGAGTACACGGACAATATCCGCAATACTTCGGACGAAGGTACCAATGACAATGAGCCGATCATCAAGGCTCTGAACGAGATCCGCAATTCCAAGGGCGGAGCGGCTCCCGCGCCCGCAGCTTCCGAAGCTCCCAAGGAGGAGGCTCCCAAGGCGGACGGCGCAGGCAGTTCCGAGAAGTGGAACGAGATCCCCTTCGACGAGAGCCAGATCAACGTCATGCAGGAAGCGCTGAAGGCCGGCAAGAAGGTGTACGGCCTCAATGTCGTGGTCATGCCCGACTGCGTCCTCAAGGCGGCGCGTGCTTTCCTCGTGCTGAAGGCCGTGGAAGAAAAGGGCGAGATCCTGGTATCCAATCCTCCCGCTCAGGATATAGAAGATGAAAAATTCGACCTCGACTTCACCCTGGTGGTGGCCAGCGACGAGCCCGTGGAGAATCTGATCAGCGTGGCAGCCTCGGTGTCCGAGATCGACAAGGTAACCGGCGGCCCGCTTGACTTTGACAAGATCAAGCCGGCAGATGCCGAGGAGGGAGCTCCGGCAGCAGCCGAAGCACCCGCTGCAGCAACCGCAACGCCCGCAGCAACACCCGCTGCCGTCGCCGCACATCCCGGCAATGCACCCGCGAAGCCCGCGGAGAAGAAAGCAGCCAAGCCGATCGCCAACAAGACGATCCGTGTGGACATCGAGAAGCTGGACAGCCTGATGAACCTCGTCAGCGAGCTGATCATCGCCAAGAACAGCCTCGTTTCCGCATCCACCGGCAATGCGGCCAATTCCGCTGCATTTAACGAGCAGATCGAATACCTTGAGAGCGTCACGACCAATCTGCACGAGTCCGTCATGAAGGTTCGAATGGTTCCCATTGAGAGCACGGTAAGCAAGTTCCCTCGTATGATCCGTGATCTGTCCAAGAGCCTGAACAAGAAGATGGAACTGTTCATGACCGGTGAAGATACCGAATTGGATCGTACCGTGGTTGACCAGATCGGTGATCATCTGATGCATCTGCTGCGTAATTCCGCGGACCATGGTCTTGAGACCGCAGAGGTCCGTGCCGAGAGAGGCAAGCCGCCCGTAGGCTCCATCTTCCTCGATGCATTCCAGGAAGGCAACAACGTTATCATCCAGGTACGTGATGACGGTAACGGAATCGATCCGGAGATCGTCAAGGCCAAGGCCATCGAGCGCGGTATCGTCACGCCGGAGCAGGCTGCGGTCATGAATCAGCAGGAGATCATCAACCTGCTCTTCCTGCCCGGATTCTCGACGGCCAAGAAGGTCAGCGATATCTCCGGCAGAGGCGTGGGTCTCGATGTCGTCCGTTCCAACATCGAAGCACTGAGCGGTGAAGTCAGCGTCAAGAGCCAGCTGGGCGTAGGCTCCACCTGGACCATCCGCCTGCCGCTGACCCTTGCGATCATCCAGTCCCTGATGGTTGTCGTAGGCGAAGAGAAGTACGCGATTTCCCTCGCTTCCATCGAGACCATCGAGACGATCCGCGAGTCCGATATCAAGTATGTTCAGAATGAGGAAGTGATCAACCTGCGCGGTACCGTGATCCCTCTGATCCGTCTGAACAAGGTTCTGGAGAATGAGAGCAAGCCTTCGAACGATGGCAGCATGGTTGTCGTCATCGTCAAGAAGGGCGATAAGATGGCCGGCCTCGTCATCGACGAACTGATGGGCCAGCAGGAGATCGTTATCAAGTCCCTTGGCAAGTACATTAAGCATGCGAAGTTCATCAGCGGTGCAACCATCCTCGGCGATGGCGAAGTCGCACTGATCCTGGATGTCAATGCATTGTTATAAGGAGGATGAAGCTATGGAACAGCTCAGCAATATCAACAATCTCCCCGCAGACGGGGATGAGACCAAGATCATAAAGGAAATCCTTCAGTACATTGTCATTCGTCTGGGGGACGAAGAGTACGGCATCGACATCAATTACATTGACAACATCGTGCGTATGCAGCATGTCACCCGCGTGCCCAAGGTTCCGAATTATCTCAAGGGTGTGATCAATCTGAGAGGCGAAGTGATCCCCGTCATGAGTCTGCGCCTCAAGATGGGCCTGCCCGAGGATGAGATCGGCAGAGCTACCCGTATCCTGATCCTCAAGGTGGATTCCGAGGAGGGTGCGGTCGGTGTCATCGTTGACGAAGTGAAGGAAGTCGTCAAGCTCGCATCCGACGAGATCGAGAATGTCTCGCACGACAGCAAATCCGACAAGCCGGTTTATGTCAGCGGTGTCGGTAAAAACGGCAATGACCTGATTTCCCTGCTTGATCTCAGCGTCATCAATCTGGAAGACAATTAAATTGTACAGAGGTGTGTATGAGCGACTTAACATTGGAACAGGTAACTGAAAATTATTTCGATGTCCTGAAGGAGATCGGTAATATCGGCGCCGGCAACGCAATGACCGCTCTGTCCCAGATGTTGGGAACCAAGGTGGATATGCATGTTCCGCAGGTTCAGCTTCTTGACTTCGGCGAGGTCGGAGAAGTGATGGGCGGCGAGGAGCAGATCATGGTGGGCGTCTTCCTCGGAGTCGAGGGAGACATCACCGGCAGTATGCTTTTCCTTGTGGAGCAGAAGAGCGCGAAGCACCTGATTGACAAGGTCATGATGGGCATGGGCAATCCCGAGGTGGAGGAATTCACCGAGATGGAACTGTCCGCCATGCAGGAGATTGGCAACATCATCACCGGCGCTTATCTGAATTCCCTATCCACCCTGACCAATCTGTGCATCTATCCGTCTCCGCCGGCTCTGACCGTCGATATGGCAGGCGCGATCTTAAGCGTCCCTGCGGTAGAGTTTGGTATCTACGGGGATAAGATCCTCATGATCCAGTCTCAGTTCTTTGATGAGATGGAGATTGACGGATACTTTATTCTGGTGCCGGATATTGACTCCTATCAGAAGATTCTCGGTGCGTTGGGATTGCCGGTATAACAGACTATAAACAGGGAATAAGGCTTATGAGTGAAATAATAAAAGTGGGTATGGCAGATCTGAAAACCTGCCTGCCGCCCAATGGGGTAACCACGCTCGGACTCGGTTCCTGCGTGGGGATTGCGCTTAGAGATACCGGCAATAAAGTAGGCGGACTCGCACATATCATGCTTCCCGACAGCAAGGCGGTCAATACGGGTCAGTCGAATCCGGCCAAATTTGCCGATACCGGAATAGATGAGCTGATTCGTCAGATGGAAGCGCTTGGCGCAAACCGGCGCAGACTGGTGGCTAAGATCGCGGGCGGTGCGATGATGTTTGCGCTTCAGGGCAAGTCCACTACCATGCAGGTGGGCGACCGGAACGTGGAAGCAGTCAAGAAAAAGCTGGCGGAACTCAAGATTCCGCTTCTTGCGGAAGACACCGGATTGAATTTCGGCCGTACGGTGATTTTTTACCCCGAGACGGGGGACTATGTCATCAAGGCGGTCGGAAAAGGGGAGAAAAAAATCTGATGAATCGTAAAAGTCTGCCGCTTATACTGATGCTTGTGGCCGGACTGGTGACCGTAGTGATCACGTTCCTGCGTGATTACAGTATCCCCGGGAAGCTGGGGACATTGCTCCTTGTGCTGGTGATTTTTTACTGTGTCGGGACCATCATTGTCTGGTTCCTGGACAAGTTTGAGAAGGAAAACGAGGAAAAGAACGCGGATCAGGACGACGTGATCGAAAAAGAATCAGAGGAATCGGTAGCAGGTCCTTCGGAGGATGCGTCCTCCGAAGGGGGCGATTCCGCACGGGTCTGAAAAGGAGACCATGTAACGGATGGATGAGACTGCAAGGCGAAAGTTAATAGAGGAATATGACAGGACAAAATCGCCCGAACTGCGCGAGAAGATGATCCTGGAATATGCGCCCCTTGTGAAGCTTGTAGCCGGCCGGCTTTCCATGTATCTGGGGCATAATGTGGAATATGAAGATCTCTGCAGTTACGGGATCTTCGGTCTGATCGATGCGATCGACAAATTTGACCTTGGCATGAATGTCAAGTTTGAGACCTACGCGAGCCTGCGCATCCGCGGCTCCATCCTCGATCAGATCCGCAAGATGGACTGGATCCCGCGCACGGTGCGCACCCGCCAGAAGCAGATCGAAGAAGCCATGAAGAAGGTGGAGGGGGAGAAGGGCCGAGCCGCTACCGGCGATGAGATCGCCGAGGCTCTCGGGATCACCGAGGACGAGTATGCGGACTGGCAGTCCCAGATGAAGATCACCGGCGTGGTCAGCCTCGATGAATTCATGGAATCGGGCAGCGATGTATCTTCCTCCCAGGACGACGGCGGCACGACCGCGCATTTTATCAGTCCGGAGGAAAACATTGAGAAACAGGAGCTGACGGAGAAGCTCGGAGAAGCACTTCAGCAGCTCACGGAGAAGGAACAGAAGGTTGTAACGCTCTACTATTACGAGGAACTGACCCTCAAGGAGATCGCGAATGTCCTGGAGGTGTCCGAATCCCGTGTGTCCCAGCTCCACACCAGAGCGCTGGGCAAGATGAAGAATATTCTGGGGGCTTATATGAATATTCTGACGGACTGATGCAAAGGGGAAGCTCGAAACGGTCCGGTGCTTTACAAAATACAGGTTGGGGGATGCTATGAAGAACGCGTATTTTCAGGTGGTCAAGACCGCAGAGGGGTATGGCCTTAAGATCTATGCTGCGCAGGATGGCGGAGAAGGGATCCGTATACAGGAGCTGATCAGCTATCTGGATTCCCATGATTTGAACTATGATCTTTCGGCGCTCAAGGCGGTGGTCGATAAAAACGAAACGACGGTATTCCCGCTGGGAACCGGCGAATGTCCTCCCATTCGGGAAACCTATATCCTGAGCATTTCCGAAGACAATATGAGAGCCGTCGCACGGTTTTTCCCCGCGTCCGAGACCGGTTCGCGGATGACCGCGGCGGAGTTCCGCAACGATATGCCCTACCGCAATGTCAAGTTCGGACTTCAGGACAAGATCATCGACCAGCATTTTTCCGGAACGGGGTACTATTGCTTCAATCTTCCGGTAGCAGTCGGAAAGCCCCCCAGACACGGGAAGGATGCGGTAATTGAATATCTTTTCGAAACCAATGTCAACACAAAGCCCAAGGTAAACGAGGACGGCAGCGTTGACTTTTTCTCGTTGGATCTCGTGCGTCCCTGCCATAAGGGGATGGTTCTGGCCCGGATCATACCGGAAGATCCCGGTGAATACGGAATGACGATCCAGGGCAACCGGATCAAGCCCAGAGAGGTCAAGCGGGCCCGTCTGGAATTCGGCAAAAATATCCAGCTTTCCGAGGACCGTCTTTCCATCACGTCTCTGGTTGACGGGCATGTCACTCTGGTCGGCGGCCAGGTTTTTGTCTCCAATGTCTATGAGGTGGAGAATGTGGACACGGCGACCGGCAATATCGATTTCAACGGAGATGTCCAGGTCAACGGCAACGTGGATACCAATTTCTCGGTGAAGGCGACCGGAGACATCATCGTCAAGGGGGTCGTCGAAGGTGCCTATGTGGAGGCCGGCGGGAACATTCATATCTCCAACGGCATGAAGGGCATGGGCAGGGGGGTCCTGAAGGCCGGCGGCAATGTGGTGGCCAAGTTTATTGAGAACGCTACCGTGGAAGCGGACGGATATGTCAGTACCGAGTCGATCCTGCACAGTCATGTCACGTCCGGAACCGAGATCTCCGTCACCGGCAAGCACGGATTCATCACCGGCGGCAAGGTACAGGCGGATTCCCTGATCGAGGTCCGTACGCTCGGAGCGGAGATGGGCGCGAGCACGATCGTCGAGGTCGGTGTCAATCCGAAGCTCAAGGCACAATACAATCAGCTGCAGAAGGAGATCGCGGACACCGTGGCAGCGATCAAGAACGCGCAGCCTGTGGTGGCCAATTTCATGGAAAAGAAGGCGAAGGGCGCCAGATTCTCCGAGGATCAGCTGAATTACGTCAAGCAGATGGTCGCCACGATCGAGACCAAGAAGGTGGAACTGTCGCAGAAGAGCGAGGAACTCAAGAAGCTCTCCGCGATCTTTGACCCGGATAAGAAGGCGGAAGTGCATGTCACCGGCGAGGTATATCCCGGCACGATAATCGTGATCGGGGACCTGTCCATGACGGTGCAGTCCAGCTACCGGTACTGTAAGTTTGCGAAGGTGGCCGGTGAGATCAAGATGCTTCCCTTTTGATCGGAAAGGAGTTCCGTATGGCAGGTCTGGATATCGCCCCGATCGCAAGGGCGCAGGATTTCAGTATCATACAGCAGAACGAAGAGAATAAGGCCGCGTTCGACCAGGTGACCATCGGCCAGTCCCAGCAGCGGGAAAATAACGCGCGCGCCGAGGAGGTCAACACGACCGAGGAATCGCGCTGGGAACAGAAGCGCGAGGATGCCGCGGAGAAGGGCTCGAACGAGTACACCGGAGACGGCGGCCGTGGACGGCGGCGCGGAGGTCATGCGCAGCCGGAGGACCGCGTGATCGTAAAGGGACAGCCCGGCGGTTTTGATTTGAAGATTTGAGAGGATACAACATGAGTCCATTGGAGATAGCCCTCCTGATAGCGGGGGCTCTCATTTTTCTGCTCAGCTTTCTGATACCGGTACGGCAGGAAGAGTCCGGCGAGGATATCCGCGAGCTGGTGGATGCGGAAGTAAAAAAACGTGTGGAGCAGGAAGTCGATGCGCTGCGCGGTCATGTGGATGATGTGGTGGATGAGGCCGTGGAATATGCACAGGAAAAGACGCAGCGCAGCCTCGAGCGCATCACCAACGAAAAGATCATGGCCGTGAACGAGTATTCCGACACGGTGCTCGAGGAGATCAATAAAAATCACAAGGAAGTCATGTTTCTCTATGACATGCTCAATGACAAGCAGGAAGGACTCCAGGAGACGGTGGAGTCCGCCCGCGAAGCGGCGCGCGTGATGGAAGAGACCACGCGGGAAGCGGCCAGAGCAAAGGAGGAAGCGGCTGCCGAGTCGGCACCGGCGCAGCAGACCGGGGCGAGCGTGAGAGCGCAGCAAAGCGGACAGACTGCGCAGCAGACACCGCAGAGCGCCGGAAGCGCATCCTTTTCCGGAGCGGCCGGGGAAGCGGGAGAGCGAAGGATCCGCACACTCGACTGGGCGAAGGTGGCAGCCAGTGACGCATCCGTGATCGGAGGCAGAAGGCAGTCCTCCGGAGAGCCGGAAGCTCCCACGCCGGCAGAAGCGCCCCACGGGATCGCATCCCTCGCGCGCGAGATCACCGCGGCATCCGCAGATCCTGTGCCCGCGCAGGGCGGTCAGGCGGGAGGACCCGAGGAGATTCCGCAGCTGGAGCTTCATCGCCGCGTGCTGGCGATGAACGATCAGGGGATGGACAGCGTCGCTATCGCCAGAGAGCTTGGTATGGGCGTCGGTGAAGTGGATCTGATCATTGGTCTGCACGGAGAAAAGAGACCATGAATAAGAGACTTAGATTTTATATGCGGGGCCTGGGGATCGGAATGCTGGTGACAGCGATCCTGCTCACGGTGTCGCATCATCTGAATACGCCGGAGCTGACGGACGCACAGGTCCGGCAGCGCGCGGAGGCCATGGGCATGGTGGACGGATCCGCCTTCTCCCTGAGCGACGCGCAGGAGGCCGGAAAGGATACCGCGCAGGAACCGGCGCAGCCGGTAGAACCCGGCGCTGAGACGGCAGAGTCTCCGGCGGAAAAGCCGGCGGAGGAGGCGGACGCGCAGCCGGACGCGGCGGATCCCGGAGCGTCTTCGGAAGGCCTGGACGCGCCCTCCGGTGACGGACTTTCCGGAGAGGATGCACAGAGCCCTGCGGATGGAGAAGCCTCCGGGGAGGATGCATTGAACCCTGCGGATGGAGAAGCCTCCGGGGAGGATGCTTCGAAACCTGCGGATGCGGAGAAGGACGGAGTAGATGCGTCAGAGCCCTCGGACGGGGACGACGCAGCAGGAGCGGAGGACCCGGAGGAAGCAGATTCCGGAGAACCTGCGGAGGATCCGGAGCAGCAGGGGCAGGAGCCTTCCGGGAAAGACGGCGGCGCGCAGGACGGCAAGGGCGAGGAACCGAAGGAGACGGAGGATATCGCGCCCGGCACCCTGGTCACCGTCGTGATCCGGAGCGGCCAGGGCTCGGAAGCCGTGGCGAAGAGCGCCGAGGCGGCCGGACTTGTCGCGGATGCGAAGGAATTCGACCGGTATCTCGAACAGAACGGCTACAGCAGAAGGCTGCGGGTCGGCACCTACGAGATTCCGATGGGAGCGACCATGAAAGAGATCGCGGAGATCTTCACCTCCTCCCGGAAGTAGATCCCCGGACCTTTGTGCCGCGATCGTAAAATGAGGAAAAGTAGGGATCGAATGCGAAAAAATCATTGCATTCGGTCTCTTTTTATGCTAAAATCCGACTGTTGTGACTATAAAACACGTTTTCCCCATTTCCGTAAGGTCCCGGATCTGTCCGGGTGCGCGGGGAGTGAGACCGGGCTTTAACGCGGCCCGCCTCAAACGGGAGACGGAAGAACAAACCAACGGAGGTATTGAAAATGAGCGTTATTTCCATGAAGCAGTTACTTGAAGCAGGTGTTCATTTCGGACATCAGACCAGAAGATGGAACCCTAAGATGGCTCCCTACATCTTCACCGAGCGCAACGGCATCCACATCATCGACCTGCAGAAGAGTGTGGTCAAGGTGGACGAGGCTTACAAGGCCGTATCCGAGATCGTTGCACAGGGCGGCACCATCCTCTTCGTCGGCACCAAGAAGCAGGCACAGGACGCTGTCAAGGCAGAGGCTGAGCGCTGCGGTATGTACTATGTGAATGAGAGATGGCTCGGCGGTATGCTG
>JAFYEE010000134.1 GCA_017544405.1 Lachnospiraceae bacterium
CCGTGGAGAACGGGGATTATGATTATGCCATCACCGTGTACAGGGGACTGCTTGCGGGGGATCATCAGAATCCGGAATATCTGGAGAAGCTGGCGGAGGCCTATCGGTTATCCGGCAATGAAATTTTATACGAAAATACGCTGTGGGAGCTGATCCAGAGTCCCGAACGCACGCAGGAGCAGTACCGGCGGGCCTATGAGGAGCTGATCGGGATCTACGCGGGGCTGGAGGATTACGAGGCTCTGACGGATCTTCTGAGCGGCTGCGAGGACGCGGAGCTGGTGGCAAAATATGCCGCCTATCTGCCGCCGAAGATATCGTTCAGCATCCCGGGCGGGTATTACGATTCCCCGCAGCTGTTAAAGCTCGAGGCGACGCAGCAGGGGGCGATCTATTACACGCTGGACGGGAAGGACCCCGCGGAAGGCGGAATGCTTTACGAATACCCGCTGCTTCTGGACGACGGGGATACGGTGGTTTCGGCCTGCTGCATCGGGGAGAACGGAATCCGCAGCGATACATTGACAGAGACCTACCATGTCAGCGTGGCGCAGGTTCCGCCTCCGGAACTGTCGACCGCCTCCGGGAGCTATCAGAAGCCGGTTCTGTTGACACTGAAAGAACTCCCCGATGGGGTGAGCGTCCGGTATACGCTGGACGGAAAGCTACCGGACGAAGGATCGGAGATTTTTCCGGATGCGATGCCGCTTCCCGAGGGGAAGACAGAGCTTACGATGGTCAGTATGGACGGGGCCGGACGGATGAGTGAGCCGGTGACCTTCACCTATACGATCACTTTAAACGCTCCGATAGGTACCGAGCAGGGAAGAGCCTACATCTATCTCTACACCGGCGAATTCCAGGAGAACTGCGACTATCGCTATGTTTATCCCCTGGAGCTTGATCAGGGTCTGTACTATGTCTTTTACGAAATGCGCCCCGGACGCGACGGGGTCTGGAAGGATACCGGTCTGATGTATGCGGTGGATTACCGGGATGGCACGACGGGCCGCCTCTATACGGAGGACGGAGGATACCGTCTGGAAATATTCGAAAGCATCGCTTGAGGGTGCTGGGAAATAAGAAGTATGTGGAAAGGAACGGAAGGGAAAATTATGTACAAGATTGTGGAACGGAAGTACCTTGCAGGCAATATTGTGCTCATGGAAGTGGAAGCTCCCATGGTGTCCAGAAGCTGTCTGCCCGGCCAGTTTGTCATCGTCCGTATGGACGCTGACGGGGAGAGGATCCCTTTGACCATCTGCGATTACAGCAGAGAAAAGAAGACGATTACGCTTGTCATTCAGGTCGTCGGTGCCGAGACCAAACGCATGGCGGATGCCGAGGATCTGAAGGCATTCCATGATGTCGTGGGTCCTCTGGGCAGACCGTCCGAGCTCACGGAGAAGACGGACGAAGAGCTTGCGGCGATGCGTATCATCTTTGTCGCAGGCGGACTCGGAACGGCTCCGGTCTATCCGCAGGTAAAGTACCTGCACGAGCACGGAACTGACGCGGATGTCATTATCGGCGCCAAGACGAAGGACATCGTCATCCTCGAGCAGGAGATGAGCGCGGTCGCGGGCAATGTGTACGTGACGACCGATGACGGCTCCTACGGACGCAGCGGCATGGTCACGCAGACGCTCCAGGATCTTGTGGAAAAAGAAGGCAAGACCTACGATCTGTGTGTGGCGATCGGCCCCATGATCATGATGAAATTTGTCTGCAAGCTGACTGAGCAGCTCGGCATCCCGACGATCGTCAGCATGAATCCCATCATGGTCGACGGTACCGGCATGTGCGGTGCGTGCAGACTCACCGTGGGCGATGAGATCAAATTCGCCTGTGTGGATGGTCCGGAATTTGACGGACACAAGGTCCATTTTGACGAGGCCATGCGTAGAGCCCAGATCTACAAGACAGAGGAAGGCAGAGCCATGCTGGCCCTTCAGGAGGGGGATACCCACGAAGGCGGCTGCGGACATTGCAAATAAAGAGATGGAGATAAGCAAATGGATGTAAATGTGAAGGTTCCTGTCAGAGAGCAGGATGCAAGCAAGAGAGCACATAATTTTGACGAGGTCTGCCTGGGCTACAACGCGCAGGAGGCGCAGGAGGAGGCATCGAGATGCCTGAACTGCAAGAATGCCAGATGTATCGCAGGATGTCCTGTAGCCATCAATATTCCCGGATTTATCCAGCAGGTGAAGGAAGGTAATTTTGCCGAAAGCTACCGGATCATCTCCGAGTCGTCTGCGCTGCCCGCTGTCTGCGGCCGTGTCTGCCCGCAGGAGAGCCAATGCGAGGGACAGTGCGTACGCGGGATCCGCGGGGAAGCGGTATCCATCGGCAAGCTCGAGCGCTTCGTCGCCGACTGGGCGCGGGAGCAGGGGATCCGTCCCACCGCGGATGCACCGAAGAAGGGCAAGAAGGTCGCCGTCATCGGCTCCGGTCCTTCGGGTCTTACCTGTGCCGGAGATCTGGCCAGAATGGGATACGATGTAACGATCTTTGAAGCGCTGCACGAGCCCGGCGGAGTCCTGGTCTACGGAATCCCCGAGTTCCGTCTGCCCAAGCAGGATGTCGTGGCGAAGGAGATCGAGAATGTGAAATCTCTCGGCGTCACCATTGAGACGAACGTCATCATCGGCAAGTCCATCACCATCGATGAGCTTCTCAACGAAGAAGGCTTCTCTGCCGTCTTTATCGGTTCCGGTGCGGGTCTTCCCAAGTTCATGGGGATTCCCGGAGAGAATGCGAACGGTGTCTTCTCCGCCAATGAATATCTGACCCGGAGCAACCTGATGAAGGGCTTCCGCGAGGATTCCCACACGCCGATCATGAAGAGCCGGAAGGTGGCGGTCGTCGGCGGCGGCAATGTCGCAATGGATGCGGCCCGCACCGCGCTGCGTCTCGGAGCGGAGGTGCATATCGTGTACCGCCGTAGCGAGGAAGAGCTTCCCGCCCGTGTGGAGGAGGTTCACCATGCGAAGGAGGAGGGCATCATCTTCGACCTTCTGACCAATCCGACCGAGATCCTCAGTGACGAGAAGGGCTGGGTGACCGGCATGAAATGTGTGCGGATGGAACTCGGCGAGCCCGATGCCTCCGGAAGAAGAAGACCCGTGGAGATCCCCGGATCGGAATTCCTTATGGAGGTGGATACGGTGATCATGAGTCTGGGTACTTCTCCGAATCCGCTGATCGCTTCGACGACGGAAGGACTCGAGACCAATAAGCACGGCTGCATCATCGCGAAGGAAGAGAACGGAGCTACCGCCAAGACTGCTGTCTATGCGGGCGGCGATGCCGTGACCGGTGCCGCTACGGTCATTCTGGCAATGGGGGCCGGAAAATCCGCGGCCAAAGGCATCGATGAATACCTTAGCAATCAGGCCTGAAGTGAGAAGGGATCGTACAGAGGAGGTATCATATGCCCTGGTGTCCGAAATGTAAAATGGAGTACCGAGAAGGATTTACCAAATGTGCAGACTGCGGGGAGTACCTGGTCGACAAGCTGCCGGAGGAAGAGCCGGAGCCTGCGTCGGAGCCGGTGACTTTCTACCGTCCGATTCCGGAGAACACCTATGGGGAGGTGGATCCGGAAGCACTGGTGGCGGCAGCGAAGGAGTACGCCCGCAGAAACGCACCTGCAAAACCCTATATGGACAGCGCATCGCAGGCCGAGGAGAACAAGTCCAGCGGATGGATCCTGATCATCGGCGGCATCGTCGGCCTGGTGATCCTGCTGCTGGGTCTGCTGGGCGTGATCCAGATCCGTCTGGGGAGCCCGTATCTGTTCTACGGCGTGCTTTCCGCGATCTGCATCCTGTTCATCGTCATGGGGATCATCTCCATGAAAAATGCGCGGATCTTTGCGCGTGAGGCCAAGAGTGAGCACAGCCTCGAGGAGAGCCTGCTGGAATGGGCCGGTGAGAATCTGACGGCGGAGAAGGTGGATTCCTACCTGCCGCCAGACGAGCGCAGACCCGGTGAACACCTGTATTTTTACAGGTCCGAGATCATCGTGCAGCTCCTGAGCAAGCAGTTCGTCAATCTGGATCCGGACTTTGTGGAGCATCTGATCGACGACAAGATCTATGATTCGCTCTATGGGGAGGAAGGAAAATAGTCCTTGGGCGTACATATCACTTTGCTGTGTGTCGGGAAAATAAAGGAAAGCTTTTACAGACAGGCGCTGGAGGAATATACAAAGCGCCTTTCTCGTTATTGCAGGCTGCAGATCGCGGAAGTCCAGGATGAAAAGACGCCGGACGGCGCGGGGGAGAAGGAAGAGGCTTCCATCCTTGAGAAGGAAGGAAAGCGGCTCCTTGCGCGGATTCCGGAAGGGGCCTTCGTGTGCACGCTCGAGATCCGGGGAAAAGCCCTGACCTCGGAACAGTTTGCGCAGCGTCTGCTGGAGCTCCAGGTGCAGGGGATCAGCGAGATCTGCTTCGTGATCGGCGGGAGCCTGGGACTGTCCCCGGAGGTGATCGCAAGAGCGCAGATGCATCTGTCCTTCTCCGCGATGACCTTTCCGCGCCAGCTTATGCGCGTCATCCTTACAGAGCAGATTTACCGCGCTTTCCGCATCCTGAGCGGAGAGCCGTACCACAAGTAGGAAAGAAGCATGACCGGAAAGAAGCTCGCGCTGGAGGTGATCCGGCGGCTGAAAACAGAATATCCGGATACGGTCTGTACCCTGGACTATGACGAGGCCTGGAAATTGCTGGTAAGCGTTCGTCTCGCGGCGCAGTGCACGGATGCACGGGTCAATGTCGTCGTGCAGGATCTGTACCGGGAATATCCCACGATGCAGGATCTGGCGAAGGCCTCGCCGGACAAAATCGAGCGGATCGTGCACCCCTGCGGTCTCGGGCGCAGCAAGGCACGGGACATTCACGCGTGCATGAATGAGCTCTTGGAGCGCTTTGACGGACGGGTGCCGGATACGATGGAGGAGCTTCTGTCCCTCCCCGGCGTCGGAAGGAAGAGCGCCAATCTGATCCTGGGGGATGTCTTCGGAAAGCCGGCGATCGTGACGGATACGCATTGCATCCGCTTAAGCAACCGGATCGGTCTCGTGAAGAATGTCACGGAGCCCGCGAAGGTGGAGGCGGCGCTTCGCAAGATCGTTCCGCCCGAGGAAGGCAATCAGCTTTGTCACCGCCTGGTGGATCACGGAAGAGCGGTCTGTACGGCCAGAACTGCGCCGTTTTGTGACAAATGTGTCTTAAAGGACATCTGTGCGTATGGGAAGAAGGTGCCGGTATGAGAATGTATGATCTGATCCGCAAGAAAAGAGACGGAGGAGCGCTGACCGCGGAGGAGATCCGCTGGTTGATCGCAGGGTATACGAAGGGAGAGATCCCGGATTACCAGGTGTCGGCCCTGATGATGGCAATCTTTTATCAGAAGATGACACCGGAGGAGACACTGGAGCTGACGCTGGCCATGCGGGACAGCGGCGATGTGCTCGACCTGAGCGGGATCTCCGGCATCAAGGTGGATAAGCATTCCACCGGCGGCGTGGGAGACAAGACCTCCCTGGCGCTTACGCCGATGGTGGCAGCCTGCGGCGTTCCGATCGCCAAGATGAGCGGCAGAGGGCTCGGACATACCGGCGGTACGATCGACAAGCTCGAGAGTTTTACCGGATTTCATACGGATATCAGCAATGAGCAGTTTCTGCAAAATGTTTCTAAGATC
This sequence comes from Lachnospiraceae bacterium, assembly GCA_017544405.1. GTDB lineage: Bacteria > Bacillota > Clostridia > Lachnospirales > Lachnospiraceae > AC2028. The sequence continues at coordinate 5,713 of JAFYEE010000134.1, forward strand.
GGAATTTCCATC
>JAFYEE010000135.1 GCA_017544405.1 Lachnospiraceae bacterium
AGCGGTGACCTGGGAATGTATAAAGGCGCAATCTATGAAAACATCATAGCAGACGCATTTTCGAAAGCCGGAAGACCACTATACTACTTCCATAAGGATAGTGGTCTGGAAATTGATTTCATTACTTCGGTTGATGCGGAAACTACGCTTGTTGAAGTAAAAGCAACAACGGGTAATACAAAATCAGCAACTACGATTCTTAAAAACAAAAGCCAATATGGAGTAAATCGGTGCATTAAACTAAGTGAAAACAATGTGGGAGAGGAAGCAGAAAAACTGACTATCCCCTACTATATGGTGTATTTGCTCGGATAAAATAGTTTTCTGCAGCAGTTTACCTATGTAGAAAAGACCGTTTGATGGAGATAATTTCTTACAGCGTTTTGGGAAAAAAACTCATTTTTGAAGCGGAGAGATTCACAAAAATATAGTCGGCAAAATGCGGTAAAACACGGCATTTTACGGCGTTACGAACGGAGATTTTATTATGATAAGAGTGCTTTTCGTCTGCTGGGGCAATATCTGCCGTTCCCCGATGGCGGAATATATTCTGAAAAAAATGGTCGCGGAGCGGGGGATTGCTTCTGAATTTGAAATCGCATCGGCTGCGACGAGCACGGAGGAGATCGGGAACCCCGTGTATCCGCCGGCAGTGCGGGAATTGGCGGCGCACGGAATTTCCTGTGACGGCAAGCGGGCCAGACAACTTCGGCGGTCGGATGGAGACGCCTATGACTACATCATTGGCATGGAACGCTTGAATTTGAGTTACATGAGGCGTATTCTAGGAGAGGATAGTCATGCAAAAATCTGTCTGATGATGGACTTTACGGACCATCCGGAGGACATTGACGATCCCTGGTACACCGGTGATTTCAAGGGCGTGTATCGGCAAATATCGGAAGGATGCCGGGCGCTGCTCGGGGAACTGGGATATGAAGCATAGGACGATAGGGATAAATCGTATATGGCGCAGAGTGGCGTCGGTGTTACTCTGCGCCTTTCTTATGCCCGGAATTTGCGGATGCGGAGAATTTGAACCATTGCCCAGCCCGATCATAGAGGAGCCGATCGCCGGATCCGGATCGGAGGAGACAGACGCGGCCGGGAAGGATACCGCAGGGAGCGGCACCGCGGCGGAGGACGGCGAAGGCCTTCCCGTAGACGGCACCGGAGAGGAAGATCTGACCGGGACGGAAGAGGAGTCCATGGGAGCCGAGGAAGAGCGGGAGATCGATCCGGATACCGTGATTCACCTGATCATGGTCGGAGACATCCTGCTTCATACACCGGTTGAGGACTGCTCTGCCACGGGGGATGGCGGATACGATTATTCCCCGATCTTTGCGGCGGAGAAGGCGACGATCCAAGCCGCGGATCTCGCGCTGGTCAATCAGGAAGTGATCATCGGCGGAGCTGAGCTCGGCGTGTCCGGGTACCCTGCGTTTAACGCGCCGACCCAGATCGCGGATGCGCTTGTTGATACCGGATTTGATGTGGTTTTGCAGGCAACCAACCATGCCCTTGATAAGGGCAAGGCCGGTCTGGTGAATGACCTGACCTACTGGGAACAGACCTATCCGGATATCGCGGTGCTGGGAATTCAGAAGGAAGCAGAGAAGCAGGATGAGATCTATATCTATGAGCAAGGAGGCCTGCGGATCGCGATCCTCAATTACACCTACGGAACCAACGGGATCCCGCTCCCGGACGATATGCCCTACGCGGTGAATCTCCTGGACGAGGAGAAGGTGGAGGCGGATCTGCAGAAAGCGGAAGAGCTTGCGGATTTTACGATCGTTTGCCCGCACTGGGGGACGGAATACCGCCTGAGCCCCGACTCCATGCAGGAAAAATGGACCGAGATTTTCCGGAAATGTGGCGCGGATCTCGTGATCGGTGCTCACCCGCATGTCATTGAGCCGATCGCGTGGATCGGGGATGAAGAAAATCCGCAGCAGATGCTGGTTTACTATTCCCTGGGCAATTTCGTCAACTGGACTTCCGGAACCGGAGACGGTGTGACGAACCGCATGGTCGGCGGTATGGCAGAGGTGGATATCGCCTGGAACGAGGAAGGCAAAGCGGCGATCGCAGATTATGGTGTGCGTGCCCTGATCTGCCATGTGGAGAACGGATTCGGCGGTGTGCGCGTCTACGATCTGGCGAGCTATACGCAGGAGCTGGCCGAACGCAATGCCATCGTTCTGCAGGATGCGCAGTTTTCGAAGGATCTGTGCGTGAATCTGTGCAATAATGTCTGGGGCGGGCTGTGGCATTGAGCATCCGGGTTTGTGACAGCGATCGGCGGAGGAAGAACGGAATGATTCAGGTAAGAAGAGCAAAAAAACAGGATATTCCCGCGATCATGGAGCTTTTGAAGCAGGTGAACATGGTGCACCACATCGGGCGCCCGGACCTGTTCCGCGTGGGAACGAAATATACGGCGGAGGAGCTCGAAGCGCTTCTGGAAGATGAGAAGCGTCCTGTCTTTGTGGCGACCGAAAGTACGCCGGGCGGAGCGGAGCGCGTACTGGCGCACGGGTTCTGCATCGTGAAGCAGGAGATCGGCAGTCAGCTCCTCACGGATGTCAAAACGCTGTACATCGACGATATCTGCGTGGATGAGGCGGCGCGGGGGAGCCATGTGGGGAGAACCCTGTACGAAGCCATCAGGCGCTTCGCCGCAGAGAATGATTTTTACAATATTACGCTGAATGTCTGGACCTGCAACGAACCTGCGATGCGCTTCTACGAATCGCTGGGGATGCGGCAGCAGAAAATCGGTATGGAAATGATTCTGAAGGAGAAGGAAGCATGAAAGTAGTACTCAAGGATCTGACGAAAATATTCCCGCCCAGAGGCAGGAAGGGCAAGCCGGTGACGGCGGTGGATCATTTTAATTTTGAGATCCCCGACGGACAGCTGATCGGTCTCCTCGGTCCTTCCGGCTGCGGCAAGAGCACCACGCTCTATCTCATCTGCGGCCTGGAGAAGCCGACCTCCGGACAGCTCTTCTTCGGCGAGGATGACGTGACAAATCTTCCGCCCGAGAATCGCGGCGTGGGCCTGGTCTTCCAGAACTATGCCCTCTATCCGCATCTGACTGTGGAGCAGAATATCACGTTCCCGCTGGAAAATCTGAAAAAATCCGAGCGTCCCACGAAGGAAGAGATGCACACCAGGGCTGTCGAAGCCGCGAAGCTCGTGCAGATCGAAGCCCTCATGGAACGTAAGCCGAGCGAACTCTCCGGCGGACAGCAGCAGCGTGTCGCCATCGCCCGCGCGCTTGTGAAGATGCCGAAGGTGCTGCTGCTTGACGAGCCGCTTTCCAATCTGGACGCGAGACTCCGCCTGCAGACCCGCGAGGAGATCCGCCGCATCCAGAGGGAGACCGGGATCACGACGATCTTCGTCACCCACGACCAGGAAGAGGCTATGAGCATTTCCGACATGATTGTCGTAATGAAGGACGGCGCGATCCATCAGATCGGAAAGCCGCAGGCGGTCTATGATGATCCGACGAATCTCTTTGTTGCGAAATTCCTCGGCACCCCGCCGATCAATACCTTCGAGGGAGAGGTTCGCAGCGGGCAGCTCTACATCGGGGAAGCCGCTGTTCTTGAGACTCCCAGGGCACCGGACGGCAGAGTCTATGTCGGCATACGTCCGGAAGGCTTCCGCCTGGACCCGGAGGGAAAGCTTGTCTGCCATCTGACCGGGGTCGATGTCATGGGGCGTGACACGAGTGTCGTTTCTACCCATGAGGCGTCTCTAGATGTCAATGTCCGTTCGATCATCGACTCCGAGGATGCACAGACGATCTCGGGCAAGGAAGTGCGCTTTACGCTGCGTCCTTCCAAGGTACTTTTGTTTGACCGCACGACAGAGGAGAGGATCCGCTATGGAAAATAATCGCAAGGCCTGGCTATATCTGCTGCCCGCCTTTCTGTTCCTGGGTGTGTTCATGGTATATCCCCTGGTCGATGTCTTCGTCTACTCCTTCGAGGAGGGTTACAATTTTGCATCGGAGAGCTTCTTCGGGACCGGTGGATACAATTACTCCTACGTACTCCATGACCCGTATTTTCTGCAGGCCATCAAGAATACCTTCCTGATGGTGGTGATCACCGTACCGCTCTCCACCGGTCTGGCGCTCCTGATCTCGCTGGCGCTCAGCTCCATCACGCCGCTGCGCAATCTCTTCCAGACCATCTATTTCCTGCCCTACGTGACGAATACGCTCGCGGTCGGACTGGTCTTCATGATCCTCTTCCGCAAGACACCGTATTCCGACGGCATGGTGAACCGCCTGATCCACCTCTTCGGCGGACCGACGGTGGACTTTATCGAGGGCCCCTACTGGGCGAAGATGTTTGTCTTCTGCTTTTACATCATCTGGGTGGTCATGCCGTTTAAGATCCTGATCCTGACGAGCGCCCTGGCGTCGGTCAACCCGATGTATTACAAGGCGGCTAAGATCGACGGGACCCCGAGGTGGCGCGTGTTTACCAGGATCACCCTCCCCATGATTTCCCCGATGATCTTCTATCTCGTGATCACCGGCTTCATCGGCGCGTTCAAGTCCTACAGTGACGCGGTGGCCCTCTTCGGAACGAACCTCAACGCGGCGGGCATAAATACCATCGTCGGCTATGTCTATGACATGCTCTACGGCGACAGTGGCGGTTATCCTTCCTATGCCTCCGCGGCGGCCATCATTCTGTTCGCCATCGTCATGACCATCACCTGCATCAACCTGATGGTCAGCCGCAAAACCGTGCATTACTGATAAGAAAGCGATGAAAGGATCGCAGACATGGAAGATAATAAATTAGTGTATAAGACCGCGGCGCGCAAAAATCGCATTTTCCATACCGTGATCTATGTATTTCTGTCGATCTGGGGGATCCTCGTGCTCTTCCCGTTCTACTGGATGCTGCTCAGCTCCGTCAAAAGCTACAGCGCCTACACGGCCGAGCGCGTGCCGGCCTTCTACACCCTCAGCCCCACCTTGCAAAATTACGTGGATGCCTTCACGCAGGTCCCGCTGGGAAAATATTTTCTGAACACCCTGATCTTCACCGTGATCACGACGGCGCTGATGCTGGTGGTGATCGTGCTGGCCGCCTTCGCCTTCGCGCGCCTCGAGTTTCGCGGGAAAAATCTGATCTTCACCCTGTTCCTGTCGTTGATGATGATCCCCAATGAGCTCGTGGTTATCACCAATTTTGTCACCATCACCAATCTGAATATGCGCAATACCTTCGCGGGACTGATCCTGCCGAGTGTCACCTCCGTCTTCTACATCTACCTGCTCAAGGAGAATTTCGAGCAGATCCCGGATTCCCTGTATCTGGCGGCGAAGGTGGACGGGACCTCGGACTTCAAGTACCTCTGGAAGGTGATGATTCCGATCAGCAAGCCGACCATCGTGACCGTCGTGATCCTGAAGGTCATCGAGTGCTGGAATTCCTATGTATGGCCGCGCCTGATCACCGATGACAAGAATTACTTCCTCGTCTCGAACGGCATCCAGGAGATCCGCGAGAACGGCTTCGGAAGAGAAAATATTCCCGCCATGATGGCAGCCGTGGTCAGCGTATCGATCCCGCTGATCGTGCTGTTCCTGATCTTCCGTAACAAGATCATGGAGGGCGTTTCGAGAGGCGGTACCAAGGGATGAGAAACAAAGAAAGCATGAAAAAAAGAATCGCGGTCGGGATCCTGCTCTGTCTGATGACGGGGATCCTTGCCGGCTGTCACGGTTCGAAGGGCTCGAAAGCCTTTGAGATGCCGGAATCCTTCGACACCTCGCGGCAGTACGAGTTCACCTTCTGGGCCAAGAACGACACCAACAAGACGCAGACCGACATCTACCGGAAGGCCATCGACGACTTTCAGGCGCTCTATCCGAACATCACGGTGAACCTGCGCCTTTACACGGATTACAGCAAGATCTTCAACGACGTCATCACGAATATCTCCACCGGAACGACGCCGAATGTCTGCATCACCTATCCGGATCATATCGCGACCTACCTCACCGGCGCCAATACCGTCGTCCCGCTGGATCCCCTTTTCGCTGACGCAAAATACGGGCTCGGGGGAAGCGAGCTTCGCTTTGACGGTCCGACGCAGGCGGAGATCATTCCGAAATTCCTCGAGGAATGCGATTTCGACGGGGCTCACTACGCGATTCCCTACATGCGTTCCACCGAGGCCTGCTATGTGAATACGGACCTGGTGGAAGCGCTGGGCTATGAGATGCCGGAGCACCTGACCTGGGATTTTGTCTGGGAGGTCTCCGAGGCGGCCATGGCGAAAAATCCGGACGGGACATACGTCGCGAACGGGCAGGAGGTCATGATCCCCTTCATCTACAAGTCCTCCGACAATATGATGATCACGATGCTCCGCCAGCTGGATGCGGGCTATTCCACGCCGGAAGGCGCGATCGAGATCTTCAATGACACGACCACGGAGCAGCTCCTTACGATCGCGTCCCATGCGCAGACCGGAGCCTTCTCCACCTTCAAGATCTCCGGCTATCCGGGCAATTTCCTCAATGCCGGGCAGTGCATCTTTGCGGTGGATTCCACGGCCGGCGCGACCTGGATGGGATCCGCGGCGCCGCATGCGGACATCAGCGAGGACAAATTTGTGGAGTTTCACATGGCGGTTACCGAGGTGCCGCAATTCGATCCGGAGCATCCGAAGATGATCTCGCAGGGGCCTTCCGTGTGTATCTTCAACAAGAAGGATCCGCAGGAAGTCCTCGCCTCCTGGCTCTTTGCCCAGTTCCTGCTCACCGACGGGGTGCAGATCGCGTATTCGGAGACGGAGGGCTACGTGCCCGTGACCTCGAAGGCGCAGCTGACACCGGAGTATCAGGACTATCTCTCCCGCAGCGGAGAGGACACGGAGGACCATTACGAGGCCAAGATTCAGGCCGCGCAGCTTCTTCTGGACAATGTGGAGAATTCCTTCGTGACGCCGGTCTTCAACGGGTCCGCATCTCTGCGCAGCGCCGCGTCCCAGCTCGTCGAGGATGTGACCAAGTCCGTGCGCCGCAAGCAGACCATCGACCGGACCTACATCGAAGGAAAGCTCTACGATGATGTGACAGCGCTCTACCGGCTCGATCAGCTCGGCAGCTCCTACAGCGGACAGAAGGAGGATCTGGGGCCGCTTCCGACCGAGTCGAAGGTTCTGATCGGTATGCTGCTTGGCGTCTGGATCCTGCTCGCCTTCTTCTTTGTGAAGGAGCATATGAAAAAATCCGCAAAATAAAAGCGGGAAACGGGCTTTTTTTAGGCGAATGGCTGAAAATCCCCCCGAAATCTTGCAAAACCTTCCGGTTGCATTATAATATGAGACAGTCGTTCAAAACGATTTTCCAATGAAGGAGGATATTATGAAAAAACTGATTTCCATGGTTCTGACGGGCGCTATGGTTCTTGCGCTTGCAGGCTGCGGCCAGAGCGGATCCGGCGCAGATGTTAATGCCAAGTCCGAAGGCGTCATGACCTATGCCGAGTATGCGGCAGCACCGCTTGACAGCGAGGTTACGGTTGAGACCTACGTGCAGGGCAAGCAGTCCTGGTGGGATGGCAAGGGTACCTTCTATACGCAGGATGGCGAGGGCGGATATTTCCTGTATGAGATGCCCTGCTCCGAGGAGGATTACAACAAGCTGACCCAGGGCACCAAGATCAAGGTCAAGGGCTACAAGTCCGAGTGGTCCGGTGAAGTTGAGATCATTGACTCCACCTTTGAGATCGAAGAGGGCAATTATGTCGCTCCCGCTAAGGATGTGACGGATCTTCTCGGCAAGGACGAGCTGATCAATTCCCAGAACATGTTCGTGTCCTTCAAGGGCATGACGGTTGAGTCCATCGGCGATGGCGCTGCTTACCTTTACAAGTGGGACGGCTCCGGCGAGGACGGAGATGATCTGTACTTCAATGTTTCCAAGGATGGTCAGACCTACCAGTTCACCGTTGAGTCTTATCTGACCGGCGCCGGTACGGCTGTGTACGAGGCAGTGAAGGCGCTGAATGTTGGCGATACCGTTGACATGGAGGGCTTCCTTTACTGGTACGAGGGTGTGAATCCTCACATCACTTCCATCACGGTAAAATAAAAATCATTGCTGACATAAAAGGGCAGGAGACGGGTGTCACCTGCCCTTTTTTTCTCATTCAGAGCAGCATCCGGGAAGCCAGAAGCGGGCTTTGCCGGGAAGGGAGGTCATATGAGTCCGAATCCGAATATTCCGACAGGCAGACAAAAGAGAGTGACATCCGGAGGCTCCGGCGTATCCAAGCGTGGCAGCGGGACCGGTCTCGGGAAGGTGGGCAGCGGTTCCGTGCTGGGAAGCGGGCATACTTCCTCCGGCGGCTCCCACCATTCCTCCGGCGGAGGTTACCGTCCGTCCGGCGGCGGATACCGTCCGCACGGAGGTCCCATGGGGAGACCCGTGGGGACCGGCGGCCCGACCGGCGGCGTCCAGACGACGCCCGGCACGCGGGGCGGTGGAGGGAAGCTTCTGCTGATTGCGGCGGTCGTGGTCATCTTCCTGCTGACCGGCGGAAAGGGACTCCTGGGCGGACTGTTCGGAGGATCGGACGGGGATGGCAGCTCCACCTATGGCGGCACGGAGACCACCGGCGGCCAGACGGCGGGCCAGGCGACCGGTCAGCTGGTCTCCTCTTTGGGCAGCCTGGGGGATCCTTCGGCCTTCCTCAGCTCCTATATGGGCGGATACGGCAGTACCCCGGCGACCGCCGGCTGGTATGAGGGCGTGAACAATACCGGATCGCTGAACCGCA
>JAFYEE010000136.1 GCA_017544405.1 Lachnospiraceae bacterium
ATGGCCGCGCGGTCCAGGATGTCCGCCTTATAAAAGGGGACCTCTTTCCCGGTGATCTTGGCGACTCTCTTGAGGGAGATCTCGCTGGAATTGGAGAGATTGTCGACCACGACGACATCGTAGCCGGACTGTTGGAGTTCTACGACTGTGTGGGAGCCGATAAAGCCGGCGCCGCCTGTTACCAAAATTTTACTCATAAACACACCCTTTCTATCAAGTAATGCTTTCTGTTGTTACATTAGCAAAGACCATAGGCATCTGCTTCGCGTCACAGGATGATTCCATTTTTTTCCAGTAACGTACGCGCGGACTCAACGGAATCGACACCGGTGGCATTTTTGATCGGCGCAAATTCCTTCTCGCGGACGACCTCGAAGGGCAGGCAGCTGTCCATCTGATGGATCATGTCGAGGACCAGGTTCTCGAACTTGAACCCGTTGGGCGCATCCGGCTTGACGAAGACTCCGTTTTCGTTCAGGTGCGGAATCTTTTTCTCGACGACATGCAGCGGCAGATCGCCGTTCACGATGCGCTCGAGTTCCGGAACATAGAAGAGATAATTCAGAATCACGCCGAAATTGTACGCGGGATCCCCCTTCTCGTTTTTCGCGTTCATAAGCTCCTCGGTCAGCTCGTAATACTCGACGATCGAGGGTCTGCCATCCTCCAGACACATGACACCGACCTTCTCATCGGGGGCATTCTTGCGGACCACCTTCGCACCGACGGTGCATTTCCGGTCCATGGTCGCGCCGATGAAGACGGGATCCGCGATGCGCTGCAGCACATTGTCGACCGTGAAGACATTCATGTACTCGATGCCGGCATTCTTCACCGTATCGAGGAGTCCCGCGCGGATCAGCGAGATAAACCAGCCGCCGTTGCCGTTCGGGGAGGTTGCCATCCGGCCCTTCTCCTCGAGGAAGATCTTGCCTTCGTAATCGGTCGCTGCCGCCATCTCCTGACGGAAGAAATGGATGTAGTGGCTGTCATAGCCGAAGTACTGATGCTCTGCCAGAAAATGCGTGGTCGCGTCATGATTTTTCTCGCTGGTCATGATGAAGAGATGGATCCAGGCATCCGCCCGGTGCACGACCTCCAGCAGATTGTTCACAAGGCATTCGAAGATATAGAGCGGATGCGTGATCCCGACATTGTACATGCCCTTGGGATCGTCGGAGCCAAGCCGCGTTCCCATTCCGCCGGCCAGCAGCACCGCACCTACTTTTCCGGCGCGGATCGCATCCAGACCGATCTGCTCGAACCGGACCCGGTGCTCCTCGATCTCGGGAAGCTCCATGCAGGCGAGGGGCGTGATCACGCCCTTCTGCGCCAGTTCCTCGCGATGATGGCAGGACTCGAGAATGCTCATGTCCGTGGCGCCGATCTGCTCGAGCAGTGCCTCCTGCTGCGGGCGCTCGAGCTCCTCATAATACTGCAGTACATGCTCCTGTCCGAACTGCTCCAGTTTTGCTTTTGCCTCTTCCAGTGTCATATTTCTCCCTCCGTGAAGAGAAACGCGCCGTGCGATGCCCTTCGATGTAACATCGCCGGCCCTCGCGGACCGGCGAAGAATGTCAGAATACGGTTGTTTTCCCGAACCGTTTACGCCTTCTTAACCAGCAGAGACTGTCCCGTCATCTCCTTCGGCTGCTCCATGCCCATGACCTCGATCAGGGTCGGTGCGATGTCGCAGAGCTTGCCGCCCTCGCGAAGGGTGTAAGCCTCATCGTAATTGTAGAGGATGAAGGGAACGGGATTGGTCGTATGCGCCGTGTGGGGCTGACCCGTCTCCTTGTTGATCATCTGCTCCGCATTGCCGTGGTCCGCGCAGATAAAGAGCACGCCGCCCATCTTTTTCACTGCTTCGCACGCGGAACCGACAAATTCATCGACGCGTTCCACCGCCGTGATCGCTGCCTCGAGGACGCCGGTGTGACCGACCATATCCGGATTGGCAAAATTAATGACGATCACGTCATATTCACCGGAAAGGATCGCAGCGTTCAGCTTCTCGCTGACCTCGGGCGCGCTCATCTCGGGCTTCAGGTCATAAGTTGCGACCGCGGGGGAATTGACCAGGATCCGGTCCTCTCCCTCGTAGGGCTCCTCGAGTCCGCCGTTGAAGAAGAAGGTCACATGCGCATATTTTTCGGTCTCGGCCAGGCGCAGCTGCTTTAAGCCGTTCTGGGCCAGGAACTGTCCGAAGGTATTCTTGATCTCTTCCTTCTTGAACGCGACGAACTTGTTCGGGATCGTCTCATCGTAATCCTTGAAGCAGACATAGGTCAGGGGCAGGAAGCCCTTCGCTCTCTTCAGATGCGCGATGGACTTGGTGTTCTCGGGATCGCCGCCCTGCGCCGCGATATCCGCATCGCTGAAGCAGAACGCCTTGGTGATCTCACGCGCGCGGTCGGGACGGAAATTGAAGAAGATCACGGAGTCGTTCGCCTTCACCGTAGTCAGCGGCTTGCCATCCGCATCGGTGATCACGGTCGGGATCACGAACTCATCGGTCACACCCGCGTCATAAGAAGCCTGCATCGCCTCGACCGGATCAGTCCCCTTATTGCCCTCACCGAGCACCAGTGCGTCGTAGGCCTTCTGGATGCGATCCCAGTTGTTGTCACGATCCATCGCATAGTAGCGGCCGGACAGGGTGGCGACGCGGCCCACGCCGATCTCCTTCGTCTTGTCGACCAGCGCCTGCAGATAATCCTTGCCGGATGCGGGAGGCGTGTCTCTGCCGTCGAAGAAGGGATGCAGATAGACGCGCTCAAACTGCTGCTTCTTGCACAGCTCCAGCAGCGCATACAGATGCGTGTTGTGGCTGTGGACACCGCCGTCGGAGAGAAGTCCCCAGATGTGCAGATCGGAGCCGTTCTCCTTGCAATTTTCGATCGCGCGGAGCAGCTCTTCATTTTCAAAGAATACACCGTCCTCGATGTACTTGGTGATCAGCGTCAGATCCTGATAAATGATCCGGCCGGAACCGATATTCATGTGTCCGACCTCGGAATTGCCCATCTGTCCGTCCGGCAGACCGACGGCCAGTCCGGATGCAAATCCCTGCTGAAAAGGACACTCTGCCATCAGCTTATCCATCACCGGAGTCTTCGCCATATAGACCGCATTGGCCTCCTTCTCCGGGGACAGTCCGTATCCGTCCAGTACCATCAAAACCACAGGTTTACGTCTCATAATTGTCTCCTTTGTTCTGTTGTCCAATCTGTTAGGTTAAGGTTTCAGTGCACGCTAAAGGTGATTTTACCATCTTTCCTTCCGCATTAAAATCACTTTTTTCGAAACTGATGAACTTTTTCATCATAAACATATCCCGCGTCCGCAAGGCGGGTGACGAGATCCTCTGCCGGGATCCCTTCCGCGGCTGCGAGGTCTGCCGGATCCTCGTAATTGTCCCGCAGCTGCGTATTCACATAGCTAAGTAACATGTTCGGGTCACGTGGAAGCATCTTTTTCCCCTTTCTGATTCCGTATGGTTTCTCTCTTCAAGCGCCGAACCTACATGGAAAAACGGCACGGCTTACAGCTCCAGACCGCCGAAAAAGTCCTCCGCCCCTGCGCCGGCCGTATCGCCCAGCAAAAAGGCCTTCAGCTCCGGGTGATTTTCCCCGAGGTCGCTGAGCATCCGGTCCATATTCCCGGCGCGGATCCCGCCGATTTCGGCAAAGAGCTCGTACCACTCCCGCTCGTCCGCATGCAGCTGCCAGACGGCGTTCCAGCTCTCCGACCCCGCCGGCGCGCCGGCCGCATGCGCCAGCAGATATTCCTTTGCGCGTTCCTTTAGCGCATCCGACAGACCGGCATCATGCAAAAGCCTTAGCAAAAGAAGCTCCGCCTTGCGCCGCCGCCTGCCGCTCTCGTAGGCTTCGCGGTCCGTGCTGCCGTAATCTTCCTCTCCGCAGAGAATCTGCCGGTCGAAGTCCTCACTGTCCGGGCTGTCCAGGAAGGCGATCAGACGGGCGTCCCATTTGGCAAGCCATTCCGCCGTGCCAAAGAGACTGGCGTCAAGCAGGTATCCGCCGTCCCCGCCTGCTGCCACCGCAGCGAGAAGATAGGCGCAGTCAAGACCTGCCTTTTTCGCCGTTTCCTCCGACCTTCCCTCGATGGCCAGCTTCCGCAGACGGGCGCACCCCAGGAACACATCCTTCCCCAGCTCCGCGCACGGGATCCGCACCTCCGTCAGCGCATCGCAGTAGGCGAAGGCCCACTCGCCGATAAACTGCACCGAATCCGGAAGGTATACGCGCCGCAGCTGCTTTTTCCCGAGCACGGCCTTGCGCCCTACGCCGACGACCGGAATCCGGTTTTCCTCCGGCCCTTCGATCCACTCCGGGAGCTCCAGCGCCGTCGGCTGCCCCGCCGTCCGGGAAAGGACAGCGACTTTTCCCTTTATCTCAAATACGGCTCCCCCGCCGGGAACCTCGATCTCGATTTCCTGCATCCCTTTACAGATCCAGCTTCCGGATCTCCTCCTGCAACGCATCCGAGCGCTCGGTCAGCATCAGTTCTTCCTTGTGCTTCTGGTATTCCGGGCTGCCGAAATGCGCCAGAAATCGGGCACTCGCCGTACCGACCGTCAGCTCCGTCACCAGGATCAACATCTCGTTGCCGCCCTCAAAGGCCTCCTCACAGAAGGCAAAAAGCGCACGCAGCGACGCGGATACGCCTTCCGTCTCGCGGCGCAGATTCTGAAGGCTCCGCGCATATTGATCCTTCAGCACATGATAGCACTCGCCGGTCCCCTCGCAGCCCGCGATCGTGATGGCCTTTTTGCCCTCCTCGAGGAACGCAAGCACGGCCTTCTCCCGCTTTTTCTCCGCCGGGGACAGGGCATTTGCCTCCCGCATGGAATGGAGCCGCTTCGAACGGGTCTCGATGAGGCGGGTCAGGGTTCCTGACATATCCGTCACATTTTCCAGCGGTTTGAGCAGCTGCTGCAGCTGCGTCAGCACGTCCACACGGTCCATCACACCGCGCATGTCTGTCTCCACACGGTCGTAGAGAAGTCCCAGCAGGGAGATCCGCTCGTCGAATTTCGCCGCCTTCGCGCGCGAGATCGCCTGGGGCGAAGCCTGTCCCTGCAGAATCTCCGCGATGCGATAGTCCTTTTTGTATTTATTGTACAGGTCGTAGTACGCGGCGAATTCCTTTACCACCTCGTCGCCCCGCAGGTACTGTCCGATCAGCTCCGCGCTCACCGCCAGTTCGTCCTCTTCATAGAGCTTCAGGATCTCCGACAGATCCTCCCAGCCACGCGCCGTCACGTAACCTCGCCCCTTCGAAGTCATCTCCATCACATAGAAATGATCCTTCTTCAGATCCAGGTAACCCAGCACCGCGCCGTGCAGCTGACGTTCCCTTGCATACTCCCGCCATACCCCGTAGTCCGGTTCCACTTCCAGCAGTTTCAGACGGTCCATCGTCACCACGTCAAATTCCCGCACCGAGCGATTGTACTCCGGCGGATTGCCCGCCGTCACGATCACCCAGCCATCCGGCACCTGATGCCTTCCGAAGACCTTGTACTGCAAAAACTGCAGCATGGAAGGAGCCAGAGTCTCCGACACGCAGTTGATCTCGTCGAGAAAGAGAATGCCCTCCTTGACGCCGCTTCGCTCCATCGTCTCGTAGACCGAAGCGATGATCTCACTCATCGTATATTCCGAGACCGAATACTCCTCGTCCCCGTATTTTTTCGTGGTGATGAAGGGGAGTCCCAGCGCGGACTGGCGCGTATGATGCGTCATCGAATAGGATACCAGGGCGATCCCCAGCTCCTGCGCGATCTGCTCCATAATGGCCGTCTTGCCGATGCCGGGCGCACCCAGCAGAAAAATCGGGCGCTGCCGCACCACCGGAATCCGGTACTCGCCGTACTCGTCCCGCTTCAGGTAGAGACTCACCGTATTTTTGATATAGTCCTTCGCCTGTTTGATATTCATGCCTTTTCGACCTCCTCAGGTTCCTGCGCTTCTTCGAATGCTTCCGATTTTTTCTTCCCTGCCTGTTCCTCCAGCGCTTCCTCCTCCAACACCACCTTGATGCTCCAGGGCGGCACCGGCGGACGATACTGATCCTCGCCGAGGAACGCAAAAATCACATCATAGTCCGGCATCCGGGAAGGATAGATCCCGTATCCGTCCGTAAAATAGATCAGCCCTTTCAGGTTCTCGAATTCCTTCCGCTCACGCAGGTCCTCCACATAATCGAAGACCGGTCGGAAGTCCGTCGCCCCGTAGCCACGGATCTTCCCTTCCTTCAGGAAGCCCTCAAACTCCTGATCGGAGGTGATCTTAATATCCTCCTGCACCTGACTGTCACACTGCACGATATGAAGGTTGATCTTCTGAAAAAAGCTCTCGCTGCTCTTAAGGATCCGATAGGTCTCGCGCAAAAAGCTCCGCACAATCTCGCCGCGGCAGGAGGCAGAGGTGTCGATGGCGATCACAAACTCCCGGACCTTGCGCTCCTCGCGGTACTCCAGCGGCTCCACCAGGGGAAGGTTCCCGTAGGTGCGCAGCCCGTAGGTGTAATAGACATAGTCGAATTCTTCGTCATTGACCGCGATCGTCTCGCCCATCACCGTAAAACGGCTCAGGATATTGCGGTAGTCATATTTTTTCCGGGTGCTCTCGCGCAGATTCTCCTGCATCGTCTCGCTTCCGAGCTTGCCCTGGGAGAAGGAATTGAGCTCCGCCCGGATCCGGCGACTGATCTGCTGCCACTGCTCCTCGGTCAGCTCCAGCCGCTCGGCCGGCCGCCAGTAATCGTGCAGGTCTCTGGCAAAGCACTCCCGGTACTCGATCATGCGCTGCTTTGTGGGCGGATTTTTCCGGAAATACCGGTAGATCCGCTCAGCGCTCAAGGGGCCGATATCCTCCCGCAGAACCTTCAGCCTGCGCAGCTGGTCCGCATCCGTCTCCAGGGACAGGGAGGACAGCTCGAGATCCAGGACGCTCCGCTCGACCGCGATATCCGTCGCCAGATTCCAGTAGTCCGGCTCTAACTTCTCCGCGCCGAAGGGGTGCGCGTAGATCGAATGCATCAGCGTGTGCAGGTAGGTCCGGCTGAGCCTGCGCGGCTCGCGCTCGTACATCTTCAGCACATAAACCGGATCAAAAAAAAGGACATTGCCGTCGGACGCGATCCCTTCGAGGCCAAAACGCTCCTGAAGGGACAGCTGATCCAATGCTCTGTCCAAAAACCGCAAATGAACCAGAAGGTCATCTCTCGAAAGAGTCATCACCTTCCGGGCCAGCGCTACTATTTTTTTCTGTTCTGCGGCTTCCATGCTTCTATCATAAAGCCGCCGGGGGACCTTGTCAAAAATGAATGAGGATGCATCCCTGCGTGAAAATCCTTTTGTATGATTAACTCCAGATTTAAAAAATATCTATACCTACTACATGCTTTAGAAATCTTATAGATACGATGATAGCAAACTGATTATATCGATTGTATTAGTTCATTTATTTTCTTAGTAAACTTTATCGCACCACTATCACCTAAATGATCCATATCATTCATATCGGTTACATCATCAAAATCCGGATCTTCTGACATATCTACTACATGAACAATACCATCTAAATCCTCCAGAGTTTTATAAAAGCATTCTTTAAAACCCGGTTCAAGAAAGCTCAAATAATCTTTTGATACAGGAGGTACTACCATAACAAGGTTAATGCCTCTGTCAGCACAATAATATGTTAAGTCCTGTAAAATATTGATGTTTTCTCTAAGGGTTGCTAAGTGACTATCCTTTATATTCGAATTATGAGATTCGGCTCTCAGCCTACATGCCTCTCTCCTCTCATATTCAGTCAAACCATGCCAATCTTTACTTTGGTCTTCCCATAGTTTACATGCATAATCGGCACGTGGCCTATCATCAGAGACAAAGCCTTTTTTATAATCATCGTAAAAGAATTTGAGTAATATATTATCTATATCTATATATTCACTATCGATTTTTATATCTAAAGCCGGTGGGCAAAAAAAACAATTGTGCATATCTCCTAGTAGTGGATAGTATACCTTGGATATTCTCTGTAGCTCATCCATATTCTGCGTTAACGATAAATCACAGAACAAAAAATAATACATAGCGCATATTATTATGTTTTGAATATTTAAATTTTTGTCACATACCTTCTTTATTAATTCAACTGAATAGTAAAGATCTTGTGAAATAGAAGAAAGGTTTACAGAATTCTTCAACTCGATAGAATCAATGCCTAAGGCTCCATAAGACGATCCCGAAATGAGAGTCGTTATATTTGCAGAATACGCATCATTTAAAGCATATAACAAGTAATAATAATCATGTCTGTATTGATATTCGTCATATATGTTCTTTGTTATGCTCTTAATTATTTTTTCATAGACAATTACATGATAATCCTTCATGACTTCTGCTTGAATAGTACAATCATCTTCAGAGATTACTATATAATCCGGAGGCAATACTTCTTCTATATCAACAAAAGGCTTTATTTCGACATTATCATATAATAATACTGATATTTTACTAATCGTAAAAGTATCTGTTTCTTTCACAAATAATCTCATTATTCCCCCCCCTGTGATACACATTTCCCCAATTTCAACTTGCGAGAATTAATACCATCTC
>JAFYEE010000137.1 GCA_017544405.1 Lachnospiraceae bacterium
CACATGAATCTTTAATATAACCAGACCGATGTAGCATCCGGCCAGAGCGACCACCACCGCGAAGAAGAAGGCCAGCAGGATCCCACGGTAATCCTTCACGGCCGTCAGGTAATTGATCTGGTTCCAGACCAGTACCAGCTCACCGTAGAGGATGATGCAGATGACGATCCCGTAGAGATCTTCCCCCGTAAAGCTGAGGAAAATGCCGTAAAGTACCGCACCGATCACGATCAGCAGGCTGCTTCCGCCATAGAAGGAAGGCATCACCCGTGTCAGCCGGTTTTCATAGATCCGGTCCGCGGTAAACCTGGTCAGGGGCATGGACATAAGGTCCGTGATAAAAAGAGAAAAAAGCAGGGTCACGGTGATCAGTCCGTTGACCACGCGCATATCCTCATCGGGGGCCAAAATGATCCCGCCCAGGACGCGGATCCCCAAAAGCAGAGCGATCCCGAGCAGCATCGGGCCCGTGGTGACGATACCTGCATATCCGTAGGCTTTCACCATCGAGAGCAGACCCTTTTTCTCGAACATCTTCTTTAATTCAAATCCGATTCCGGCCATTTTCTAATCCTCTTTTTTTCCATTGGAAAGAAGTCTGTCATACAGATCCCGGTACTGCTTCATGCTGCGCTCATGGGTAAAATACTTTTGTGCCCGCGCTCTTCCGCTTGCTGCCATCTCCCGGCAAAGCTCCTTTTGCTCGCAGAGCATGCGCATCGCTCCCGCCAGGAGGTCCTTATTCATGGGCGGAACGATGATGCCGGCAGGTCCAAACTCATCCGTTCCCTCCACAAGCTCTCTGCAGCATCCCACATCGGTCGCCACCACAGGACGCCCCGCGGCAAAGGACTCAAGCACCGACAGCGGCTGGCCTTCCGAGATACTGGTCAGGATCGTAAAATCGATCTTCTTCAGGTATTCCATGACATTGACGATGCCGGTAAAGAGGATGTCGCTGACGCCGAGCTGTTCGATCAGCTGGTGGCATTCCGCATCATATTCCTTGTCATCCACATCGCCCATGATGTGCAGTCTCGCATTCGGAACCGAGGACTTGAGCTCGGAGAAGGCATAGATCATGGTCTTGATATCCTTGATCTTGGCGATGCGGACCACCGCTCCGATATCGACGAATCCATCCGGCTCCTTCGGCTCAATCTTACAGAAGTTCTCATAATGGATTCCGTTCGGGATCACGCAGAGCTTCTCCGGATCGGCGCCAAGCTCCGCCTGGATGGTATTCGCTCTCTGGAACAGGGCGGTTACCACATCCGCATGATGGTACGCACAGCGGGAAAAGATATAGAACAGATCGATCCACTGCTGGCGAAAGGCGGGAAGCACCCACTCCGCGCGGAGGAGCTCTTCCTCTCGCTCACGGGTATAGATGCCATGCTCCGTCACTACATACGGATTCCCGGTCTTCCATTTTGCGAGACTCCCGAGGAGTCCGCTGTATCCCGTGGCCGTCGCGTGATACAGATCCGCGTAGGGCACCGGCTGCGACAGAAGGTGCATCTCCGGAAGCATCATGGAGCGAACGCTGTAGAAATAATCCGAAAAAGAGATGTAGGGATATTTGGTCCGGCAGTTTTCGATGATCATGTTCAGAAAGTTCTCGCTCATCAAAAGTCCCACCGGATCCACCTTCCGGTTCTGGAAGAGGTCGAACAGCGTATCCCAGTCCAGATCCTCAGAGCGGAACAGTTTCGTGAGGGCCTCCTCCTGCTCGGGACTTAGACGGACCTTCTTTTGCTTGTAGCTGCGAAGCGGCTCCTTCAGGGCACTGTCCAGGAAGACTTCATGCACTTCCTTCACATTCTCCGGAAGCTCATATTTGAACTTTCCCTTGTCCTCCTCTTTCGCGCCAATGCACCAGAGCACAAATTCCGCATCCGGCATGCCTTTGATATAATTGTGGGTCCAGCTGGATACTCCACCGTGTACGTAGGGGTAGCTCCCCTCGAGGATCATGCAGATTCTCACAATCTTACTCTCCTGTCCTGTAACTGCTTAAAACGTTTCCTTACGCAATAACCCAAAGCTTTATTTGTATCCGATCTCGATGTGCTCCTGCGTGGCATGGACCAGATATAAGCCGTTGGCCACCTGTTCCAGCGTACACCCGACCGCCCGGCCCGGTTCCCGGTCCCGCATGCGAAGCAGGAACCACGCCTCGCCCGCAAAGCCCCCCAGATCCGCGCAGACGGACGCTTCATCCGAGGACCGTTTCAGGGAAATATGATCATAGAGCTGAACCGCATTGGCCATCTCACTGGCCGTCTGTTCCCGGATGGCGGTCGCATCGGTCGTGATCCAGTCCAGATACTGTTCAAACGCCTCGGACATTTTGGCCCAGCCCTGCTGCGCATCACGATCCACATCCAGGGTATCGTCCGGATGGAAGAAATGGGACTGCACAAAATGGAAATTCAGTTCCGACATAGCTGTCAGACAGTCATAATTACTGATAAACGTACCGGAGACGATCCTCGGCATCTCGATGATCCCGTCTTCCGCCACACCGAATTCCTGCTCATACTCAATATGCTGACCGTGACTGTTCTCAAGTGCCATATAAAAGCTGGCGATCGCACGTATCTCGGGAACCGCCTCTTTGATGGCTTCCCGCCCGGTGTCGGATAAAATATTGGACGGCGGCACATAGACCGCAAATTCCGCATCCGGGAATACAGCATGGGAAAACCGGGACAGTTCCTTCAGGCTGCCCTCCATCTCTTCCACGGAAGGCCACATGACATAGGCTCCGATCCGCTTTCCTTCATCCTTCCCCTTCAGGATCAGGGGCATGTGATTATAGCCGTGATACCCGAGCTCTCCGCGGTTGTTTAAAAGCATGTTCCCGAACGCCTTAAACTGCGAAGTGGATTCATTTTGCGGGAAAGGCCCGTTCACCGTGTCGTTGTAGTCCTCGATGATCACACCGGTATGGCGGATGCCGTACGTTTCTTCCCAGTTCAGGATGGTGGACCACCATACATTGGAGTAAAAGCTCGCGATATCGATCCCGTAATCTCTACGGATAAATTCGCCATCCCCTTCCGGAACGGGAGACGGGAAGTCATCGAGATAATACACGGAGGAATTGATCACCGGATAAAGGGTGGCTTCCTCCATCAGGCTGTAGGCCAGGGACAGAAAGCCCCGCGTATTCTTATCTCCCAGTGCCATGTTCATTACGACGATATGTCCCTCCCCGTAAGGTGCATGCCATAGGAGCGGAACCGATCCGTCTTCGGAAGACAGATAGACCTCGCAGGCATCGCTCAGCTGTGCCTGGAGCGATATTTCCATTCTTTCGGAAGGGTCTGCATTCAACTCGTACAGAGGTTTTGTGGTGCTGCCGACCATCCTCTGATCCTGCACATAGATGCCGGAGACTCCGGCAAATTCATTGAATCCTCCCTCCACGCCCAGCTGCTGGGTGATCATGTGGAGCGTGGCCCCGGGCTCCGGTGTGATGGTATTCATCAGGCTTCCGCCGTCCCTGACCCAGTAGATGATATCGCGCACGGAATCCCCCAGTACTTCCCAGTCCGGGAAGCTGATGATCAGATGATCGTAGGAATCCAGCTGCTCGGAGAAGGGAAATTCGCTTGCTTCAAATACGTCATAATTGACCTTCATGGACTGCAGCACATTGGACATCTGCTCCGTGACAGCTTTTCCCTCTTTCTGCGCATGATCAACCAGAACCAGGCAGCGAAGGTCATCCTCCACCGGCTCCGTGTAGGTATAATCCTGCACCACGCCGGGGGTAACGCTTTCCAGCTGGATCCCGTTGCGCTCCAGCAGGACCACGATCCCGATCAAAACCAGGGCGATCAGCGGCAGCAGGATACGGAATACCATTCGATGCTTATTTACTTGAAGATACCTATCCTCGATTCCAGAACTCAAACCATTGCCTTTCTTCCGAATTCAGATAGATCCCGCTTTCCTTCAGGCGCTTCAGGACCGCAGGGATATGCTCTCCCTGCGCGGTAACCTGCAAATAGTCCACATAGATCGAATACAGCGCAAATTCCTCCGGCCAGCGCTCCATGGCGGATTCGATCTCCGCCTTCAGTCCGTCCGTCTCCCGGAGCGCGATCCTGCACTCGAAGTATTCCAGAATGTACGCCTTATAATCGGGAAAAAGCTCCATCAGCTCCGTCAGAACAGCCTTCAGCTTCTGCTGATAGATATTCAGAACATTGCCGGTGATCAGTGTAGAGTCGATGTACTGCTTCAGGGCCCGGCGGTAGCCACGCTTGGCCGAAGCGCTCTCCGGCAGCATCCGGTAAGCCTCCTCCGCTTCGCTGATCTGCTTCTCATACCTGCCCTGGATGGACATCATGCTGATCGTCGCGTAATGGCTGACCTCGGTATCATCCGTGGTGCTGGCACTCTTCAGCAGACCGATATTTTCCTCCGGATTCTTCTGCAGGATATCGATCATCAGCTTCCGTCTGGTCTGCGCATCGTTGACGACGAGCGCTTCCTCCAGCGGAACCGTGATCGCCTGATCTTTGGAATCACTGTGATCGATGCGCTTATAGCGGATCTCATCGATCGTCATCTTCTCCAGACCGATCTCTTTGGTGGCGGATTTTTGCTTCTTCTCGACATAGATCTGATCGATCAGGATCAGGATCCCCACGATCGGAAGAAACAGGACCACCATATACAGTCTCGCATGCACCTGAATCCGTTTCGTAGCCAGCAGGATCCCCGTGACGATACAGATCAGGGCATGTATCAGTAAAAAAATCACCATAGGTTTACTCCGTTACCTTCTCATAGCTGACGCCGGCCTTCGACAGACGCTCGGAAACCTTTCCGAAGGCCGCTTCGTCGAGCTGGCTCAGAAGCAGATACACTTCTCCGTCCTTGCCGCGGCCGAGGATATCATTGCTGCGGACACAACTGGAAACGGCATTGGATAGCTCGGATAGAGAGCCTTTGTCCTGCACGATCCGGAGCAGTACATAATCCAGCAGATTCTTGTTCCGCATCTCCCGGCGCGTCTCAAGGATCGGCGTGAAATACTCCTCCTTCAGCACCAGCGTATCTCCCTCGGTCTCATCGTTGCGCTCCTGCGCTTCCATCGCGCGCACAAAGGAATCGGAGATCAGGCTGGAAATGATATTCAGCTTGTTGAGGAACTCCATATTCTGCTGCTTCAGCGTAGCCTGCTCGATCATGATGATCCCAAGGAGCTCGTTGTCTCTGTGGATCGGAGCCGCATAGGAAGGATATCCCTCCTTCACCTCCCGATTGACAAAGGTCTGGTTTTCGAGAAGGACTTTCTGCATCTCGGGATATTTCTCGAGATCCAGCGACTTGGTCAGATTCTCCGAGATCGCGTTGGAGGCCACCATCAGACGGGCAAAGGGTCTGCCGCTCTGCACGGTATAGACCGCCACCGTATTGTTCTCCAGGATCTCCTCCAGCACGTTGACGGATTCGTAGAATACCCTGTCCGGAAGCACGGAATCCAGCCGGGTCACGACCGAATAGATCTTGCCGAAGCTGTCGCGGTATCCGATGATCTGGCTGTTGAATTCCTCCTTGCTCGAAAGGACCTCATCGTAGAGGCCGGTGAGGAAGGTGTATTTTTCCTCCAGGATGTCGTGCTCTTCCTTCACATAGATGACATCATCGTCATGCTTGTCCTTCGTGTATCCGGTGATGGTGCCGAGGATGAAGAAGGTAGCAAAGGGAATCCAGTTCTGGATGTTGAAAAACAGGATCTGCCACTGTGTGACGACCGCATTTTCCACCAGGAATCCGATGCAGGCCAGGATCGCGGTGATGACACCGGGGACCAGACCGTTGATCGTTCCCATGAGAAGGATCGCAATGAGCCGGAAATCAAAGAAATCCAGGAAAATATTGTTGGCGGTCAGCCGGTTTAAGAATTCCGCGAGCAGGGATACGATGATCACCTCCAGCACCACGCGGATCCGCTCCCGCAGCTGCCGGCGGTTCTGACGTCTCGCATAGGAACGGCCCTTGCGCAGGGTCTCCCTCGTGGCAGCATCGATCATGGCCGGAAGTTCCTTCACCAGCTGATGCGTCGGGAACCATCCGTATTCCTTGCGGGCGATCTCGTCCCCGTTTGCCACGGGGATCGCGGTCACGCTGTCATGGAACCGGACCTTATTGCCCTTGTCGCGGATCAGAAGCTCGGATACTTCCTTGAACGCATGATGGTTCTGTCCGTCCAGATGCATCTCCGTGAAGAGCTCCTCCATGGGATCATCCAGGATCCGGCTCAGAAGCTCTGCCAGGTCCTCATCGTTCAGATAATCGGTCACATCCTCCGCCGCTCCGCGGAAGGAGAGCCGCTCTCCGTAGACCGCCTTGTCGATCAAATACCAGAGTCTGCACCCGGAGCGCTCGGTTCCATAGATAAAGGGAACATGCAGGATCGTGATCCGCATCTCGTATTTTTCGGTGAATGTCTTGCACAGCTCCTCGCAGGCCTTCAAAAGGACCTGACGGCTGGGCGTGCCATCCATGACGGAAACGTCATAGTTCTCGTAGTCGTTGGTCGCTACATAGAGGAAATGCTTCACACTGCCGCGGCGTGCCTGATACAGGTTGCTTTCCAGATCCTCCAGCTCATCGAAGACCTTCACCGCACCATCGAGCGCATGCGAGAAAAAGACGACCGCATCCGGCTGGAAAGCCGCATATACAGCGACCTCTTCCTCTTCTCCTCCCGCCGGATAGGTGGATATATTTTTCCCGCCGATGCCCGGAGCCATATGCTCCTTTGACAGGATGCACTTGTAATCCTGGGACAGACGATCGGTGAATTTTCTGGACAACAGATCCGTGTTGCCGGTCAAAAGTACGTTCATGGGACCTCCTGATTCCTTGAAACAATTTACATTACTTTCATGTAAGAGCATACATTCTGAAATTATAACATGGATGATCCCGGAAACTATATGTACTAATTAACCAAAATTTATACAAAAAACTAGGCGTTACCCCGAAAAAAACAGGCGCACCCGCAAGGAGTGTGCCTGTTTTGTGTATGGTGAAAGTATATTTATGCAAAGGTTTCCATGGAAACTCCTTAATCCTCCGCACCCTCGGAAGCCACCTTGTCGGCTCTCGCCGCCACTTCCTTCTCCTGGATATCGCTCGGCGCCTGCTCGTAGCGGGCAAATTCATAGGAGTACTCTCCCATGCCGCCGGTCATGGAGCGAAGCACGGTGCAGTATCCGAAGAGAGCGCTCTCGGGAACTTCCGCGTCGATCTGGGTCTTGCCGTTGCCGACCGGGTTCATGCCGAGCACACGGCCGCGGCGCTTGTTCAGATCGCCCATGACATCACCGGTATTCGCATCGGGTACCACGACCTTCAGTGTCTCGATGGGCTCGAGGAGGACGGGCCCCGCCTTCATGAAGCCATCGCGGAAGGCCATCTTCGCAGCCGTCTTGAAGGCCATCTCGGACGAGTCAACCGGGTGATAGGATCCGTCGTACAGAACGGCCTTGACACCGACGACCGGATAAGCAGCCAGAGGTCCTCTGGCCACGGAATCCTGAATACCCTTTTCGACTGCGGGGAAGAAGTTCTTAGGCACCGCGCCGCCGACGACTTCCTGATCGAATTCGTAATGAACATTGGGATCCTCCGCGGGCATGAACTTCATCTTGACATGACCGTACTGGCCATGGCCACCGGTCTGTTTCTTGTACTTGCTGTCGACATCGGAGGTCTTGCGGATCGTCTCACGGTAAGCCACCTTCGGCTGGCTGAGCTCGATCTCGACCTTGTACTCGTTGGCCAGACGGCTCGCGATGATCTCCAGATGCTGATCGCCCATGCCGTAGAGCAGGGTCTGATGGTTCTCGGCGTCGTTCACGGACTTCATGGTCAGATCCTCGTGTCCGATCTTCTGCAGGGCCTGGGAGATCTTATCGACATCGCCCTTCTCCTTCGGCTTGTAGCGCATGAAGGTGTAAGGCGTGGAGATGTCAAATTTACCGAACTTGATCGGCAGAGCCTTCGTGGACAAGGAATTGCCCGTGCGGGCTGCGGTCAGCTTCGCGAGGGCGCCGATATCGCCGGCGTGGAGCTCGGGAACCTCGATGGGCTTGTTGCCCTGGAGGACGTACAGACGGCCGATCTTCTCCTCGATTTCCTTATCGATGTTGTAGAGCAGGTCGTCGGTCTTAAGCACACCGGAGTTGACCTTGATCAGGCTGTACTTACCGATGAAGGGATCCACGATGGTCTTCCAGATGTAGGCGGATTTTGCCTTGGAGAAATCGTAATCGCAGTTGTAGATCTCGCTGGTCTTCATATTGATGCCGGCGACGGTACGGTTCTCGGGGCTCGGGAAATACTTGATGACATCGTCGAGCAGAGCAAAAGCGCCCTGGCAGGTGATGCTCGAACCCATGGTCACGGGAACCAGGCTGCAGTCGAGCACGTTCGTGCGGATGGCTGCGCGGATCTCGGCATCGGAGAACTTCTCACCGCCGAAGTAACGGTCCATCATCTCCTCGCTGGTCTCGGCGACGGCCTCCATCAGGGTCTCGCGGTACTTCTCGAGGTAGGGCTTGTTGTAATCGGGAATGTCGCAGGCAACGACTTCCTTGCCCTGCCAGCGGTTGCCGGTCTCGGCGATGACATTCACGTAGCCGACCAGCTTCTCATCTTCACGGATGGGCAGATGGAAGGGAGCGATCTTGTTGCCGTAGAGGGAGACCAGATCCTCGACCACCTGACGGTAGGAAGCATTGTCGACGTCCATGTTGGAAACATAAATGATCCTGGGCAGCTTGTACTTATCGCACAGCTCCCATGCCTTGCGGGTACCGACCTCGATGCCGGAACGTCCGTTGACCACGATGATGGCAGCGCCTGCGGCACTGACGGCCTCTTCTACTTCACCGACGAAATCGAAGTAACCCGGGGTATCAAAAACATTGATCTTGTGATCTTCCCATTCTACGGGAAGCACGGAAGTGCTGATAGAGAATCCACGGCGGATTTCTTCCTTGCCATAGTCGCACACCGTATTACCGTCTGCGATGGTGCCCATACGGGAAGTCAGTCCGGACAGATAGGCAAAACTCTCAGCCAGCGTCGTTTTTCCGCTGCCGCCATGTCCCAAAAGAACTACATTTCGAATCTTGTCAGTCGTGTAAACCTTCATTTCGGATCCTCCATTATCGTTTTCTAACGGAATGAAGATAGATAAATTGTCGAAATTGCACAAATTTTTCTAAAAATTCAACTCCGCATAGGTATATTGTACTAGGGATTGGCGGATTATGCAAGAAATAGATACGCAAAATCTCCTTGTATGCATATTCCCAAAATGATATACTTATAAAAACGAAAGGTAGGGGAACGGGTACTCTTAAGGATCCCCGGAAAGGTTGATTTCACCTATGGAAGAGAGAAGACACGCGGTCCGAACCAATCTGGATTCCAAGCTCATGATCAAGCGCCTCGACGGCGGTCACACCGATGAGCTAAGCATTGAGATTACCGATGTCTCCAAGAGCGGCGTCGGCTTTACCTGCAGCAGCGCGCTCGATATCGGCGCCGTCTATGAATCCTACCTGACGATCTGGACGAAGGAAGTCATCCATGCGTTCCTGCAGATCGTCCGCATTGAGCTGAAAGGGGATGTCTATTTCTACGGCGCGCATTTTGTCGGCATGCCCGAGATGGATGCGGCCCGCATCGAGACCTATCAGACCGTTACCGAGGAATTACAGTAATTGAAAGCCATGCATCTGCCTAAAACGGAAAAGGGAAGGAAGCAGGCGCTGACCGTCGTCAGTGCTTTGCTTCTCTCCCTTCTTTATTTTGCCATCTTTTCCTTCTCCGAGCAGGACGGGGAGACGTCGGGAGGCCTGAGCCTTTCGATCTCGCGCGCCTGCGCGGAGGTGCTGGATTTTATCAGCGGAAGGAACTGGACGGACAGCTACCGGGAGAGCCTCGCGCTCTATTTTGAGCACCCGATCCGCAAGCTGGCGCATTTTACCGAATATGCCTGCATGGGAGTCCTCTACTTCGGTATTTGGGGTCCGTGGAAGCAGCTACGGCCCTTTCCGAAGCGCATGATGCTGCTCACGACCTTTCTGATCGCGCTCAGCGCCTCCTTCGATGAGATCCACCAGCTCTTCGTTCCGGACCGGAACGGGACACCGGCCGATGTGCTGCTCGATACCTGCGGAGGCCTATGCGGACTGCTGGTCATCTACGGGCTAACGATGCTGCATATAAAGCACGGCGAAAAAAAGGCAAGAAAATAAAACGCAAAGGCCTTACCCATGCGTGGTATAGGCCTTTGCGTTTAATACTTCCCTGGCCTTGTTCAGGCCGTCTTCATCATAGAATTCCACCCGCAGATCACCGCCGAGGTACTCGCGGTTGTGCAGGATCCCGATGTTCTTGATTGAGATTCCGTTCAGCGCGAGGATCGTGGCGATCGCGGCCAGTGCGCCGGGTTCGTCGGCGATATCGATCGTCAGCGCGTAGCTGACCTTGATCGGACCGGCGCTCGTCCCGACGAAGGAGTCACGGTACGTCCGCGCGCTGTCAAAGAGCCGGTACAGATCCTCGGACTGCTTTTCCGCAATCTCCCCCCGGATCCCCTGGAGGCTCCCGATATAGGCATCGAGGAGCTTTAAGATATTTTCCCCGTTCGAAAGGCAGATCTGTTGCCACATGACGGGGGAGGAGGAGGCGATCCTGGTGATATCCTTGAATCCGCCGGCCGCCACCATCTTCATGAGTCCGTCCGCGGAATCGGAATCCTTCACGAGATTGACCAGGCTCGCCGCGATGACATGGGGCAGGTGGCTTACGCCCGCGA
Organism: Lachnospiraceae bacterium; assembly: GCA_017544405.1. Lineage (GTDB taxonomy): Bacteria > Bacillota > Clostridia > Lachnospirales > Lachnospiraceae > AC2028. Next base: position 10,865 of record JAFYEE010000137.1, read on the forward strand.
CGATATAATCGTGCTGCTCATAGGTCATATCGATGGGCAGAGCGCCGAGCGCGGACACGAGATCCCGGAAGGTATCGACCGCCCTGCGCGGCGTCTTCGGCGTCGCGGTCAGGATGTAATACGCATTCTGCAGGATCGTCGCCTTCGAAGCCGCGTAGCCGATGCGCTCGGATCCGGCCATCGGGTGTCCCCCGATGAACTGCCCCTCGAGACCGGCCTCGCGGATCACTTCATGGATCGGCGTCTTCACGCTTCCGACATCGGTGACGATGGCGCCCGGCTTTAAAAAGGACCGGATCTTCAGCAGATTCTCATCGTTTTTCTGCACCGGCGCGCAGAGGAATATAGTATCGCACTCCCGGAACTCAAAGCCGATCTCGGCGGCAACCTGCGTGATCACGCCTTCCGCGAGCGCCTGCTGTGTGGCCTCACGGTTGATGTCATAAGCGATGATCTCGGCATGTTCGATTTTCTCATGAATGGCCTTGGCGATCGATCCGCCGATCAGCCCCAGACCGATAAATCCGTACTTCATGTAAGCTTTCCCTCATTTTGAAAATTCGGTACAACCGGAAAAATCCGCAAAAAAGCAGGCATCTCCGAAGGAGAAGAAGCGGTATCTCTCCCGCACGGCCTCCTCGTACGCGGCCAGCACATGCTCTCTGCCCGCCAGCGCGGATACAAGCATGATCAGCGTCGATTCCGGCAGATGGAAATTCGTGATCAGTCCGTCGAGCACCTTGAAGCGATACCCGGGATAGATGAAGATCTGCGTATCTCCGTCTCCCGCGTGCACGATCCCGTTTTCGTCCGCCGCACTCTCCACGGTGCGGGTGCTGGTCGTGCCGACGCAGAGGATGCGTCCGCCGGCGCGCTTTGTCTCGTTGATCCGGTCTGCGGTCTCCTGCGTGATGCGGTACCACTCGGAGTGCATATGGTGATCGAGGATCTTCTCCTCCTTCACCGGGCGGAAGGTTCCGAGCCCCACATGGAGCGTGACATAGGCGATCCCGACTCCCATCTCCTCGATGGCGGACAGAAGCTCCGGCGTAAAATGAAGTCCCGCCGTGGGCGCCGCCGCAGACCCCTCGTACCTGGCATAGACGGTCTGGTAGCGGTTTTTATCCTGCAGCTTGTGCGTGATATAGGGTGGAAGCGGCATCTCGCCGAGGGCGTCCAGCACCTCCTCGAAGATCCCGTCATAGGTAAATTTCACCAGGCGGTTCCCCTCTTCCACCGTCTTCAGGACCTCCGCCTTCAGGCGCCCGTCCCCGAAGGTCAGGCGCTGCCCGGGTCTGCATTTTTTGCCCGGACGGACCAGTGTCTCCCAGACATCGCCCTCGCGGCGCTTCAGGAGCAGCACCTCCACATGCCCGCCGGTTCCCTCGCGCTCGCCGAGGAGCCGCGCGGGAATGACCTTGGTGTCATTGCAGACCAGAAGGTCGCCGGGACGCAGGTACCTGGTAATATTGCGGAAGATCTCGTGTCTGGTCTCGCCGGTATGTTTGTCCACCAGCAAAAGTCTGCTGGAGGAGCGGTCTTCCAGGGGGTCCTGGGCGATCAACTCCTGCGGCAGATCAAAATAAAAATCGGATTTGGTCAGTTCTCTTGCATCCATGAAAAACAAATATCCTTAATAGAAAACGCGCGGCGCTTAAATGGTAACGCCCTTAACGAAAGAGATGTATCCGCGGTAGGTCTCGTAGATATCCGCCTTGCTGGTCGCTTCCCAGGGTGCGTGCATATTCAGCACGGCGATGCCCGCGTCGATGACATTCATGCCGTAACGCGCGAGGATGTAGGCGATGGTTCCGCCGCCGCCCTGATCGACCTTGCCGAGCTCGGCGAACTGGTACTGGATCTTATCCCCGTCGAGAACATTGCGGATATGTGCGATATACTCCGCGTTGGCGTCATTCGAGCCGCCCTTGCCTCTCGAGCCGGTGTACTTGTTGAAGACCATACCGCCGCCCATGTTGGAGGTGTTCTTCGCATCGTATGCGCTCTCGTAGGAAGGATCATACCCCGCATTGACATCGCTCGAAAGCATGGCGCTGCGGGCGAGGGTGCGGCGCACGTTCAGCTCGCTGTACTCGCCCAGGAGGCTCAGAAGCTCCGCGATGGAATTTTCAAAGAAATGGGACTGCATACCGGTGGCGCCGACGGAGCCGATCTCCTCCTTGTCGACGAGGATGCAGCACATCGTGCGGTCCACAGATCCCGCGTCCAGCATCGCGCGGAAGGAGGTATAGGCACAGACCTTGTCATCCTGGCCGTAGCCGAGGATCAGACTCCGGTCGAAGCCGGCATCTCTCGCCCGTCCGGCGGGAACGACTTCGATCTCGGCGGAGAGGAAATCCTCCTCCTCGATGTCGTATTGCTTCTTCAGGATATCCAGCACACCGGCCTTGACCGCGTCCTTGGTCTCCTTCACTTCTCCCTTCGCCTTCGCGCCCTTTGCCGCGGGAGCGATGCTGATGGGACGGTTTCCGACGATGAGATCGAGCGCCTCGCCCTCGATGACCTTGGCGCCCTTCTTCTCCATCTGATCCGCAGCCAGATGGATCAGCAGATCGCTCACGAAAAAGACAGGATCGTCCTCGTCCTCACCGATGCAGATGTCGATGGTGGTGCCGTCCTTTTTGACGACCACACCGTGCAGCGCAAGGGGGATCGTCACCCACTGGTACTTCTTGATGCCGCCATAGTAATGGGTATCGAGATAGGCGATATCCGCCTTCTCATAGAGCGGATTAGGCTTCAGGTCCATCCGCGGGCTGTCCAGATGCGCGCCGAGGATGTTCATGCCCTCGGTAATGGGGCGCTTGCCGAGCTGAAAGAGAACG
>JAFYEE010000138.1 GCA_017544405.1 Lachnospiraceae bacterium
CAAGGAATGCGGGATCAAGAAGGTCGTCGCAAAAGCGGGGAGCCGCCGCATGGGCAAGGTCCTGCAGCGGATCGGCGCGGATGAGGTGATCTTCCCGGAGGAGGAGAGTGGCCATCGTACCGCAAGGCACCTGCTTTCCAGCAACTTCCTCGAGTTTTTCGATATCAACGAGGAGCTTGCCATCGTCGAGATGAACCCCCGACCGGAATGGGTCGGGTATTCCCTGAAGTCCCTCGGTCTCCGGCAAAAATACGGCGCCAATGTCATCGCGATCAAGGATGGCATCATCGAGGAATATGTTGATCCGGAGCGCCCGCTGAAGGCGGATGCGCCGCTCCTTATTATGGTGCACAAGAAAAATGTCGACCGACTCGACCGCCGCGGCAGTGGCAAGGCAAAACAGGAAGACAAAAGCAAATCCTGAAGATCCGGGATCATGGAATCGTTCAAAAGGAAGGAGAAAGCGATGACAACCAGGCATTTTTCCGTAACCAAAAAATATATGGCGCTTTTCCTTGCAGGAGCGTTGCTTCTGGCCGGATGCGGGGAACAGGAACCGCGCGAAGAGCCGCCGTCCCCGGATCCTTCTTTCGCGCTGAATCATCCGCAGGAAGGTACGTACACCGGCGCAGGGGAAGCGGGAAATGCGGAAGGCTCCGGCAGCGAAAGTGAAGCAGGAAATGCGGATGCTTCCGGCAGCGGAAGCGAAGCGGGGAATGGGGACGCGGCACCGGCCGTCATCGGTCCCGATATCGTAAAGCAGTTCCTGCGCGGCGAGCGGACCCTGAAGGTGAAGGACAGTTACCTCTCCGATACGATGATGATAAACGGGGAGAATCTGAAGGCCGGCGCGTCGTACGATTTTGACGGACTGGCGGATGCGGTGATGGTGGATGCCTATGATGGTGGAAGTCTGAATTTTGACATCGACCGCAGGCAGTACCGGACGCTGGACATCTCCTATGCCCCCGGAGCGTGGTACCTGCTCTGCCTCTTTTTCTCCAATCCGAAGGTGTCCTATGATGAGTCCCAGGCCTATTTTGTCCTGCAGGAGCTGGACGGAGAGCTGTATCTCGCCCATGCGAACGAATCCTACTACCGCGTGTATTCCTACCTGTGTGAGAACGGGATGAGCGTAAATACAGGCTCGGGCGGTGCAGGCTATTTTGGCTACAGCTATTATGTCTGTGACAGTAATGGCGACTATCGGGAATACTATCACGGTGCGGATACCTGGTATGGCTGGAGCTTCTACGAGGAGGGCGATGACCATCCGCCGATCAACGCGCTGGTCGAGGATTTTGCCGCCGCTCAGGAAGCGGCCGGCAAGGCGGACACGCTGGATAATTTCTACATGACCCAGTACTGCATCGACGGTCAGTATTACTACTTCATGCAGCTTGATCACGGGGATGAAGGGATTCTGCAGGAATTCGCCGATTTTGCGCAGGCAGAAGGTGTCAGGATCAGCACCATGGACGAGGTAAATGCCGCACTGGAAAAACGCAGCAAAGCGCTTGGCCTGCCTTTGGACTATGCGGGCAAGGACAGCCCGGAGATCGATTATGAAGGCGCTTGGTTGTATGCCGATGAGAATCCGCAGCCGAAAAATGCCGATCTGGCGATGCTCGAGGGCAACTGGGAGATGATCTCCTACGAGTTAGGCGGAAGCTTCACCTCCACGGAAGGACAGACCGATCCTTACGCGCTCCTGACCTTCCGGAAGAAGGGCTGGGGGAATTATACCGCAGATGCTTTCTGGCTTCGGGGCGGTCAGGTGGGAAGGCATTTTGAAGGAGCGGACCTCGTCCGGAAGGACGAAAACGACTACGCCGAGGATTACCGCTGGAGCGTAGAAGCCGATGTGAAAATAGAAGGCGACCCTTCCGCCGACTGTCATATATACCCGGTGCAGGATGACATCCTGCGGATGGAACTGGGCTATACGGATCGTAATGGCAAGGCGGAAACCATCATCTACCATTTCCAGAAGGAACTCCTGGGACATCCCTACCTGGCTTCTGACGGCCTGAGCGCCTATCTGCAGCAGGAGCTGAGCATGGCACCTGCAAATACGAACATGATGATCGGGCTGAAGGAACTCTATCCGGGCAATCCGGGGACGGACAATATCCCCGTGATCTATCTCGCCGGTGCAACCGAGGACGACGGATTTCCGCTTTGTTTCCTTAGCCCTGCAGATCTGAAGATTCAGTTCTACTGGGATGAGATCTACATGGATGAAATGGATCTCGCTGCAGGAGAGACCGGGATCCTGATGATCCCGGTGCCGGAATACGGAGAGTATTTCCGCATTCAGTTCTCCATAGACGGGGGCAATCAGTACTATTACTGGGATGCCACGAAGGAGAGCATCGGGTATGGAACTTCCGATTATTCGCCCCTTCCGAAGCCCCAATGGCTGTATTTCACACTGTGAGAAGACGGGGGATAGTCCCTTTGCGTGCAAAAAGCAAAGCACCTGACCGGTTATGGCCAGGTGCTTTTTGTTATAGAACTGTCTGATTTCCGGTTTCCGAACGAATCTGTACTTACAGAACCAGCCCCAGTTCCTGCAGCGTCTTGTTAAATTCCGGAGATCCCAGAATCTGATCTACCAATTTTTCTTTGTCCAGGCACTTTTTCTCCCAGTCTGTTACCTCGCTGTCCGCAGCGTCACGTCCCAGAATCGTGCGGTACAAAGCACGGATATAATTGGGATAGCTGTACTCTTTGGCTGCAAATTCCGGACTGTTCAGGAAGCCGAAGAGCACTGTGCGGATGGGTTGACCTTTCTTGTTAAGGGAAACAACCCATTGATTGATTCCGGCTTCATCACCTTCTCTGCCGAGAGCGCCGGCGTAGAAACGATCAACGAGATACCGACTCCCGGAAGGATAAGGTGTGCCGTCCTGCTTCATCTCGCCGGGCAGGATTCCGAAATCTGTCGCCCGCTTTGCAAATTCCACGGAGTTCACGAATCCGGTCACGATCTCGGCACGGCTCGCACCCTTGCCGAGCAGTCCGGTCCAGTCGGCCAGGCCGGCTGCGTCGGGTTCACGGCCCAGGATCGCGCGGTAGAGCAGTGTGACGTATTGTTCATCGGTCAGCGCTTCTTTGGAGGTGAATTCCGGACTGTTCAGGAAGCCCCAGATCGTATTGGTGCCGTCCTGACGATGGTCGGCAAGTCGAGAACTCCAGTATTCCAAACCTGCGGAATCGGCGTCTCTGCCGAGAATCTGCTGATACAGAAGCACCACAAATTCGCTGATCCGGCCGCCTTGTTCCTCGTCTTCCTCATTGCCGACGGTGGTCTGCGCTTTGGCAAAACTCCCGCCTTCGTAATCTGCGGCGTAGAGCTTGACCGTATTTCCTTCGGTCAGGGACAGAGCTTCGATGCTGCCGTCAAAAGCGCCGTCCAGCACCGGGAAGGTGGAGAGGGCCAGGATCCTGCCGTTTTCATCGCGCACCTGCACCATGATCGCAGCCGCGTCGGAGGTGCCGCTAAAACGGGCTTCACTGACACTGGCTTCGAAGCTGTCAATTGTGACGGTTTTGTTTTTGGCCTGTGCCGTTATGGGCAGCAGCACGGTGCAGAGGAGCGCTGCAAAAAGAATACTTAATTTTTTCATCTTCGCGTCCTCCTTCCTTAAAACCATGTGATGAGACCATCCCAGTAGACGCCGGAACCGGAACCGATCTGGGTGCCTCCGAAGGTCTCTTCGCTGTCGAAACCATGGTTGAGTACCATGGCGGATACGCCGCCTTCCCCGCCGTTCGGGCTGATCAGATACTGCTCTGTGATGTTGTCGGTCCAGACATTTCCGTCAAAAATCTTCGCGGGAGCAAAGCCGATCAGGAACAGAGTTGCATCCACTGCATCATCATTTCCTGCGATATACCCACTCCAGTTGTGATTCGCATCCTCATGTTCGAGGAGTCTGGTCGATCCGTCATCGTAGGTCAGGAACAGGGACAGATCCTGACTTCCTTCGGCAGCATCCTTGGTCGGGTGGTAGTAGGTCGCCCAGATGACGATCTGCTCGCCGGCAAAATAGTTGTAGGTGAATTCGACCTCACCGCCCGGGATGGAGTCGACCCAGATGCGATCGGTCAGCTCGCCCTCATCGAAGTCCGTGGCTCCGCCGAGATAGCGGTAACTGAAGACGAGACCGATGCGCTTGATGGTGATCTCCTTCGTGACACCGCCGGTATAGGTAATGACCAGCGGGATCTCACTGTAATAGTTCGAGGTGAAGGTCAGTTTGATCTTCGTCAGATCGCTCTTGTCGATCGTCACGCCTTCGCTCATCCATGCGGCATCTTCCCGGAAATCAACATCCGTGATCGCGTAGGTAGAGGCGCCGATGTTGTTCAGCGGCTGCAGATAGACGGTGGAATCGCCGATGTAGACATAGGCGCTCATGTCATCGCCGGTTGCCCAGACAGGATCCGTCCGGACACCGTTCGGTCCGAGACCGCCGTAGGCTTTGGTCTCACCCTCGCCGGTCGCTGCCACGTAGGTATTGCCGGCCTTGAGGACGCGGAGATTCACGCCGTAGGGTTCGAGCCCCAGTCCTTCAAAATATAGATTGAAGGAATCATCCGTAGCTGCCTGGGCAGCATAGATGCCGTCTTCATTTGAAGGGGAAATATTCGCATAATTCCCTCCGACCGTAGCATTTGTGTAATTGTCGGCCACAACGACCAGGGCTGCATCACGTTCGCCGAAGCAGGAGACTTCATCCGCGCGGGTGCGGGAATAGAAGGTGGTGCCGGTTCCCGTGGAATCATTCCAGTCCGTGCAGATGAGGAGTTCGTCCATGTCCGCCAGCTCGTAGACCGGAAGATGACTTACGATTGGAGCACCGTTGAACTCATCGTATCCCCATTCCACGGTGTAAATATTGCAGGCCCTTGTCTCGGTTGTTCCGTCTGCCTTGCGGACGGTGATGGGATCGCCGGCCCTTTCGAATTTCACCTTTTCCATGCCTACCATCTCATGGACGCCCCAGTAGTATTCATCCAGGGTATTACCACCATTTTGATAATCCATTGTCGGTAGACCAAAATCCCCAAACATACTTACCCGGATAAAACGACCGTAGAGTTCCGTGGACAGAAGCTCCGCATACTTTGCGGTGTCGGCCAGATTGTCCTGAATGGCCTCCGGATCAAATGCATACAGGTATTTTTTTGCTTCCTCCACGATCTCCGGAGAACCGGCATCGGGATAGCCTAGCATCGGATGCAGATCACTCCTCTCATCCGAGGCCGGATGGAAGGTATAGACGCAGGAGAGATCATTGAAGGCATTATCCAGATCATCGGAAGGGGAATCTGACCATCCCAGCCAGTGTTCATACGGCTCTTCAGGATCATCCTGAGCACCGACCCCTACTGCCATGATCTTTTTGGTGGCATATCCGTCCTCAAGCGGAGTAGATTTGAAATCTACGCGGATCTTAACGGTATCGCCGGCTCCCCGAACGATAAACGGAGCGCCGGGGTGGTGGATCTCCCAGTTGAAGACATCCTCGGCCGGCATAAAGTAGTAGCCTTCATCATCGAGCTCGACTTCTCCCTCCAGTCCGTTCGTCCAGTTGGCGCCATCGTCGACCGAGTACAGGATACGATATCCGACGGTCTGATCGGAATCCCCCTGTTCCAGACCGTCGGGGATGACCCAGTACTCAAGCTCTTCCGGGTCGGCATAGGTTACATTGGTTTCCTCCGGATCCGGAGTACCCACCTCCTCCGTATCCGCGGCCGCTTCGCCGGTTCCCAGCTCGGTTGCCAGCGACAGGAAGGCCAGACGCGGGAGTCCCAGGACAAGCACGGTGACTGACAAGAGGAGTGCCCAGAACCGTTTTTGGTGAATCAAAAAAGGACCTGTTCGTTCATGCATAAAGTCATTCCTCCTTCGGGAAAAATGGGATAAAACACCCCTGCCACAAAGGATGACAGGGGTGAGAGTATTCCAAAATGCTATTTGCGTAAAGTATTACAGGCCGAGGGAATCAAGAATCTCTCCGAACTCCTTGGATCCAAGGAAACCTCTTGCGATATTGTCACGGGTGACACCTGCGGCGAGATCGGCCAGCCAGGTTGCCTTTCCTGCTGCATCCGGTTCACGTCCGATACAGACAAGGTACATGTTGTCGACGAACTGCTCATCCGTCAGCTCGAAGCCCAGGTATTCGGGACTATTCAGGAAGCCGAGCAGGAGACCTTCGATGCTCAGATCCTGTGCATTCATGCGCTCCACCCAGTCATTGATGCCCGATTCGTCCGGCTCGCGGCCGAGGGATGCCGCATAGAAATGCTCGATGAGGAGGCGGTAAGCAGCATTGTAAGGGGTGCCGTCCTCGAACATTTTGCCGGGTACGACGCCGATGGATTCGTATAATGCCTTAAATTCCGGAGAATTGACAAATCCTGCTGAGAGTGCCAGGCGGGTCTTACCGGCTTCCAGCTGCGTTACCCAGCCGGCGACTTCCTCGTCGCTCGGGGTACGTCCCAGAAGTGCTTCGTAGAGCATCCTGACGTATTCCGCATCGGTCATTTCCTTTGCCTGGAATTCAGGACTGTTCAGGAAGCCATAGATCAGGTTCGCACCGTCGAGAGTGTGTGCCTGAAGCTGATCGATCCAGTTGTTCATGCCGCCTTCATCGCCTGTGCGGCCGAGGAGAGTGTCGTACAAGTGGTTCAAAAGATTGATCTGGTCCTGTAAGTGGTCATCTGCGCCACCGGTAGCAATCGCGATGGTGGAGAAGTAATCGGTGTCAAAGAACAGGACATTCTTTTCAGGATCAAATCCGCCCTCCAGTTCCATGACATTGCCATCCGGGTCAATGGAAAGGATCTTGACATCGTTCGAATCGATCGATGAAGCAATGTCTCCGTCCAGCTCAAGGTCTACATGAACCGGATTGTCCAGAGGATCATCAGCGCCCAGAGGAATTCTCCATGCATCGTTCAGGTCCCTGGAGCCTCTGTAGATGACATTATCCAGGGAGATATTGAGCACATCCGCAACCTGCATGCCCTGGGAATTTGCGTAATCCGTAAGCACTACGGCGGGATTGGTGCTTGCGGCTACGAAAGCCATTTCGTCCTCGGCTGCACCCTTGACCGACTGGGCGGCAGAGGAAGCATCCGTGACACTTAAGAGGGCAGTGCCTGCTTCGAGCGCGAGGTTACCGATGTCCACAGAACCA
>JAFYEE010000139.1 GCA_017544405.1 Lachnospiraceae bacterium
ATCCCGATAGAGGATCTCGTCATCGCCCATCTCGCGGTCGAGGACATAGCCGCGGTGCGCCTCGTCGATGATCACGAGATCGTAATCCGTCACGGCAGGCATGGTGTCATCGTCGTTATACAGAATGCGCTTGACCATGCTCTGAACAGTCGCGATCTGAATACGGGTCTCTTTGTCGATGCTTTTGTCTTCGAGGCCCTTGATGTTATAGATATCGTCCAGGGTCATCAGGTCTTCCAGCCGGACCTCGCGGAACACGTCCTCGGCCTGTTCGCCCAGAGCGTTGCGGTCAACCAGGAAGAGAATCCGGCGGAAACGGCCGGTTTTCAGGAAGCGATAGATCATGCCCAAGACCGTGCGGGTTTTGCCGGTGCCGGTCGCCATGGCCAGAAGGATGTTCCTCTGCCCGGCCGCGATCGCCTGTTCCGCCGCACGGATCGCCCGGATCTGATAATCGCGGAGATTCAGCCCGTCCTTATCCCGCAGAAAGTCATAGGGAAGCGCCTGCAGGCTCTGATTGCCGGCGGCAGCGTCCTTCTCCAGCATTTCCATAATGCCGGTGGGACTAATCCAGCCGTGCAGCGCCTTGGGTACGTTATGCGGCAGGCGCAGGTCCAGAAACCAGATGCCGCTCTTGGTCTCAAGCTGGCGGAGGTAGGGCTGGCCGTTTGCCGCAAAGGTGAAGGGGACCCGGTACTCGCCCCAGGTGCCGATCTGATAGGGGGCATCCTCGCTGCGGATATGGCGGGAATAGTCCTTGCACTGGTAATCGATCACGGAGGGGATGTCCTTGTGCGCGGCTTTCGCCTCGATGACCGCCACCATCTGAAGATCCACAAAGAGGACGTAGTCGGCGAAGCCCCTGCTGCCGACGGAAGAATCGGTAGGCCATTCGGCAATGGCCATGCAGCGGCCCTTCTGAGGGCGCGTGCCTTTGGAATAGCGCAGGTTTTCCGTGTCCGCCTCCCAGCCGACCTTGCGAAGCTGCTCATCGATCAGGTAGCGGGTCTCGGCCTCGGACTTGACGCGCCTGCCGGCCGCTTTCTGGGACTGTTTGCGTCTGGCGTTGGGATCAACCTGAGGCGAGGCCGCGGCGGTATCCTCAGCCTCTCTAATAAGCGCCTCTTCTTTTCTCTCTTCCTCTTTGGGATCGGCATGGACGGGAGCATCGGAAGGCTCGGGCATGACGAAGGGTTTGCTCTTATACTTCCAGTCGCCGTAGGACTGCATGAACCACTCGCAGAGGCTGTAGGCCATCTGCAGCAGGGTCTTCCCCTCCTCGACGGAAGCATAGTTTTCATGTACGGCCTTGTTCCGGACCTTTCGGAGGGCGTGCAGGATGTCCGAGAGGTCGCGCGTGATGAGGCCCTCACGCAGCAGGGTATCGATGCGCGTATTGGCCTTGTTGTCGTACGGCAGAGGAATCCTGTCGTAGGTGAAGATCAGGTTGACGATGGTTTCGCCGATCATGCCGAGCTTCATCAGGCAGGAATTGGAATCCGAATAGCAGTACTGCTCCGCCAGAGCGCCGAAGTTTGCAAGCACGGGGAAGGAGTCCTGTAAAAAGGAGAAATTCGATTTCAAAGCAGCGGCCTCCCGAGATGTTCTATACAATAACGATGTTTACAATATGCCAAGTTACAGTATAGCATAGAAACGGCCGGGTGAAAATCGGTTTCTGAACTATTTTTTATTCGTCTCAGGCTCTGCTCATGACACGGTCGAGCGCAAAGCGCACCGCGGTGATGATGCGGTTGTTTCTGTCCGGGTAACTGCTGATCCACTCGCCCCGG
>JAFYEE010000015.1 GCA_017544405.1 Lachnospiraceae bacterium
ATGAATTTCGGAATGAACTCGATCCTTCTGTCCCTTCACACGGGGGCGGTGGCGGTTTTTACCGTGTATTACAAGCTGCAGAGCTTCTTTTTCATGCCGATCTTCGGGCTCAACAACGCTCTGATCCCCATCGTCGGATACAATTTCGGCGCGAAGAAAAAGCATCGCATGAAGGAGGCGCACCGGCTGGCGCTGATCTACGGATTCGCGATCATCTTCATCGGGTTCCTGCTCTTTGAGCTCGTTCCGGGGCAGCTGATCCGCATCTTCGACACCGGCGATGCGACGCTGTATACCCTGGGTGTGCCGGCCCTTCGCAAGATCGGTCTGCACTACCTCTTCGCATGGTACTGCATCCTGACGGGCGGCGTCTTCCAGGCGGTCGGAAACGGCCTCTACAGCCTCATTACCTCCCTTTCGAGGCAGCTCCTGGTCCTTCTGCCGGCGGCCTACATTCTGGGCCGTATCGGGGGCGTCTCGGCGGTCTGGTGGTCCTTCCCGATTGCGGAGGTGGCTTCCATGGCCCTGACCGTATTATTCTACCTGAGTATCAACCGGAAAATCCTGGAGAAACTGCCGGATGATTAAACTGCTGAAGTATTCCAATACCAATACCTATCTGATCCCCGGACCGAAGGGGCATCTCCTTTTTGACACAGGGTGGGCGGGCACGTTCCCGCCCTTTTGTCATGCCCTCGGGGAAGTGGGAGAGCAGCTGCAGGACATTCGGTACCTGCTGATCTCGCACTATCATCCCGACCATTGCGGCATCGCGCAGGAGATTGCAGACACCGGCGTCAGAATCCTGGCGCTGGAGGAGCAGAGGGACTATCTGCATGCGGCGGATGAAGTGTTTGCGAAGGAGGGCAGGGCGGAAAAAGCAGGGGACGGTGCCCGCTCCGGATTTCGGCCGATCCGGGATGCGGAGGTCCGATTTTTGCGGGCGGAAGAGAGCAGGGCTTTTCTGCTGGAGGAGCTTGGGATCGAGGGGGAGATCCTCGCTACGCCCGGGCACAGCGCGGACAGTATCTCCCTTCTTCTGGATAGCGGGGAGCTCTTCGTCGGGGACCTAAATCCCCTCTACGAGCTGGAGCTCCATGCGGGGACGCAGATCGCACGGTCGTGGGAGATGTTGCTTTCCAGGAAGCCGAGGATCGTCTACTACGGGCATGCGAAGGCGGCGGTTTTGGATGGTAAGGTGGCAGGCGGATCCGACGCTTTGGGTGCATCCGCCGGGAAGGCGGGAGGAGGCTCCGCCAAAGACAAAGAGGATGCACGCAGCGCTCGGGAGCTCTGTGACCTCGTCACGCGGATCATGAAGCTGATCGATAAGGGCAAGACGCTGGATACGATCGCGCGCAAAACCGGTGCGGACCGGACCCTGATCGAGGATGTGACGCGCATGTATCTGACGCATCCGGGGGTCTCGGTACAGGGGATCCTGGACCGGATCGAGATCAAGGGAAGATAAGACGGGAAAAGCGAAATGCGGCATGCAGATTTGGGGAGGCGTGCGGAAGATGTCGGAAGAGAAGATCCATCTGGTGAAACATGCAATGCTTGCCGTGCAGCGGTATCCCTGGGAGCAGGGCGTCTGCATGCAGGCGGTCTATGAACTGGGTGATGTGAAGACGGCCGTTGCCATGGCGCACGATGCGGTCCTGCGACAGACGGCGGACGGACGGTTGGCGGTCATCACGGACAATATCGCCGTGACGGATCCGGCGGCAAACGGAGAGGTGGTGCTGCGGGCCGGAGAGATCACCGGAGATCCCTTCTATACGGAAGGCGCGGAGCGGATGCTGGACTACCTGCTCCGCCTCGCACCGAGGACTTCCGGGCCGGCGCAGGCAGGATGCGGCGATGAGGCTGCGGATACGGAAGGGATCCTCTGCCACAACGAGATCAGCTTTCACGAAGGCTATTCGCCGATGCAGATCTGGGCCGATTCCATCTACATGGCACCGCCTTTTCTGGCCGTGATGGGAGCGTGGGAGGAAGCCGTGCGCCAGATCCGCGGCATGCGGGCCTTTCTGCTGGATGAGGAAAGCGGGCTTTTACGTCATATCTACGATGCCGGAACCGGACGTTTCGTGCGGGACAAGCTTTGGGCGACGGGAAACGGATGGGCCCTGCTTGGCATGGCACGGGTGATCGATGTCCTGCGCGGGATTACGCCCATGCGGAAAGGCGTAGAAAACAGTTCCGCGCCGGACACAAGTAAAGAGGCGAACCGGGCCGCGGCAGCGGAGGAGATGACCGGGTGGTTTTACGCGCTTTTGGATCATATGCTGGAATGGCAGCTCCCGGACGGGCGTTTCCATGATATTCTGGATGATCCGGCTTCTTTTGTGGATGGCACTTCTGCCATGATGCTGGCCTGCGCGGTCTTCCGTGCGGTAAGGGCGGGATGGCTCCCGGAACGGTATCTGCCGTACGCTCGCAAGGTCTGCGATACGATGGAGGATTACGTGGACGAGTATGGGATCCTTCATGGGGTCTGCGGGTGCCCGGATTTCCTGCAGGAAGGAACGAGCGCCGAATCCATGGCCGCATATCTTCTGATGCAGGCATGGAAGATGTAAAAAAATAGTTGCATTTTGTTTGCAGGGATGATATTATATCAAGGTCGCAATCGACAGACGCGGAAGTGTCGGAACTGGTAGACGAGCAAGACTAAGGATCTTGTGACCGCAAGGCCGTGTGGGTTCAAGTCCCATCTTCCGCATGACCTAAGATGGCTCAGAAATGTTGAGAAATCAATGTTTCTGAGCTTTTCTTTTGTGGAAATGAGACTAGATTTCCTGGGTTCCCTTGGGTTCCCTCTTCTTCATCTGCATCAA
>JAFYEE010000140.1 GCA_017544405.1 Lachnospiraceae bacterium
CTCCGGCGAGTACCAGTCCAAGGCACACAAATACACCGAGGTCATCTTCGGTTCGGGCCAGACCTTCCGCGCGGGAACGCTCCAGACGGTGGCGGACAAGACGGCCTATGGCTATGTCGCGCACTATTTTGAGGAGCGCGGCATCTCCAAGCGCGGGAGCGAGATCTCCCGTCTGGCGCTGGGCTGCACGGGGGTACGCCGCAGTACCGGTCAGCATCCCAGCGGCATCATCGTGCTTCCTCTCGGTGAAGATATCAATTCCTTCACCCCGGTGCAGCACCCGGCCAATGACATGACCACGGATATCATCACCACGCATTTCGACTACCACAGCATCGACCACAACCTGCTGAAGCTCGATATCCTCGGACACGATGATCCGACCATGATCCGCATGCTGCAGGATCTGACCGGACTCGATCCCGTGAAGGATATTCCCCTTGACGGCGCGGATGTCATGAGCCTGTTCCAGAATACGGATGCCCTCGGCATCACGCCGGAGGACATCGGCGGGACACCGCTCGGCGCGCTGGGAATCCCGGAGTTCGGCACCGATTTTGCCATGCAGATGCTGATCGACACGCAGCCCAAGGCCTTCTCGGACCTCGTCCGGATCGCCGGCCTCGCCCACGGCACCGACGTGTGGCTGGACAATGCGGAGACGCTGATCAAGAGCGGCGTGGCGACGATTTCCACCTGTATCTGTACCCGCGACGATATCATGACCTACCTGATCGGAAAGGGGCTGGAATCCGAGCAATCCTTCAAGATCATGGAGGGCGTCCGCAAGGGCAACGTGGCAAAGGGCAAGGTGGAAAAATGGCCCGAGTGGAAGGAGGATATGCGCGCGCACGATGTGCCGGAATGGTACATTGCATCCTGCGAGAAGATCAAGTATATGTTCCCGAAGGCCCACGCGGCAGCGTATGTCATGATGGCCTGGCGCATCGCCTACTGCAAGATCCATTATCCGCAGGCGTACTATGCGGCTTATTTCAGTATCCGCGCCAAGGCATTTTCCTATTCGATCATGTGCCGCGGCAGGGACCTGCTCGAGCGCACGCTGGCGGATTACAAACGCAGGAAGGACGCGGAGAAGGGATCCGGCCTGGAGCCCTTAAGCAACAAGGAAGAAGGACAGCTCAGTGACATGCGTGTCGTTCAGGAGATGTACGCCCGCGGTTTTGAATTCATGCCCATTGACATCTTCCGGGTGAAGTCCAGACATTTCCAGGTGATCGACGGCAAGATCATGCCGTCGCTCCTGAGCATCGACGGACTCGGCGAGACGGCTGCGGACTCCATCGTGGAGGGCGCGAAGCTCGGCCCCTTCACCTCCCGCAATGATTTCAAGGAGCGCTGCAAGGTATCGTCCACGGTGACCGAACTTCTTTTTGAGCTCGGGATCCTCGGCGATGTCCCGGAGTCGGACCAGATCAGCCTTTTTGACCTCTTTACGACCGACTGAGAAAATCAAAAGCGAAATTTTTAAAAAAGTACTTGCATTTTAAAACTCCATATTGTAATATAAGCAAGTCGCGTATGAAACGCGCTTGCTGATGGCTGGTTGGTCAAGCGGTTAAGACGTCGCCCTCTCACGGCGAACACAGGGGTTCGATTCCCCGACCCGCTGCTCTGGAGCGAAACCCACATTTTCGAGTGTGGGTTTTTCTTTTTCCCGCCCGCTTCGGGCCGTCCTCCCTGCCCTTCGCAAATTAGGACTTGCGCTTAAAATTTTTTTGTTGTATATTCTTGTCTCGATTGAGGCTGTTTCTACTATATACGAAAATGCGTTGCGCGTTTTCGTAAGACGAAAGGGAAAATAGCATGGCAAAATATCTTGTGATCGTGGAGTCACCTGCCAAAGTAAAGACGATCAAAAAATTTCTGGGGACCAATTACCAGGTGGTAGCGAGCAACGGACATGTGCGCGACCTGCCCAAGAGTTCCCTCGGCATAGATGTGGACCAC
>JAFYEE010000141.1 GCA_017544405.1 Lachnospiraceae bacterium
ATCCAGCGCCCGGTTCAGTTCCGGCCGGTTGTCCGGGTCCGTGCGCATGGCGATGAGCGCTTTCGCGTTGGGAATGATGTTGCTGATCGGCATGGGATGTCTCCTTTCTCGGCTGAGATCGTTGTTTACTTTATTATAGCGGCCGCAAGAGGCCTTTGTAAATCCTCCTCCCCACCTGTCCCTCTTATCGTACTGCGCCCGTACTAAAATGGTATCGTCAAAAGGGGGCAGAACAGAAAAGGAGGTACCGCCCATGACGACCCGGCACAGCATACAGAGAGCCCGCGAAAGGCTCGGCCTGCACGAAAAACGGGCGCAGCGCGTCATCGAGCTCGCCTATACCCGCGGCAAGCGGATCGAAGATTTCCGCGGCGGCGACTGCCGCTATCTGCGGTCCCTCTGCGAAGAGGGGCTCGACCCGGTGGTCTACCAGGACGCGATCTACATCTTCAGCGCGGACGGCGTCTGCATCACCCTTTACCCGGCCCCGCGCTGGTTCGGCACCCGCCGCAATTACGACGGCAAGGAGCGCATCCGCAACATGCGCCGCTTCTTCCGCGACCAGGAGGCCGCAGCTTATTAAGGCGGACCCGTACCTCAGAGGCCCTCATCCGTGATATAATTACCGCAAGGTATAAAGGGTGAACGACCTATGGTATCCATATTAAACTACCTCGGCTTCTTCGGAATGATTCTTGCCATCGTTAACGCATTTGTCGGGAAGAAGATCCGAAGCGATTATCACATCCCCAAAACATGGGTGCTCTGCGTTGTCATCGCGTATATCCTGCTGCTCCCCGTCGCGGTCTTCAACGATCTGCAGAAGCAGATCCCGGAAGGCTACTATTCGGTTCCCTGCAAAGTGTCGGTAGAAGAGACCGGTTATGATACGGACCAGGCGAGAGCTATCATCGGAGTCGATTCCATCGGCAGATGGCTCTCGGATCTGGAGGGGATCGGGGACAGCGGACTTTATTACGTCGAGGACGCGTCATCGCCGGAGATCGTGTATGCGCAGACGGTGATCCGCGCAACCCTCCGCGGCCCTTCCGGGCAGTCTTATGCCGCAGAAGTGCAGACGCCGCAGATCAGCGCATCGACGCTGGGCGTGACCCTGTCCGAAAGCTTTGCCGCCGCCGGTCTTTTCGAGAAGGCGTTCTATCTCGTCATGATCCTGATCGCTTTGACGAATGCGGTCAGCATCTGGATCCGCTGCCGGTACAATTACAACAAGAACAGGCAAAAGGCAAATTGACCCGCGCACACCCAGCACCTGTCCCATTAATGGGCAGGTGCTTTTTCTATACTGAAAGCGCAGGACGCACCGGATGTCGCTCCCCAGGCGACCACATCATCTGCCCGGCCTGCTGCAATACCGTTACCATACACAAAAGGAGGACACACCCATGATGATCAGCCCCGATAGCTACCGTATGGAGCATCAGAACGACACCCTCGAAGAACTGCAGGCCGAGGCCAGCGAAATGCGCGCCTACATCCACAACTACGAATGCGGCCTGATCCCGAAGGAAGACCTCAGCATGCTGCCCTCACCGTCCACCATCTGCATGATGTACCGGGAGTACCTGAAGGTCGCGAAAGAATTGATTAGGGAGAAGAGGTAAGGAGGACACCATGTGGCTGGACTATTTACACAACGATGACCCTTCTGGCGACGGCCGGCACGGCCGCGCCAAAGCCAAGGCCGTGGCCGACTTCGCGCGCCTGCAGCAGACCGTGATCCGCGAAGCCCGCAAGCGCGGGGAAAGTGACGCGCAGATCATAACGCTGATCGAGGAGTGCATCCTGGGAGCGCTGTTGGAGGAGAGAAAATAGACATTGAAAAAGGGGCGCTAAATTGCTCCCCTTTTTACATTTCTGCATGTAATTATGCAAGGTTTTTGAAGATGGAACGTTGAAATTTCAACGATTTCTGAATCCTCTGAAAATTACAAAGGATCTGTGAAAAGTGGAAAAGATCATTTGCCACAAGACTACTTCTTCTTTTTTTGTTTCCGAAACCTACTGGCATCTCCTTCGTTGCCACCATGATAGCCTTTCCGGATCTCTTCTGGAGTAAACCCTGCTCCACGTTCATATTCTTCGCAGAGTTCTTTTCTAATTTTTGTGCATGTCTCGTTTATGGGTTTGTTACAGGAATTTGGGTGAATCCTGCAAACAGCTGGGGGAAGCGGAGACATCCGG
>JAFYEE010000142.1 GCA_017544405.1 Lachnospiraceae bacterium
ACCGATGATGATTTCGTACTGCTCACCGACATCCAGGGTCTCGAGGACTTCTTCGGCGACATGGACTTCAAGGTGACCGGTACCACCGAGGGTATCACCGCCATCCAGATGGATATCAAGATCCATGGTCTGACCCGTCCCATCGTGGAGGGTGCGATCGCACGCTGCCGTGAGGCGAGACTCTTCATCATGGACCACTGCATGAAGCCCGCGATCGCTGCTCCGAGACCGACCGTCAACGAGTATGCGCCTAAGATCGTCTCCATGCAGATCGATCCGGAGAAGATCGGTGATGTCGTGGGTCAGAGAGGCAAGACCATCAATGAGATCATTGCCCGCACCGGTGTCAAGATCGACATCGATGAGAGCGGCCGCGTGGATGTATGCGGTGTCGATCAGAAGGGTATGGATCAGGCCATCGAGATGATCAAGATCATCACCACCGACTTTGAGGAAGGCCAGATCTTCAAGGGCAAGGTTGTCTCCATCAAGGAGTTCGGTGCGTTCATCGAGTTCGCACCCGGCAAGGAGGGCATGGTTCACATCTCCAAGATCGCGAAGGAGCGCGTGGAGCATGTGGAAGATTACCTGACCCTTGGGGATGAAGTGACGGTTGTCTGCCTGGGCAAGGACAAGATGGGCCGGATCAGCTTCTCCATGAAGGATGTGGCACAGCACTGAGACCGAGCATTTCGGGCGATAGGATCATAAGGTTTTCGGAGCCGAATTTCGCAGGAAATCCGGCTCCTTTCCATGTTTCGACTTTTTTTAGACATTGTTCGGATGCAGTTCATTGTATTCATTTTCGCGGCGGTGCATAATATACTCGTTGGATTTTATGCACCAAAGGGGGACCTCTATGTTCGGATATGTGACGATCAATAAGCCGGAAATGATGGTCAAAGAGTACGAAGAATATCGGTCCTATTATTGTGGTCTGTGCACGGCACTCCGCAATCGCTACAAGACCCTGGGGCGGATTTCGCTCAGTTATGATATGACCTTTCTGTACCTGCTCCTCAGCTCGCTCTACGAGCCGGAGACGCAGGAACTGCAGGAGCGCTGCGCCGCGCATCCTTTTGAGAAGCACACGGCAAAGCTCAATCCGATCGCCGATTACGTGGCGGATATGAATGTACTTCTGACCTTCTACAAATGTCAGGACGACTGGGCCGATGAGAGGCGTCTGGTGCGGAAGCTCTACGGGCTGATCCTGCGGAAGCGCAGCTGCAAGCAGAGGAAGCTGTACCGGGAGAAGATCCTGCGCATCCGTCAGCTCCTGAGCGACCTGGAACAGAAGGAGAAGGAAAATTGCCAGGATCCGGATGTCATGTCCGGACTGTTCGGGCAGATCCTGGCACAGGTATTTGTGTACCGGCAGGATGCGTGGAGTGATAATCTGGAACGGATGGGATTTTTCCTGGGCAAATTCATCTATCTGGTGGATGCCTATGAAGATGCACCGGGGGATTTGAAGCACGGACGGTACAATCCGATCGCGCATCGGATGGACAATCCCAGCTTTGAACTTGATTCCAGAACCGCGCTTACCATGGTGATGGCGGAATGCTGCAAGGAATTTGAACAGCTGCCGATCATCGAAAATGTTGATATCTTAAGAAATATCCTGTATTCCGGTGTCTGGACCCGCTATGAAGCCGTGCAGAAGGCACGCGAAAAAGCAGCCGGAAAAAAACAGGGGGATACGAAATGATTGCGGATCCTTATGCAGTGCTGGGTATATCCGGCGATGCCTCGGAGGAGGAGATCAAAAAAGCATATCGAACGCTGAGCAGACGCTACCATCCGGATGAGAATGTGGGCCGGCCGGATCAGGAGCAGCTGGATGAGAAATTCAAGCAGGTTCAGTCCGCCTACCAGCAGATCATGAAGGAGCGGACCGAAGGATACGGAGGCTTCGGCGGCGGAAGCTATGGAAGTTCCTATGGTTCTTCCTACGGCCGCTCGTACGGAAGCTCCTATCAGCGGAGCAGTTCCTCCTACGCTCAGGGCGGGTATGGCGGCTTCGGCTCCTACCAGAACGCGTCCGGGACCGGCTACGAAGACATTCCGGAGCTGCGCGCTGCCGGCAATTTCATCCGCAGCGGGTACTACCGTGAGGCGCGGACAACGCTCGACCGTATGGAGCAGGGCGCGCGCGGGGCCAGATGGTACTATTACAGCGCCTGCGCCAATTACGGACTCGGCAGCAGCATTCAGGCGCTGGAGCATGCCAGACGCGCAGCCGCCATGGAGCCGGACAATCCGGAATACCAGCTGCTTGTGCGCAAGCTCGAGAGCGGATCGGTCTGGTATACGCAGCGCCAGGCGGGATATGGATTCCCCAGTACCACCGGTGGAGATACCTGCGTGAGGATCTGCCTTCTGAATCTGGCCTGCAATGTGTGCTGTGGCTTCCGTGGCTTTTGCATCTGAGATGGCTTTTTGCAGGGGAATCAGGTATAATATCAGAATCGGGACGTCAGGTTCCGGTTCTGATTTTTTGTTTTTGGGAGAAAGGAAGAAGGAAAATGGATAATGATATGGAAGTGCTTCAGCAGGAATTGAAATCGCTTCGCAGGAGTCTTCGGATCAACCGGATCCTGAATGCGGTGATCCTGGTGCTGCTCATTGCCCTGCTCGCCGGCGGGTATATGGTCGTGCAGAAGGTGCTTCCGAGTCTCGCGGATGTCAAGGCGATCGCGGAATCGCTCGAGGAGATGGAGAGCGGGCTGGCCATGCTGGAGAGCGTGGACATCGACGCTCTGACGCAGGATGTGGATGAGATCAATGCACAGCTTTCGAGTGTGGACTGGGAGAGCATCATCACACAGGTGGAAGCGCTGGATGTGGACGGCTTCAACGAGGCCATGGACTCTCTGGAAGCCCTGGATGCGAAGGAACTGGAGAAAGCGATCGAGAATCTGAATGCGGTGATGGCGACGTTCCAGAAGCTTCCTTTTTTCAAGTCCAATTGAGGACGGAACCGGATCACAAGACCAAATCACAAAACGGGATCGCAGGACCGGATCACAAAACGAGCAGGAGGAAACCCTCCTGCTCGTTTCTTTTATCCTTCCCACAGTATGACATGTCCCGCTTCGCGTGACTTTTTGACATCGATCAGACGCTGGTTCTCGGAGCCGCGGAACCGAAGCCGGAGATTGCGTCTGGCATATACAAATTCTCCATCCACCAGAACGTCCAGAAGATTCAGCAGACGGTGAACATATTCATCTCCCTCGGCCTCCCACTTCAGCAGATCCTCGTAGAGGTAGCCGGTAAAGCTCCAGATGCTTTTCTCCGGAAACCGGGTATGGATCTTCTCGGCCAGATCGTAGACGACGGGACGGTTCTGAGATTCCATGGGCTCGCCTCCGAGGAAGGTAAAGCCGCTGATATATTCATGATCCAGCGCTTCCATGATCTCGGCCTCGGCGGCCTCCGTGTAGGGCTGGCCGTAGGTGAAGCTCCAGGTCTCCGCGTTGAAGCATCCCTCACAGTGATGGGTACAGCCGCTGACGAAGAGGGAGACACGCACGCCGGGCCCGTTGGCCACATCGATTTTTTTGATATCCGAATAATACATAGCAACGATCCACCGGGGATTACAGGTGTGTCACGCGTACCTTGATCTCTTTGGTCTTGCCGGCGTTCCAGAAGTTCTCTCCCAGATAGCCGCAGGTCCGGCGGGTGACATTCATCTTGGAGTGATCCTTGTTGTGGCACTGCGGGCATTCCCACTCGTTCTGGTCATTGATCAGGATCTCTCCGTCGTAACCGCAGACATGACAGTAGTCGGACTTGGTATTGAACTCGCCGTACTGAATGTTGTCATAGATGTATTTGATGACTTCCTTGACCGCATCGATGTTATTGGTCAGGTTGGGGATCTCCACATAGGAGATGGCTCCGCCGAGCGACAGATTCTGGAAGCGGCTCTCGAATGCGAATTTCCGGAAGGCATCGATCTTCTCACGGACATCCACGTGATAGGAGTTGGTATAATACCCTTTGTCGGTGACGTTCGGGATATCACCGAACTTCTCGCGGTCAATGCGCGCGAAACGGTAGCAGAGACTCTCGGCGGGAGTGCCGTACAGAGCAAAGCCGATATTTGTCTCTTTCTTCCATCTGGCGGTGGTCTCCTTGAGATATTTCATGACGCGGAGGGCGAATTCCTCACCGTTCGGATCCGTGTGGGAGACACCCTTCATCAGATAGGTCAGCTCATAGAGTCCGATGTAACCGAGGGAGATGGTGGAATATCCGCCGGTCAGCAGATGATCGATGGTCTGTCCCTTCTTCAGGCGGGCGATGGCGCCGTACTGCCAATGGATGGGGCTGACATCGCTGGTGATGCCCTGAAGTGCCTTGTGGCGGCACATCAGTGCCTCGAAGCACAGGTCGAGCCGCTCATCGAGCAGCTTCCAGAACCGCTTCTCATCGCCCTCCGCCAGGATACCGATCTGGGGGAGATTGAGGGAGACCACGCCCTGGTTGAAGCGGCCCTCGAATTTGTACGCGCCGTTCTCGTCCTTCCAGGGAGAGAGGAAGGATCTGCAGCCCATGGGCGAGAAGACATTGCCCTCATAATTCTCGCGCATCTTCTTGGCGGAGATATAGTCGGGATACATCCGCTTGGCGGAGCATTCCGCTGCCAGCTCCGTGACATAGTCGTATTTGCCGCCCTTCAGGCAGTTGTTCTCATCCAGCACATAGACCAGCTTCGGGAAGGCGGGAGTCACATAGACGCCCTTTTCATTCTTCGTGCCCTCGATCCGCTGGCGGAGGATCTCCATAATGATCTCTACGGTCTCGTCCACATAGGGATCGGTTTCATCGATGTGGAGGAAGAGGGTGACGAACGGAGACTGTCCGTTGGTCGTCATCAGGGTATTGATCTGGTACTGGATCGTCTGGACACCGCTCTTAAGCTCATCGCGGACACGGAGCGCTACCACGCGGTCCTTGTCCTCTTTGCTCATCTGATCGCCGAATTCCTCATCCAGCTGGCGCATGAACTTATCGCGGCTTCTGCGCAGATATTTGCCCAGATGCTTGATGTTCACGGACTGACCGCCGTATTGGTTCGAGGCGACGGCCGCGATGATCTGCGTGGTGACCGTGCAGGCGACCTGGAAGCTCTTCGGCGACTCGATCATCTTGCCGTTGATGGAGGTGCCGTTGTCGAGCATGTCCTGGATATTGATCAGGCAGCAGTTGAAGATCGGCTGGATAAAATAGTCCGCGTCATGGAAGTGGAGGACACCGTTGTCATGCGCCAGGGAGATGTGCTCCGGAAGCAGCATACGGCGTGTCACGTCTCTGGATACTTCCCCTGCGATATAGTCGCGCTGGGTGGACGCAAGGCGGGTATTCTTGTTCGAATTCTCCTCCGCAAGTTCCTTATTCTCATTGCGGATCAGCTTCAGAATGGACTCATCCGTCGTGTTGGACTTGCGCAGAAGGCTTCTCTGGTAGCGATACACAATGTACTTCTTGGAGAGCGTGTATTTATTGTGCTCTACCAGGCGCTCCTCGATCATATCCTGGATATGCTCCACGGTGAGGATCTTGCCCTGTGCCGTCTCAAGCTCCACATCCCGGAGGATGAGATTGATCAGAGCATCGCTGGCGCGCTCCGACTCATCCACCTCGTTGTTGGCCTTTTTGATAGCGGCTACTATTTTTTCTGCTTCATAGTCAACAATACGGCCGTCTCTTTTCTGGATCTTCATTCCCTGCTTCCTTTCCCGGTTCTCTTGGTAATGTGCGTATTTATGCATAAAAGAAGAGCGTAACCTACGTTATCCGCTCACCTGTTATGCCACAAGATTTAGTATATCAACCCTTATTTAATTCTATATCTTGTAGTTTGTATTATAGGGTTGGTAGACATAAATTGCAAGCGAACGAAGGTAATTCTTAAAAAACTGTGAATTATGACAAAAAAGCGAGACAGTTTTTGGTTGACATTCCCGCTGCGTTAGAATATACTAACCACTGTTGGTTATCATTATCATTTACGAATCGCTCTGCGGATTCCCTTCACGGAGGAACAGTTTATGGTCAGTACCATGCAGAAGGATATCATTATTCAGCGCCTTAGAGAGCGCGGCTGCAGGATCACCAGGCAGCGTCTGATGCTTTTGGATATCATCCTCGAGGAGGATTGCTCAAGCTGCAAGGAGATTTTCTACAAGGCTTCCAAGATCGACAAGACCATCGGGACCGCGACGGTCTATCGGATGATCAATACGCTTGAGGAGGTCGGCGCGATCAGCCGTAAAAATATGTACCGCGTGGCCTGCGGCACGGAGGACTGCGAGCGTCAGGCATGCACGGTGTATCTGCGCGACGGAGGCGTGCTGGATCTGACGGGGGCGGTATGGAACCGCGTGATCCAGGAAGGTCTGAAGGCCTGCCATCTGATCCGGGAAGGACAGCGAGTCTCCTCCGTCGAGGCAGGCAGCTGCGAGTGCCATGATACCTGTGAGAGCAAGGCAAAGCGCGGCGGCGCTTCCCATCCCGTGCGCAGGACGAACGGGTAACCCTACTGCAATATAGTTAAAAAGAAAGAAGGACAAGCACATGCTCCATAAAATCGGAAGAAACGATCCCTGCTGGTGCGGGAGCGGAAAAAAGTACAAGGTCTGTCACGAGGCCTTCGATGCCAGGATCAAAAAGGAAAAGATGATGGGACACATCGTGCCCGGACATGACATCATCAAGACGCCGGCGCAGATCGAGAAAATCAAGGAGAGCTGCAAGATCAACGTGGCGATCCTCGATGCCATCGAAGCGCAGATCCATGAGGGGATGAACACGGCCCAGATCGACCATATCGTCAGGTCCATGAGCGAGGCGGCCGGTGCGATCCCCGCGCCCCTGAACTATGAAGGCTATCCCTACAGTGTCTGCACCTCGGTCAACGACCAGGTCTGCCACGGCTTCCCCTCGAAGGATGTGGTCCTGAAAAGCGGGGATATCGTCAATGTCGACTGTTCTACCATATTGAACGGATATTTTTCGGATTCCTCCCGCATGTTCTGCATCGGTGAGGTCAGCGAGGAGAAGCGCCGCCTGGTGCAGGTGACGAAGGAGGCGGTCTACGCGGGACTCGATGCCGTCCGGCCATGGGGCTATCTGGGCGATATGGGACAGGCGGTACATGACTACTGCTATGAGCGCGGATACACGGTCGTCCGTGAGATCGGCGGTCACGGCGTCGGGCTGGAATTCCATGAGGAGCCCTGGGTCGGCTATCACTCCAGGCGCGGGACCGAGATGCTGCTGGTACCCGGCATGATCTTCACCATCGAACCCATGGTCAACATGGGGAAGGAGGAGATCTATACGGACAAGGAAAACGGCTGGGAGGTCTACACGAAGGATCATATGCCTTCTGCCCAGTGGGAGATCATGGTGTTGGTCACGGAGGACGGAGCCGAAGTGCTGAGCTGGTAAAAACCGGCCGAATATGCGAAGGAATCAAGGAGAAGAGATGCGGAAAGCCGCATTTCTTCTCCTTTTCTATTACGAAAGGATCTGTATCCGGGACGGTCGGACACCGAACCACCGGGCAGGAGTCCGTTCCCCCGCCCTCAGGGGAGGAGGGATTGCGTCTGTGCGGGAATCGTCCAGACTCCTTCCGTCTGATAATAGGAAAGAAGAACCGGGAGGAGCGTATCCTCGTGCTGCACCTGGCAGGAAAACGTGACCGTGTGGGCGAAGGAGGACTTCACCCAGAAGGAATCCACCTTCAGCGGGACCCCATCCACACGCACATAGAGAGGCGCGATATGCCCCTCCGCATCGAAGGAGGCGATGACGGGGATCGTCGCGACCGGCTGATAATCAAAGGATGTATAGGATGGAAAACCGGACATGCTGCCTCCTTTCTTTACGGAACTCCATGCAAGAAAATTATAGGAACACATGTTCGGTTTGTAAATCGAACAAAGTATGAAATCACGAAAAGAAATTTTTTTAAAAAACCTGTTGACAAATCCGCACCCGGTGATTAATATGAATTCATACAAAACCTAGTTGACATCTAGGAAAAGTAGAAAATAAATTCTGAGGAGGAAAGATTATGAGCAAATATCGTTTTGAAACCTTACAGCTTCACGTGGGACAGGAACAGCCGGATCCGGCGACGGACGCGAGAGCGGTACCGATCTACCAGACGACCTCCTATGTATTCCGCAATTCCCAGCACGCGGCGGACCGCTTCGGGCTGCGGGACGCGGGCAATATCTACGGCAGACTGACCAATTCCACACAGGGCGTGTTTGAGGATCGCATCGCCGCTCTCGAGGGCGGCGTCGCCGGACTGGCCGTGGCCTCCGGAGCAGCGGCCATCACCTATACCATCGAGGCCCTGGCCTCCGCGGGAGAGCACATCGTAGCACAGAAGACGATCTACGGCGGCAGCTACAATCTGCTGGCACACACCCTTCCGCAGTACGGCATCTCCACCACCTTCGTCGATGCACACAATCTGCAGGAAGTCGAGGCGGCGATCCGGGAGAATACCAAGGCCATCTACCTCGAGACGCTGGGCAATCCGAACAGTGACATCCCCGATATCGATGCCATCTCCGAGATCGCCCATCGCCACGGACTGCCCGTCGTGGTGGACAATACCTTCGGCACCCCTTACCTGATCCGTCCGATCGAGCACGGTGCGGACATCGTGGTACATTCCGCAACCAAGTTCATCGGCGGCCACGGAACGACCCTCGGCGGCGTGATCGTCGACTCCGGTAAGTTCGACTGGAAGGCAAGCGGAAAATATGCTCCCATCGCTGCACCCAACCCCAGCTACCACGGCATTTCCTTCGCGGATGCGGTAGGACCGGCAGCCTTTGTCACCTACATCCGTGCGATCCTTCTGAGAGATACCGGCGCGACCCTTTCTCCCTTCAATGCGTTCCTGCTGCTGCAGGGAACCGAGACGCTGTCCCTTCGCCTCGAGCGCCACGCGGAGAATACCAAGAAGGTGGTCGAGTTCCTGGCAAAGCATCCGCAGGTGGCGAAGGTCAATCATCCCTCTCTGCCGGATCATCCCGATCATGCCCTGTATGAGCGGTATTTCCCCAACGGAGGAGCAAGCATTTTCACCTTCGAGATCAAGGGCGGCCGGGAGGCAGCCTGGAAGTTCATCGACAATCTGAAGATTTTCTCCCTCCTGGCCAATGTGGCGGATGTCAAGAGCCTGGTGATCCATCCGGCCAGCACGACGCACTCGCAGTTAAATGACGAGGAGCTGGCAGAGCAGGGCATTACCCAGAGCACG
>JAFYEE010000143.1 GCA_017544405.1 Lachnospiraceae bacterium
AGCTCCTACGCGGTCAAAATCCACCACAAGGGGTATCTCCCCGTCGGGGAGTATGCATCCGCGCTGGAGGCGGCCATCGCTTACAACAAGGCGATCGACATCCTGCAGTCCGGCGGCATAGGCAAAGCCTGGGTTCCGAATGAGCCGGACGATCTCTCCCCCCGCGTCTACGCGGAGATCTACACTTCGCTGGAGATCGCGCCCGGCATCTACCGTCTGGCGGGCACCGAGCCCCCGAAGCGACGGTAACTCTCCCGCCCCGGCAATTCTGATGCCCTGACTTATCTCCCGTCACGGCAATTCTACCGTCCCGGGAGGGGCAGGATTTGGACGCCTCGGAAACAAAATCTCTGCACAAAGAAACCGGTAAGGTCTTCTCTTGAAGGCCTTATCGGTTTCTTCTGTTTCTTCGGTTTCTTCGGTTTTTCGGTTCTATTTTCCGTTCTACTTTGCGGTGTAATCAATAAAGCACAGATCCAGTCCCACATATCCGGAGATCCCGTCCACCTTGCCGCTTTGCTTGTACTGCCACATGGTGAAGGCATACGGATAGTCGGGAAGGTCCTGATGCTGGTCCAGCCAGATGTCCGCAGAGGACAGCTTGGTCAGATCGATCTCCTTGATCAGCCACTCCTTGGTGCCCTTGATCATCCCGTGATAGCCGGCCTCCTTCACTGCGTCCAGAAAGGCCTTCGTGACCTTCGTCTTCTCTTCGCGGGTGAGCCCTTCGATCCGGGCGGAATCATTCTCCACATAGCCCATGTCGATCACGATCGGGTAATCGACGCGAAGGTCCCCGATGCGGTCCAGAATCAGCTGCGCTTCTTCCTTCGCTTCCTCCTCCGTCAGCGCCTGGGAAGTAAAATACAGACCGACCGAAAGTCCGGCCTCGTTCGCGCGCTTTAAATTGTCCTCAAAATACTTGTCGACGGAAAGCGTTCCCGTGGAATACCCGCGGATGCCGGCGCGGATCATGCAAAAATCGATCCCGGCTTTTTTCACGGAAGCAAAATCGATGTATTCCTGGTTCTCGGAGACATCGACACCGAGGTAGGAGGCCTTGTGACCGTCGACATAGTAGGTCATAAAATCCCCCTGAGCCGTCAGGTTCGTATAATCGTAATCGTTACGCGGGATCTGCTGGCTCAGCACGACCCACTCTTCGCTTCCGTCCGGAAGGATCACCAGCGTATGCTTTCCGTCCGTGGAAGGATCATTTTCCTCCATGGGGATCGCGTCGGGCTTTACCTGCTCCACCGGCACGGTATCGAGGGTCTGCTCCTGATTCAGATTCGGGTACAGATCCCAGAAGTCGAGATCGGAAGGATGCAGATCTCCCACCTCCACCTCCTCCGCAGGCACCGGCCCCTGATCGGAAGGCCGGGCAGGGACGGTCTCCTCGCCGGACGCGCCCGGAGACGGGCTCTGCGCAGAGCCTGCGCCGCTTCCGGAAGCGGAAGGCTTACGGTTGCTTCCGATCACAACGGCCAGGATCAGCAGGATCACCACACCAGCCGAAACCAGCGCCGTCAGAAGATGCGGAGACATTCTGTTTTTATCATCATCGCTGCCGGGTAATCGCATAGAGTTTTTGGTCCTTTCAGACAGTCCACTCACTTAGACGATGGACTTCTTGGGGCATTTCTCGGCGCAGATGCCGCAGCCCGTACACTTGTCCGGATCAATGATCGCGTGGAAATTCTCCACATGGACGGCCTCCGCCGGACAGTTCTTGACACAGATCCCGCAGCCGATGCAACCGACGCTGCAGGCTTTCATGGTCACCGGTCCCTTGTCCGTAGAGCTGCAGGCCACCATATGCTTCGCGTCGTAGGGGATCAGACGGATCAGGTTCTTCGGACAGGTCGCGACGCATTTTCCGCAGGCCTTGCAGGCTTCCTTGTCCACGACCGCCACACCGTTCACCACATGGATCGCGTCAAAGGGACAGGCCTTCACACAGCTTCCGTATCCGAGACATCCGCTGTTACAGGTCTTCGGACCGCCGCCGGGGACGAATGCCATCACGGAGCAGTCCTCTACGCCGCTGTATTCATAGTCGGTACCGGCCTTCTCACAGTCGCCGGCACAGGCCACAAAAGCAACCATCCGCCGGGATTCGCCGGCTTCCACGCCCATGATCTCCCCGATCTTCTTCCCGACCGGCTCACCGCCGACCGGACAGGTATTCACAGCCGCTTCGCCCTTGACGATCGCCGCTGCGAGTCCCGAGCACCCCGGATAGCCGCAGCCGCCGCAGTTATTGCCCGGCAGCGCCGCAAGGACCGCTTCCTCGCGCTCGTCCACCTCCACTTTGAATCTGATGCCGGCGATTCCGAGGAACAGTCCGACAAAGATACCCACCGCTGCCACGATTCCGGCAGCAAGCAAGATTCCGCTTATACTCATAATCACCTCTCCAATGTTCTCCGGAAGGACTCTGCCGCAGCGCTTCCTTCCGGCCTGTCAATCGGCATTAAAGCAGTCCGGAAAATCCGCAGAACGCGATTGCCATGAGCCCGGCCGTAAGAAGTACCGCCGGCTGCCCTTGATCGGTCCCGGGAAATCATTGTATTCCATCCGCTCGCGCAGTCCCGCAAGGATGACGATCGCCACCGTAAAGCCGACCGCGGTGCCGAATCCGTTGACGATGCCCGTCAGGACACCGTAATTTTTCTGCACATTCGTCAGCGCCACGCCAAGCACGGCACAGTTGGTCGTGATCAGGGGCAGATACACACCCAGCGCCTCATACAGCGAGGGAACCGCCTTGCGCAGGAACATTTCCACGAATTGCACCAGCGCCGCAATGACAAGGATAAAGACGATGGTCTGCAGGTAGGTGATATCGAGCGGCACGAGGATGAACTGATAGATCAGGCCCGCCACCGCACTCGCCAGCGTGATGACAAAGATGACGGCGACGCCCATGCCGGATGCGGTCTTTACCTTGCGGGAGACACCGAGGAACGGGCACAGTCCGAGGAACTGGCTGAGCACCACGTTGGAGACCAGGGAGGAACCGATGAGTAAGATCAGTAAATCGCGTATCATTTCTCCTCTCCTCCTTTCTCCGCATCCGAAACGTTATCCTTCGGAGCCTGGGCCGTTTCCGGCTTTGCTTCCTCTTTCGGACCAGCGGAAGCATCATAAAGCCGCATGCTGCAGCCGCTCTCGCCGCAGGACGCACAGTCCTGACCGCAGCCGCTGCCGATCTTCGATCCGTC
>JAFYEE010000144.1 GCA_017544405.1 Lachnospiraceae bacterium
CTCCAGGAGCGATCCGAAAGCATTCTGCAGATGCAGCAGGAGTTCTCCGTTGATGACCTGTATGAAATTCAGATTCTCATAGGTCGTAAAGCTGTAATGACTGCGGATGTAGGTCACGTCGAACGCATAGCCGATGAGGGCGATCAGCGTAGCGCCCAGGCTGCACCGGAAAATGGCGCCCTCCGGAGACCGAAACGCCGCTCCCACCTCGGACAGGCGCTGCCGGAGCGTCTTTTCGTCTCCCGCGCGGCTTTGCAGCAGCACGCGAAAGCTCCTCCCCTGCAGCATCAAAAATCCCCCCGCGAGCACCAGGGGTCCGTAGACCGAGAGAAAATACCGGACGCCCGACGCCCCGCAGATCAGGGACAATACCGTCAGCGCGGTCAGGTACCAGATCTGCCACAGATCCGCCCTGTCTGCTGCTTTCCCGGTTCCGTCCGACGCCCCGCAGCTTTCCGCCTCCGCCCCCTGCGAAGGGTCCGCCAGCCGCAGCACGAGTCCCGTCACCCAGAACATCAGGATCATATGTGCGATGTAGGTATTGCCGAAGTGCACATGCTGCGCCATCGTCTCCGAGAAGGGGACCAGCAGCAGCGAGGAAGCCAGTATTTTGCGCGTAGCGGGCACCTTCAGCGGCCGCACCAGAAAGGCGTAGGACCAGAGCATCAGCGCATAGAAAACGAAATTCGTCAGCATGCGGATCACGGTCCAGCTGCGGAAGATCTTAAAGAGCGGCACCATCACCAGCTGCGTGTAGAAGATCCGGAATTCCGTCGAATAGTACCAGTCCGGGCTGGCGATATAATGCCCTGTCTCCGAGAGAAGCTTTGAGAAGATCATCTCCGCGGCAAAATCCGACTCCATCCAGTGCTCCAGGAAAAGCATATTCGCCAGGATCAGCACCAGCAGCAGCGCTCCCGGCACGGCCAGCGCGCGGAGGATTTTCTTGTCTTTCATCCATTCCGGTTTCTTTTTCATCTCTAAGTCTCTCCCGTCACCGGCGCGAGCACCGGTATATCTTCACATCTAGCCCTGAGTCTGTCTGCTGCGCAAAAGATATCTCATCCCCGCAGAAGGCGTAATACGCTTCGATCGCGGGCAGATCGCGCTCCCGCGCCACCAGAAGGCCTTCCTCCAGAAGCGCCTCGTAAACGCCCGTCTCCAGTCCGAAGGATTCCATCTTTTCCTCCGGCAGCGGGGAAGGAACCGTCCATCCCCCGATCAGGAGCGTGTTCTGCGGAAGTTCTTCCCCAAAGCAAAGCTCCGTATAGGGCACCATACTGTATACGTCCAGATAAAAAAGCGCCTCCGGAGATTTCCGGATCTCTTCCATAAGACCGGAATAGGCCCGGCGTGTCACCATCCGATGCTCCAGTTCCGCATCCAGCACACGCCCCTGGGGCACGGCAAAGCCGCATACAAAGACCAGAAGCAGGGCCGAAACCACCACCGGCAGAGCGTTTTTCAGATACCGCCTTCCGTCTTCCGCTTTCTCCTGCATGCGGGTCCGCTCCGATAGCGCTGTGAGCACAAAGGCGCCGAGCAGCGAGATCTCACAGATCCAAAGGGGGAGCGTCACACGCACCGGCATGCGGTTCCCCAGATACAGATACAGCCAGATCAGCGTCCTTCCGCAAAAGAGCGTAACAATCTCCGCCGGAATAAAAAACGACGGTCTCGTCACAAACAGGAAGATCAAAACCACATACAGGCAGAGGGCCAGGACATTGTAGGGCGCGAAGGATCCCGGGTACTGATAATCCTCCGGGATCTGAATATTGCGCAGCTCGTAGAGATACAGCCGGAGGGCCTCCTTCAGGCGATCGGAGAAAGGTGCCTGCGTCTGCGTCCTCCCATCCGACACCGCCTGCATTTTACGGATCCGGTCCGTATAGACCGCATAGGGATCCGCATCCTGCGCTCCGCCCAGCAGGGCGCTGTCGTAGCTTTCGAAGAGTCCCACCTCCGCCGCGTCCAGACCGATGGCACGGTAGTCCTCCTCCGCCCGCTCGTAGGGAACGATAGCGGAATAGTCGTACAGCTGCGTCCGAAGATCACAGGCTTCCATCGCCTTCTCCCAGTCCTCCGAGTCGTACCCGATCCGGTGCGCGGTGGACAGAAAGGCCAGAAGCAGGAAGAGAAATCCCCATTTTTCCAGGCAGCACAGAAAGGCCGGAGTCAGGGATCTGCGGATCTGCCCATCCTTGCTCTCCTCCCGGAAAAGATGCCAGCCGGAAGCGCGGAAGGTCCCGACCCACTGCAGGGCCGCCCCGAGCAGTACAAAGGGAAGCAGCATCAGTCCCATATTCTTGCGGAGACTATAGGCCAGCGCCCACAAAAAGGCCCCTGCCGTCCGGTCGCCGCCCTCCCCCGCATACATCAGCACCGCCGCCGCGCTCGCGGCCATCCCCGCCGCGAAGGTATACTGCAAAATGGAAAAATGCGGAAAAGCCGCCACAAAAATCAGCACGCCCGGCAATGCCCCAAGCACCGCATGGAGAAGCTTTCCTTTCCCGGCCCGAAGCCCCGTCCGTATGCCGGTCCGGAGCAGTTCATACACCGAGGCGAACTGCAGGAGGATCAGGAAGGCGCTGAACCAGTCCACATCCCCCTTCCACCGGTACAGACTGCTCAGGATCAAAGACAGCGCGTAGCCCATATAGATTGTGTGCGCCTCCGGACGCCCCGTCATCTGCCCCGACAGAATGGAGCGGAGGGTAGCATCATCATTGGCCTCGAGCACAAAGCCGAACCGCACCCGGATCACTGCGAAGGCCGCCGCTGTGAGAAGGAGCGCCGCAATCGCCGCTATTCGGTTGTCCTTTCGCATTTCTTTTTCCATCCGCAGTGTCCCGTATCCGTGCCATTCTCCTCGGACACCTGATTTGACGGCGCCTGAGGCAGGCACTATAATACCCCCATGAAAAACTTATTATACAAGATCGTCGCATACATCGCGCGGATCCACGCAAAGCTCCTCGGGATCAACGACTCCTATGAGTACAATTTTTCCGATAAGCAGCTGCATTTCCTGGTCATCGGAATCCTCGGCATGCTCGGGATCTTCGTCTTCTATCCGCTCTTCCGTTACCTGGCCAAAAAGGGACATGTCCTCGTGATTGCCTGGCTCTACACCTTCACGCTGATCCTCGGACTCACCTTCGCCATCGAGATCGGACAGGGCGCCACCGGCACCGGCATCATGGAATTTGCCGATATCGTGGCCGGCATCGGAGGCTTTATCCTGATGTTTGCCGTATTTGCGCTGCTGCGCGAGCTCTATCATCTGATCCGTGACTGGGTGCGCTCCTCCGGGGATCCCGATGGGTCCGCAGCAGGCTCCGGCGAACCGGACACGTCAGAAAAGCGCCGCCCTTAATTCCCTGCGGCATCCGATGGTCTGCACCAGCGCCACCACCGCCTCCGCGATCACCGTGGCCACCGCGGCACCTGCCGCTCCGTAGCGCGGGATCAGCAGCAGATTCAGGGCAAAATCACACACGGCCCCGGCGATCTCCGAGGCCAGCACGGTGCGCTCGCGTCCGAGCGGCACCAGCATCTGCATGCCCGTAATATTCGTATATCCGATCAGCGGCACCGTCAGTGCCAAAATCCCCAGAACCGCATCCGCCCCTGCAAAATCCGGTCCGGACACCAGCAGGATGATCGGCTTTCTGCAAAGGATCACCGCCAGCATCAGGCATACTCCGAATCCCACCACCAGAAACAACGCTTTCCGGCTGATCCGGTAGAATTCTTCCTTCCGGCCTTCCTGCAGTAGCGCGCTCACCCGCGGAAGAAGGACCGCGCCCAGAGCGGATACCGCAGCCACCAGCAGGACCTTCACCCCCGCGGCCGCATCGTAGATTCCCACGGTCCCGTCCTCCGTCAGGATCCCCAGCATCACGATATCCAGCTGCGTATACACGGCAGTCGCCGCGCTCATTCCGAGGAAGACCAGGATTGCGCGAAGATGCCCGGCCGGATGTAGCCGCAGCGTCTCTCCGCCTTTTTCCCCTGCGCCGCCCATGCGCTTTAACAAGCCCCACGCGCCCGCGAAGTTCCAGAGCCCGACGCCGTAGGAGGAGACGATGCTCAGAAAGGCAAAGACCGGCTCGTGCGATGCGTTTCGCACAAGCAGCAGGATCAGAGCGGCGGACACGGCCTTGACGATCACGTTGCGTACGGCGATCGTCCGAAAGTCCTCCAGCCCCTTGTACAGCCAGTCGACATTGATCACATTCAGCGCGATGGCCGGACTGATCACCAGAAGGAGCGTCCGGTACTCCGCGCCGAGGGGCGAAAAGACATAGGCAAAATACAGCACATACGCGATCAGCCCCGTCACCAGGTTGATGCACAGGATCTCCCGCACCGAGCGCTGCAGCCGCTGCGGATCCTTCCGGGCCTGCGCGCATTCCCGGATCCCGTAGGTCGGGATCCCGAGCGTCGCGAACAGGACAAAATAATACAGAATCCCGATCGAGAACTGAACGCGCCCCATCCCCGGCTTTAGCAGCGTCCGGGACACGAAGGGCCGGACCAGAAACGGAACCAGCCACGAGGATCCCTGGATCAGCGTGTTCATGATGAAATTGTACCGAATGGAATGCTTAGTGCCTTCCGCCATACCGGCCATACACCCATGCCCCCATACCAAAGATCGCAAAATGCGACAGCCGAAGAAGCCGCACCGCCGCGTTCTCGTTCGCACGATAGATCTCCGGGCTCTCTTTTTTCAGCTCCCGGTCAAAGGCCAGCGCCTGCGCGCGCGCTTTCTTCCGGTCCGGGAAAGCGAAGAGCGTCGAATAGACCCCGGTGATGTATTCCGCCGTGCGCCTGCAGTAATACGCACGGATCTGCTCCGGCTCCCCGCTCCACTTCTCCCGGTACTCCTCCGTCAAAAAGCGCACCACATCCAGATACTGGTCAAAGTGCCTGACCCGGCTCTCCACCGAGACGCTCTGGCCCTGCCGCCCCACGAGGTAGTTGCGCGCCGTCAGCGGGAAATATGCTGCCAGACGGACCTTTCGCAGCGGATACAGGATGTATTCCATATCCACGTAATAGTGATGCTCGTGACAGCGAAAGCCCATCCCGCGCAGCACTTCCGTGCGGTAGAACGCATTGTGGATCCAGACCCAGCGGTCCGGCCCGGAGTGGATCTGTCCGGCCATTTCTTCGAAGGAAAAGACCTTCCCCTTCGGGAGCCCTTCCAGCGACACATGCCGGAAAGCGTTCCCTTCCTCATCCGTAAAATCAAAATCGCACAGCACCAGGTCAGGCGCTCCCTTCCCTCTTCCGGATACCGAGGAGAGCGCATACAGAAGCTCCGTGAAGCCTTCCGGCCGGATGCTGTCATCCGCATCGAGCACGCAGTAATATTCCCCGAGCGCCGCGTCCAGCCCCGCGTTCACACCGGATCCGTGCCCTCCGTTCTCCTTGTGGATCACGCGCACCGTCTCCGGGTACCGGCGCGCGAAGGCATCCGCCACCGCCCCGGTATCATCCGTAGATCCGTCATCCACAAGGATGACATCCAGCGCCTTCGCATCGTCCAGCGATGCCAGCGCGGGGATATTCTTTTTCAGGTATTCCGCCGCATTGTAGGACGGAACCGCCACGGTCAAAATCTTCTCCATGTCATCCTCTTACCGGCGCCTTTTCTCCGGCGCTTCGGCCCTCTACCTGCGCAGATCGTAAAAATACAGATAGCGGTCTGCGCTGATCAGCGTTGCGCTCCCGAGCTCCCGGTTCAGCGCCCGCAGCAGGTAGCGAAGCTCCCGCTCCGAATACGCGCGCGAATCGATATAGAGTCCGGTAAAGCCCGCTTCCTCCACGGCCTTGAGGAACTGCCTCACTGCGACCGAGCCCTCGTCCAGCTCCGATTTCCAGCTGGATCCTTCCGTACCGGCGACCACGAGCCTGCCACCCGCGACCGTCAGCTCCGCGTCCTCTTCTTCGCCGGAGACGCTCCGGCTGCCCGCATTCCCCGCATCCTTCGGCGTCCCGGTCCCGGCAGATCCGGTGGCCTCGCGGATATTGCTCTGCGCATAGGGCCCCAGCAGCGCATCATCCAGAAGCGCGGCCGTCTCCTCGCACCAGAGCGCCTCCTCCGAGCCCTTCAGCTCGCCGAAGCTCCAGCACAGATGCTCCGAATGGATATAGCCGGTGAGCAGGTGGTAGGCATTCATGTTGTGTATGGGGCCCGACTCCGGAAAATCACAGTACGGCAGCATGAACACATGCGCCCCCTCCTCCAGACGGCTCTCGATCGAGCGGACAAAGGAAGCGTCGGAATCATAATGAATGCGGTTCGCCTCCAGCGACACCGGAGCTCCCACCGTCGGGATCTGTTCCGCCGCGGAAACCAGCACCAGAAGTGCTGCGGCGCCGCAGAAGATCCGCTCCCGGCGCAGCTTTCCCTTCGCATGCAGCAGATCCTGCCGATCCTGCAGAAAGGACATCAGTGCCAGGATGCACAGGAAGAGAAGGAAGATGGAAATGCGGTTAAACCCGCGCAGGTAATACAGCTTCAGGACAAAGAAAAGAAAGCTGATCCCACCGCCGACGGTGAAAAAGAGGACTCCGACAAAGATCAGCGAGCCGCAGAAGCGGAACTTTTCCCGCCCGCGCTCGGCCGTGATCGGCTTCAGCAGGTACAGGACGGACAGGATCAGCCCCAGGATCCCCGCGATCCCCAGATACGCACCGGAATTCTCATTGACGGCCGGCATGTTCGTATTGTAATCCTTGATGATCTCCCCCAGGAGCGGGATGCCGTGACTCGAGATGGGCATCAGGAACTGGCTGATCTTCAGACCGTATATCTCCAGATCCGCGTAGGAGCGCTCCGTCAGCATCTCCCCGCCGGTCGCGGAAAGCTGCCTCAGATACGGCACCAGTGCCAGCACCATGAAAAGGAGGATGCTCCCGATCTGTGCGAGACCGACACCGATCCTGCGCCGGATCCGCCGCCCCTTGTCGCCCGCGATCGCCGCCTCGCGCAGGATCCCGAGCAGGATGACCACCGCGAGGAAAAAGCAGGTGAAAAAGGGATAGTATCCCACACCGTTATTGGCGATGAGAAAGGCGCCGCCCAGGGTCACCCAGGTCCGCGGATCCCGGAGCATCTGCCGGCCCGGCTTCAGATATTTTCCGTCATCGTCGTAGGCCCACCAGCAAAGCAGGATCCCGACCGGCACAAAATAAGCCGCCGTCAGGCAGATATGCTCGATGTGCCGGAAGAAAAGGTACGGAGCCAGCCCGTAGAGCAGTCCCCCGGAAAAGGCGTAGAATCTGCGAAGCCCCATCACCCGCAGCACCGCATAGGCGGACATCCCCGTCAGCGCAAAGCACAGAAGCAGGCGAAGATTCATCGCCTTCGCCACATGCCGCGTCACCAGATAGCAGAAGGCGGTCAGCACACGCTCCGTATCCTGCAGCTGCGTCGCCGCGCTCCCGATCATCGGCTCCGTATTCAGCGCGCCGACCCGCTCATCCCAGTCGTGGTAAAAATTGTCCTTCACGCCGGCATATTCACTGTAATCGTCCACCCCGGCATAAAAATAGGGGGCAGCCATCCGGTCCGGTGCCATCCCCAGCGCGATATAAACGGTCACGAAAAGAAGGACCCCCAGCACCAGCATCGCCGGCAGATCCTTTTTCCAAACCCAGGGGCTTTTGGCGGACTTCGCCTCAGTCCGGGTTTTCTGCGTCTTCGGCTGTGTTTGCACCTGTGTCTGCACCTGTGTCTGCACCTGTGCCTGCGGTTGTATCTGCGGTTGTGTCTGCGGATTTTTCCGCGTCTTTTTCCCCTTTTGCTTCCTGCTGCTCATTTCCGAAATTAATCCTCTCCTCCTCGATTACCAGCGGCCGATGCATCACGCGTTTATTGATGCTCAGCACGTATTCTCCCATAAACCCGGTGAAGAAAAGCTGGAGCGATCCGAAGATCAGCACCGACAGTAAGATCGGTGCGGTACCTGCCACAAAGCGGTCCCAGTAGATCAGCTTCAGGATCAGGTATACCAGGGCGACCACCATGCTCACGCCGCCCACGAAAAATCCGAAGAAGGTCGCCAGCCGCAGCCCCACCTTCGTGTAGGAGGTAAAGCTCAGCATGGCCGCATCGTACAGGGAATAGAAATTGTTGTGGGTGTGACCCGCCTTGCGCTTCTGCTGCTCATAGGGCAGATCCACGCGGTCGTATCCGAGCTCCGCGACGATCCCGCGCAGAAAGGGCGTCGGATCGTCCAGACCCTTCAGCACATTCAGAAAGCTCCGGTCGTAGAGCCCGAACCCCGTAAAATGCTCGATGATCTCCACATCCGACATCTTGCGGATCATGTGATAGTACCGGGTGCGGAGGAAGCGCATCAGCTTGTTCTCCCGGCTGGAGGTCTTGATGCAGCTGACGATCTTGGCCCCTTTTTCCCACTCCGCCACCATGGGCGGGATCATCTCGACCGGCTCCTGGAAATCCGCCGCCAGACTGATCGCGCAGTCGCCGCTCGTCTGGCACAGTCCGTAGTAGGGCGAATTGAACTGTCCGAAATTCTTGGCGTTGAATATCGCCCGGATCTTCGGATTTTCCCGGCAGATCCCGCGCAAAAGCTCCCTGGTCCGATCGGTCGAATCGTTGTCGATAAACAATATTTCATAGTCATATTGCGGCAGCTGCTTCTCGAGGATCTCAAGGACCGCCTGACTGATGGGACCCACGTTCTCCTCCTCATTGAAGCAGGGGATCATCACGCTTATTTTTTTCAAGGTTACCTTCCTTCCGATGCGCCTCCGCGAAGAGATGCGCACAAAAATCCATAGTGTTTTAATTGTACCATAAAAAGCAAAAAAACACATCGAAAACCATCATTTGTCGGCGACCTTTTTGGCGTGACAGAGCGGACGGAAAGTTGTAAAATGAATTTAATTACATTGTGGGGTACAATGGACTTATGAAAAAATACATCCTTGCGTTTCTCAACCGGATCAAGCTCAGAGGCGAGAGTGCCGAAACCATATATGCGATCAACGATTTCAACATGCACTACGGGACCTTCGCAGGGGTTCTCGGAGTGCTGATTTCCGTTTTTTCCCTTTTGCTGGTGCGTACGGACCGTTCCCGGATGCTGAGTAAGAATCTGTGTCTTCTGGTCCTTCTGGCCGCCTCCGTCTATATGCTCTATGTCTCCTTCCGGTGGTTCCGCCAGAAAAAACACGAATCCATCTTCCCGAGCACGGCCACCCTGTTCATGGACATGGCCATCATGTTCTGCGAATGGGCCATTGCCGCCTCTTCTCTGGAGCTGTGGCAAAAGGTGCTGGCCGGCATCCTGGTGGCCATCTTCTGCGTCAGCTTCGCCGTGGTCAACCGCATCGTGCTGGCCAGCGGACTGATCGTCGGCTTTGCCGCCTTCCTCACGCCGACCCTGGGGGAATACCAGGCGGACACCCGCTCCTGGTTTCTGATCCTCCTTCTCTTTTTCCTTCTGTTCCTGGTCGGTTCCAGCCGCTACATCAATTTCCGGATCGATGCGGTCCGCAACAATTACTTCAAGGACCTGTCCCTCTACAACGACCTGACGGGCCTGCGCAACCGCGCAGCGATGCGTCTTTCGATCGACGATTTCATCGGAGGCCAGATCATGGCCATGACCCTGGATATCGACGATTTCAAGCAGTTCAATGACAATTGCGGCCACCAGGCGGGCGATCAGCTTCTGGTGGATTTCGCCGAACTCGTGCGCCACTGCTTCGGTCCGAAGAATGCCTTCCACTTCGGCGGGGATGAGTTCATCATCCTCTATCCGCTCTCGATGAAGGATGAGGTCAATACCGTCCTCAAGGCCTGGACCAACGAGGAAGCCAGAGCGCATCTGCAGGTCGGCAACTTACGCGTCACGAGTTCCTGCGGATATGTCATCGGCACTCCGCACAGCCAGCAGGAGCTGATGGACATGATCGGAGAGGCGGAGCAGATGCTCCACCGCGCGCGCCACAACGGCAAGAATTACATCGCCGGCAAGGAATTCGATTCCAAGCATGCCGCCGATGAGAACATCCTCCTGCGCAACCGTCTGGCCTCTGCGGCCGGCATGGATGTCCTGACCGGTCTGATGAACATGCACGCCTTCCGCGAGTACGCTTCCGAGCTTCAGACCCGGAATGCCTTCCGCCCCG
Organism: Lachnospiraceae bacterium; assembly: GCA_017544405.1. GTDB lineage: Bacteria > Bacillota > Clostridia > Lachnospirales > Lachnospiraceae > AC2028. The sequence goes on from JAFYEE010000144.1 coordinate 10,183, forward strand.
GCGCGCAGCTCGTCTACATCGATATCGAGAATTTCAAGGGCTACAACCGCAAGTACGGCTACCAGAGCGGCGATGACCTGCTGCGCCAGATCGCGCTGTCCATCAAGGACGCCTTCCCGCAGACCGTCATCTCCCGTTTCCACGATGACCAGTTCGTTCTCATCAGCGACTCCGCCACCCTGGAGGAGACACTGGTCCATCTTCACGAATCCGTTCACGCCTATCAGCCGGACATCCGCATCGAGCTCAAATGCGGTCTGTGTCCGATGTCTTCCGAGGCGGACATCGGTCTGCTTTTTGACCATGCGCGTACGGCCTGCCAGAGCATCAAGGGGCAGCCGGACCGCATCATTCGCCATTACGACGCCGAGCTCAATGCCCAGGTGGAGCGGAAGCGCTACATCCTCGAACACTTTACGGAGGCGATGGAAAAAGGATATCTGCGGCCCTACTTCCAGGATCTCACGCGTTCCATCTCCGCCCGGACCTGCGGGGTCGAGGTACTTGCGCGCTGGATCGATCCGGAGTACGGCTTTATCCCGCCCTCTGAATTTGTGCCCATTCTGGAGAGTGCCCGCCTGATCGATCAGCTGGATCTGTTCATGGCGGAGCAGGCCTGCCGGATCATCCGCGAGGTCGGCAGCAGGGGCATCCGCGAGCTGCCCTTCTCCATCAACCTCTCCAAGCTCGATTTCCAGATGCGGGATATGTTTGAGGAGCTCGAGCGCATCCGCAAAAAGTATGACATGGCTCCCGACCGGATCCACATCGAGGTGACGGAGAGCATGATGGCCGGAGACGCCTCCTTCTTCACGGACAATCTCAGCAGATTCCGGGAAGCCGGCTACGAGATCTGGATGGACGACTTCGGCAGCGATTACTCTTCGCTCAACAACCTGAAGGATTATCATTTTGATACCCTGAAGATCGATATGCAGTTCATGCGGGAGTTCTCCTCCAACCGGAATTCCCGGACGATCCTGGCTTCCATCGTCGATATGGCCAAGCGCCTTCACATCCGTACCGTTACCGAGGGCGTGGAGACCAGAGAGCAGTATGAATTCCTGCGCGATATCGGCTGTGATATCATCCAGGGATATTTCTTCGACAAGCCCCACGAGCCCAAGCAGATCTATGAGAAGGCCGCGCTCGATCCGGGCGGACTCGAAACCGAGGAGGAACGCGTCATCTACTCTGCGCTCGGTGAGATCAACCTGCTCAGCGCGGATCCTCTTGATTCCTCGATTCAGGAGCTGTCCAATTCCGTCGCGCTCACCTTCATCCGGCGGGATGATCTGGGGGACAGGAACAGTTTCACCACCCTGTATGCAAGCCCTGCCTACAATCGCAGGATGAAGGTGCTCGGCTTTGATTCTCCGGATGCGCTGAGCAAGCATCTCCTCACGCTTCCGCCCGAAGCGACCGATCCCTTCGAACAGATGACACATGACTGCATCGCGGACGGTGAGGTGCACCAATGCGAATTCCACGGGCCTTACGGTGTCATGGTCAGCCGCATGAAGCACCTGACAGGGGATGCCGTCACGACCCCGGCCATCTATGTCTGTGTGAACGAATGGAGTTTCCTGGCCGATGTTTAAGGACGATTCGGAGGTAAGAAATTGCGTACCTATATCTGTTTTCCGGAGGGGAAATACAAGGCACTGACCTTCAGCTACGATGACGGCAAGGAACAGGACAAGCGCCTGGTGGAGATTTTTAACCGCTACGGTATGAAGGCCACCTTCAATCTGAACAGCGGACTGATCGGAAAAAAGCCGCGTCTTCCGATGGAGGATCTGGCCGGGCTCTACCTGGGCCACGAGATCGCCAGCCATTCCCTGACGCATCCCACGCTGGAGCGCTGCCCGCTTCCCCTGGTCGCGCAGGAGATCCTCGAGGACCGCAAGGGACTGGAGCAGCGGTTCGGATGCATCGTCCGCGGCCACGCCTATCCCAACGGATCCTACTCCCAGGCCATCAAGGACCTGCTGCCATCCCTGGGCATCGCCTACGCGCGCACCGTACATTCGGTTCCGGACTTCGCGCTTCCCACCGATCCGATGGAATGGAACCCGACCTGCCATCACAATGACCCGATGCTTAGCGCATACGGGCAGGAGCTTCTGGATTTCCAAAAGTCCCAGTACCTGCGCCTTATGTACGTCTGGGGGCACAGCTATGAATTTGACCGGGATGACAACTGGCAGGTCATCGAGGACTTCTGCCGGCAGATGAGCGGCCGGGACGACCTCTGGTATGCGACAGGGATCGAGATCATCGACTATCTGAGCGCCGCCCGCAGGCTTGTCTTCCGTGCGGACTGCAGCGCGGTTTACAACCCCTCCGCCATCCCCGTATGGATCGTCACGGACAAGGCCCGGGAAGGGAAAAAAGTACTCCCCGGAGAGACTCTGGAGCTATAAAAAAACGGCGTACCCCGCTTCGGGATACGCCGTTTTTGTTTTTCTGCCATTGTCTGCCGTCCTTACAGGATCCGGTCATGCGCTCCCCTCCGCAAATGCTCAGGGACTGTAGAAGGTATAGGCATTGCCCCGGACTTTCTTGCTCTCATACGTTCCGGTATCCGCCTCATGGTAAATCGCATCGAACGTCTTGCGCTCTCCCTTCCGCACCAGCACCGCGCCGACACTGACCGTCACCTGATGCGCGCCCAGCTCCGGAATATCGATGCGCTCCACCCGCTGGAAAAAGCGCTTGATCAGCTCCCGCGCGACGGACATGTCCTCCACGCTGCCGGCGAATGCGCCGAACTCATCTCCGCCCATCCGGACCAGGATATCACTCTCCCGGAAGGAAGCCTTCATGGCATCCGCCAATGCGATGAGCACCTTATCGCCGACCGCATGTCCGTAATTGTCGTTGACGAATTTGAATTTGTCCACATCCAGAAGGAAGAAGCATCCGCTTGGCTTCGCGTGCAGCAGGGCCGTGATCTTCTTCTCGCCCGATCCGCGATTGCGCAGGCCCGTCATCAGATCCGTCTCGGACAGATACAGGAGACGGTTGGATTCCCTCTTTTCCTTGTCGATATTCTCCAGCGCCCAGAGCACATGATGCAGGGAGCCGTCCTCCTCACGGTCCACCGCAATGTACCGGCAGCGACACCACCCCGTGGTATTGCCGAGGAATTCGAAGCTGACCGTTTTGGCGACTTTCAGACGCTCGTCCAGCGTTCCGGGATTCATGAACTGCAGGAAGTCCTCCCGGTAGACTTCATTCACCAGAGCATCCGCTCCCAGGGCCATCAGATCCGTGGCATGCAGATCCCGGTCACCGACCAGCTTCTGGATATATTCCGCTCCCTTCACAGTCTCATAGGTATCCGTCTTGAGATCCACCTGGTACATGGCCAGATAGATGCTCGCCGCAGACGTCAGCTGATCCGTCAGAGCCTCTGCGGCCAGACGCTTTTGATTCGCCGTATCGCAGATATACAGGATCATGACCAGAAGCACCAGCGACGCAAGGAAAAAGATCAGAAAATCCCGCACGATCCCGCTGTACAGGATGTTCTCGTTCATCGTCAGGACCACATACCATCCGTCATCCGCCATCTTCGAATAGATGATATTCTTGCCGCCGTAGAGCGTCATCTCCAGCGTGGCGCTCTCTTTTCCGTAGATGCTGCGCGCAAGCTCCTGCATCCGCTCGGAACCCTGCCCGTCGAGCAGATTTTTCCCGATGAGATCCTCGCTGCGGCTCGCCACCACATAGCCGTTCCTGTCCAGAATGAGATAATGGCTGTATTCGTCCTCATCCTTCCGCTCCGTCATCTCCAGCAGCCGCTCCAGACCGACATCCGTGGAGATCACGCTGCGTCCGTCCGGAAGCAGACATCCGATGGCCACCATGGTCTGCCCGCTCATCACATCATAATACGGGGACGAAACCGTGGGAGTGCCGCCTCCGCGAAGCGCCGTCTGGTACCAGGGGCGTTCCTCCGCCACAAAGCCCTCCTCCGGCCGCCATCCGCTGCTCTCAAAGAACTCTCCGCGAATGGTCCCGTAGAACCCGTTGAATTCCTGATCGTGCGTCTTCTCATAACCGGCCGCGATCTCCTCAAGGTAGGTCAGGATCTCCTGCGTCTCCGCGCCATGATTGAGCATATAGCTCACCGACTGCACGGTCATCATCAGCATGTCCGTCTGCTCGCTCAAAAACCCGTTCAGCTCCTCCACGGAGGCTTCCACGGTCTTCTCTCCGATGCGGATCGCATTGGCCCTCATACTGCTGAAAAAGGAATAAAAGATGACACTGACCACGATAAAGAAAATCAGAAAAGCGATCAGAACGATGGTTAGATTTCGTTTTTTTATAAACTGAATCAGATTATTCATGCAATCATCCGTCGGTTCATCCGCCCCGTTTCCGAAGGCTTCTGTCCCAGCTTCCCGCCCGGACCTGTCAGCGCCGGTCCGTTTCCGATACTGTGAAAAAAATCCCGGAAGCAACCATGTGCCACTTCCGGGGTCCAGCAGATGACGGGAGTCGAACCCGCCTCACCAGCTTGGGAAGCTGGGGTACTACCGATGTACTACATCTGCTAACGTACTTAGGCATTATAACATACACCCGGCCGGGCAGGCAAGAAAAAAGTGCAATCTCCTGCCGCAGCCTTGTTAAGACTCCCGATCCGCAAGGATTCCGAGTACAAATTCCCAGGTCCGTTTCGAGGAAGAGATGGACAGATGCTCCTCCGTGGTATGGATATTCCGCATATCCGGGCCGATCGAAACGCAGTCGAGGTTCTCGATCTTGGTACTGAACAGCCCGCATTCCACCCCGGCGTGAATGGCCTCCACCTTCGGGGTCTTTCCGTACATCTGCTCGTACACGCGGACCATCTTGTCGCGCAGAGGCGAATCCGCACGGTACTTCCACCCCGGATAGTCTCCGGTGATTCCCGTGATGCCGCCCGCCAGCGCCGTCACGGCGCGCAGCTGGTCGATCAGAAGCTCCTTCGCCGGCTCCACACTGCTCCGGACGGAGAATTCCGCGTGCAGGAAGGGGGCGCCCTCCACCTGCGCCATCTTCAGGATGCCGAGATTCAGAGAGGTCTCCACGAGCCCTTCCACATCGGCGCTCATCGCCTGTACGCCGTTCGGGAGGCTGCACAGGAAATCTCCCGGCGTGACCGCGATATACAGAGGTCCCGGCTGCATCGGGCTCTCCTCCACGATCCGAAGTGCAAGCTGCGGATCCTTCACGGCATAGATCTCCCGCAGATCGCGTTCCATCCGTTCCACCAGGCCATGGCAGGCATTCCGGTCCTTCTTCAGGATGGCGATCGTCAGGGTCGCCTCGCGCGGGATCGCATTGTCCGCCAGCCCTCCTTCGACTCCGATCAGGGCCATGGTGGGGAATTCGTCCGCGATGAGGGAGAGAAGCCTCCCCAGCAGATGATTCGCATTGGCTCGTCCGCGATGGATCTCGCTCCCCGAATGGCCGCCCTGCAATCCGCTGATCCGGATCTTCACACGGATCCCGTTCTCCCGCAGGGTCTTCACCCCGTCCGATCCGATATGATCCAGCGGAAGCAGACAGGTCACGCGCGCGCCCCCGGCACAGCCGGCGAGGAATACGCCCTCCTCCTCGGAATCCAGATTCAGCAGGCGATGTCCCTCCAGACAGGACAGATCGATCGCTCTCGCTCCGTCCATCCCCACTTCCTCTTCCGTGGTCAGGATGACCTCCAGCGGCGGATGGGGAATATCCGTCGACTTCAGAAGCGCCAGGCACATGGCCACGGCGATCCCGTCATCTCCGCCGAGGGAAGTATGGTTCGCACAAATCTCATCGCCTTCCACCTGCAGCTCCAAAGGGGTCACACGCATATCGATCCCGCTCTCCGGCGTCGCTACGGCCACCATATCCATATGTCCCTGAAGGATGATCGGCGGCTGGTCCTCGTACCCCGGCGTCGCAGGCTTTTTGAAGATCACATTCAGATGCTCATCCTGCCGGACAAAGAGTCCGTGCTCCTCGCCAAAGCGCACCAGAAAATCACTGATCACTTTACAGTTGCCGGAGCCGTGCGGGATCCTGCAGATCTGTTCAAATTCTGTCCATACCGCCGACGGCTCGAGACCGGATAATACACCCATGTTTTTCTCCCCTTCTCAGGGCTCTCATTTGCTTTCGCAGGCCCTCTCTTCTATGATAGTCTTCCCTTCGCCCGCTTGCAAGTCTCAAATCAGAGCGGAGGGCAACACGGCTGCGTTCGTCGCAGGGCTGTCGCCGCATAAAAAAAAAGAGTGACAAATCTTTCTGTCACTCTTTCGGGGTTTCCGGTTTATGCGGTCTCGAGCTGCTTCTTGGCAATGTCTGCCAGAGCGGTGAAACCTTCCGCATCGCTTACAGCCATCTCAGCGAGCATCTTGCGGTTCATGTCGACACCGGCCAGCTTCAGGCCGTACATGAACTTGCTGTAGGAAAGGCCGTTCAGTCTGGCCGCCGCATTGATACGTGCGATCCACAGCTGACGGAACTGTCTCTTTCTCTCCTTGCGGCCTGCATAGGAGCTGGTAAGAGCTCTCATGACGGACTGCTTTGCTACTCTGTACTGATTGCTTCTGGCGCCTCTGTAGCCCTTGGCGAGCTTCAGTACGCGGTTATGCTTCTTCTTGGCATTCAAGCCACCTTTAATTCTTGCCATTTTAACTATTCCTCCTACTTATTTGATTTCCAATGACTGCCACTTATAAGTAGGGCAGAATCTTCTTCATGTTCTTTACATTGGTGCTGTCGGTCATGGCTGCCTTACGCAGATTTCTCTTTCTCTTGGTGCTCTTCTTCGCAAGGATATGGCTCTTGTAAGCCTTGTTTCTCTTCAGCTTGCCGGTTCCGGTAGCCTTAAAGCGCTTTGCAGCTGCTCTGCTTGTCTTCATCTTGGGCATAAGTTTTTCCTCCTGGTAATAAAATCTGAATCTATTTTAACGCCTTATTTCTTAGCCGTTAAAAACATGCTCATGCTGCGGCCCTCCACCTTGGGAGCCTTGTCCACCACAGCGATGTCCGCAAGTGCCTCGGCGAAATCGTCGAGCACATGCTTGGTCGTGTTCATGTGTGCCATCTCACGCCCGCGGAAACGCAGGGTGATCTTTACCTTGTTCCCCTTGGACAGGAACTTTCTGGCCGCACTGACCTTTGTATTGAGATCGTTCGTATCAATGTTGGGCGACAGGCGGATCTCCTTGATCTCCGTCTGCTGCTGCTTCTTGCGCGCTTCCTTCTCCTTGCGCAGCTGCTCGTATTTGAACTTGCCGTAATCCACGATACGGCACACGGGCGGCGTCGCCTGCGGCGCAATCTTCACCAGGTCCAGACCGGCTTCATCGGCCAGAGCCTGTGCCTCTCTGGAGGACATGATTCCCAGCTGGTCACCGTTCTCCCCGATGACTCTGACCTCCCTGTCGCGAATCTGTTCATTGATCATTAAGTCGCTAATAGTTGTACCCTCCCGGATCTCCGAAAAAAGAAATAAAAAAAATGTGGCAGCATCCGCTCCACATTCTCCGGTTCCTCGTACTCAAAACACGCATCCTGCGCTATTTCAAATCCGAAAGAGGACGGTGACACTTACTGGCCCGATCGCCGTAAGGTGAGAAAGAGAGCTTTCTGCTTGGTGTCCGTGCTTTCACACAAAAGGCATCTTAACATGCACAGATGTCTTCTGTCAACCTTTATTTTTCCGGATACATACGATTCCTGTACTTCCGGCTTCCCAAACGCTCGAAATGCGGTTTGGGCCTTCCCGAAGGAACACGAAGGGATCATACCACGACCAAAAAACTATGTAAAGGGAATAGGAAATGTACATTCGCACATGTTCAAGAAAAAATAATCATGATACACTGTAAACGTAAGAAAGGATAACCTGATCGGAAAGGATCTCCCTGTGATCCGATCCGGGAAATGGTAGATACGCCACAGGGGAATAAAATGGGGGGAACCATGGAAAACGAAACAGCGAAGACTGAGAGCAAAGAAAAAAAGAGTAAAAAAGCGCTGATCCTCGTGATCATCCTCGCAGTGCTCGCACTGATCGGCGGACTGGTTGCCTTCCTTTTGAACAACCAGAAGATGCGTGCGGTCGTGATCCGCCTGATCCTGCGGGAAGGAACGGTCACGATGGAGGACGCGGGCGGCAAGGAGAGTACGCTGGTCGACAATATGCGCCTGAAGAGCGGCAGCCGCCTGGTCACCGGAGCGGACGGCATGCTGAAGCTGGATATGGACAATTCGAAGATCGTGACGATCCTCGAAAACAGCCGTCTGGCCATCGAGAAATCGGGCAAGGCGCTGGCGCTGGACCTCGAGGACGGTCAGATGTTCATGAACCTTCCGACCGCGCTCAATGAGGACGAGACCTTCGATATCCGCACCTCCACGATGGTCGTGGGTATCCGCGGTACGGCGGTCTATCTCGATGAAAATGAGGGCGAGCTCTACCTGCTGCACGGTCGTGTCCATGTCATCGGCCATAATCCGACAACGGGCGGCCAGAACGAGATCGATATGGAAGCCGGCATGAAGATCCGTATCTACCTCTTCAATGACAAAGAGGGCGAGGAGAGCGTGCAGTTCTTCATAGAGCCGATCGGCCCCTATGACCTGCCGGCAGAGCTGCGTCGGATCATGCGCGGCGACCAGGAGCTGATCGACAGCATCCTGCAGGCGACCAAGTGGAGCAAAGACGAATTCTATGACTGGCTGGACGGCACCGACGAGCCGGAAGGCGAACCCGGGCAGCAGCAAGAACCCGAGCAGCCGTCCGAACCGGGTGTGGTTTCCGTAACCTATTTCATTGGAAGCGACAGATTTGATGCCGGAGAGATGTATGAATCCTTTATCGCAGGCGAGGGCCTCGCTTCCCTGCCCGTACCGAAGCAGGAGGGCTATACCTTCGACGGCTGGTACCTGGATTCGGGCTATAGCATTTCCGTGGCGAGCCTTGATAAAACCTTCCTCGAGAATGTAACCCTCTACGGCAGATGGATAAAGGACAGCGAGGAGATCGGCGAGACCTATTCCATCGGCTATACGGTCAAGGGCCTCACCAGCTTCGACGCCGGTTCCTTTGAGCTTCCGCGCAAGTATGTCAGCGGCAGGGAGGACGAAATCCAGATCGGAACGCCCAACCTCCGCGGCTATACCTTCGACGGGTGGTACACCGACGAAGCCATGACGCACAAATTCTCCGGGATCATATCGAAGGAGGATGTCGGAAATCTGACCCTCTACGGCGAAGCGATCCCGATGAAATACAATATTTCCTACAAGGTGGACGGGTACAATTACGATCCGAAGCAGTTCGGCGTCCC
>JAFYEE010000145.1 GCA_017544405.1 Lachnospiraceae bacterium
ATCACCACCATCATCACCATCATGGACATGATGCGGATGAGATCTTCACGAGCTGGGGCATCGAGAGCCCCGTCAAGTTCACAAAGGAGCGCATCGCATCCATCCTCTCGGCGCTTGACAGCGGCGATTACGGCGTGATCCTTCGTGCGAAGGGCATGGTTCCCGCGCAGGACGGCACCTGGATCTATTACGATTATGTTCCCGAAGAGCAGAACATCCGCGAGGGCAAGCCTCAGGTAACCGGCAAGATCTGCGTCATCGGCTCGGAGCTGAAGGAAGATAAGCTGAAGGAGCTGTTCGCATGAAGACAAAATCCGTATATATGATCAATGGTTTTCTCGAGGCCGGGAAGACGGAATTTATCAAGTTTACACTGAATCAGAGCTACTTTCAGATCAAGGGCAGAACGCTGCTCCTTCTGTGTGAGGAGGGCGAGAACGAGTATGAGACCGCCCTTCTGGAGCGGAGCCGCACGGATCTCGTGCTGATCCCGGAGGAGGAGGCCTTTACGCCGGCGAATCTGACCAGACTCGAGAAGGAATACAAGCCGGACCGCATCATCATCGAGTGGAACGGGATGTGGAACGCGAAAAATATAAAGCTCCCCTGGAACTGGCGCATCGATCAGCAGATCACGATCATCGACGGGGCTACCTTCCCGATGTATTACTCGAATATGAAGAGCCTGCTGGCGGAGCAGCTTCGCGGGTCCGAGCTGATCATTTTCAACCGCTGCGACACCGTGCGGGATCAGCTGCCTTCCTACCGGAGAAATGTGAAGGCCGTGGCGCCTTCGGCGGATGTGGTCTTTGAGGATGCGCAGGGGGAGATCAATGAGATCTTCGAAGAGGATCTGCCCTACAGCCTCGATCAGAAGGAGATCGTGCTGGATTCCAAGACCTACGGCATCTGGTATCTCGACGCGATGGATCATGCGGAGCGTTATGTCGGCAAGACCATCGTCTTCCAGGCACTTTGCATGCGTCCGCTGGATTTTCCAAAGGGGTATTTTATCCCCGGCCGGATGGCGATGACCTGCTGTGCGGAGGATATGGCGTTCCTCGGCTATGCCTGCGAATATGACAGGGCGGAGGAGATTCAGGACCGCGACTGGGTCGTGGTGACAGCCACCGTGACCAAGGAATTTTTCAAGGATTATGAGGGAGAGGGACCGGTTCTGCACGCGGTGACGATCGAGAAATCGAGAGAGCCGAAGGATGCGATCATATCCTTCAACTGACGAGTGGAATATTGAATATGTATCATTATACTGCGATCCAGTGGATCTGTTTTTTCTTCATATACTGCTTTATCGGCTGGGTCTGGGAGTCGAGCTATGTATCGGTGAAGGAGAAGCATCTTACCAACCGCGGCTTTATCCGCGGACCTTTCCTGCCGATCTACGGGTCGGGAGCGATCGTGATGCTCTTTTGTGCTTCGCCCTGCAATGGGAATCTGCCCCTGATCTTTCTCGTGGGGATGCTTGGCGCCACCGCGCTGGAATATGTGACGGGTGCGCTGATGGAGGCAATCTTCAAGGTCCGGTACTGGGATTATTCCAATCAGAAGTTCAACTTGAACGGACATATCTGCCTGACCTCGAGTCTCGCCTGGGGCGCATTTACCCTGCTCCTTACGCAGCTGATCCACCGGCCGGTGGAGCATGTGGTGCTGTCCGTATCCTCCGCGGTGCTGACCCCGGTGACGCTTGTGGTGATGGCCGGATTTTTCATTGATTTCGGCATGTCCTTCAAGGCGGCCATCGATCTGCGCAATATCCTGGTCCGCATGGAGCAGGTGAAGGTGGAGATGGGACATCTGCAAAAGCGCATGGATGTGATCATCGCACTGAACGCTCAGGATCTGGAGCGTCGAAAGGAGGCAATCTCCCAGAAGCTGGACGAGCTGGGAAGTTCCCTTCAGGAGAATACGTCCAATACCTGGAAGTCCTGGAAGGAGAGCGCCGAGTCCAAGCTCAGCGCCCTGAAGCAGGCGGTGACTGAAGGTTCTCCGAGCGAGACGATCCAGAAGAGCCGGGAGGAGATCGGCGAGCTGGTGCTGCGATTCCGTCAGATGACGGAGGAGCATCTGCGGCTCTCCAATGTGCGTGACTTTTTGATGCGCAGCTCCCTGCGTGGTAATCCGGGCATGGTGGCTTCGCCGAAGTACCGGGAATACCTGGAGGAGATCAAGGAAAACATCCACAGAAAGCCGGATCATGATCTGGATGGACGAAACATCGAAAAGACATATAAGAACGATGTCTCCGATGCGAACGTGTCCGGATTTGACGAGAATAAGAAATAATGGCAGAAGAAAACACCCGATGGTTGGCCTGTGAGGGCCGGCCGGATCGGGTGTTTTACGTTGCATATTCACTTAATGACAGTATGTCAACAGGCGGAAGAAGGGCTTATTTCCGGAATTCCTTGCCGGAATATTTCTCTTCGCAGTACTTGCAGCGATAGATTTCCTTCTCCTCATCGGCGAGGACGAAGATATGGGGAAGTCCCTGCTCGATGGAGGTGATGCATCTGGGATTGTGGCAGCGGATGACATTGCGGACTTCCTTCGGAAGCGCCAGCACGCGCTTTTCCACGATCTCGCCGTTCTTGATCACATTGATGGTGATATTGTGGTCGATGAAGGCCAGCACGTCCAGATCCAGCGTCTCGATGTCACATTCCACTTTCAGGATGTCTTTTTTGCCCATGATCTTGCTGCGGGCATTCTTGATGATGGCCACGGTGCAGTCCATTTTGTCCAGGCCGAGGTGCTCATAGATATCCATGCTTTTGCCGGCCTGGATATGGTCAAGCACAAAGCCTTCTTCGATTTTTCCTACATTCAGCATATCTTTTCTCCTATTTTGCGAGTCCCAGAAGGGTCAGGATCAGTGCCATTCTCACGTATACGCCGTATTGTGCCTGTTTGAAATAGGCTGCTCTCGGATCCTCATCCACGTCCACGGAGATCTCGTTGACTCTCGGAAGGGGATGGAGCACCAGCATATTCTCTTTTGCCAGGGAGAGCTTTGCCTTGTCGAGGATGTAGAAATCCTTCAGACGTACATAATCCTCCTCGTTGAAGAAGCGCTCTTTCTGGACGCGGGTCATGTAGAGCAGATCCAGGTCGGGCATCACGGTCTCGAGGCGGATCTCCTCGGTGTAGGGGATGCCTTTCTCACAGAGCATGTCGGTGATGTAATCGGGAACGCGCAGCTCCTGGGGGGAGATGAAGACGAAACGGATCCCCTCATAGCGCACCAGCGCATTGATCAGGGAGTGAACCGTGCGGCCGAATTTCAGATCGCCGCACAGGCCGATCGTAAAGTCTCCGAGCTTGCCGTTCAGGGAGCGGATGGTCATGAGGTCGGTCAGAGTCTGGGTCGGATGCTGATGACCGCCGTCGCCTGCGTTGATCACGGGGATCAGGGATTTGGTCGCCGCGACCATGGGGGCACCTTCCTTCGGGTGACGCATCGCGCAGATGTCCGCGTAGCAGGAGACGACGCGGATCGTGTCGGATACGCTCTCTCCCTTGGCGGCCGAGGAGGAATTGGCGTCGGCAAATCCGATGACCTTTCCGCCGAGTCTGGTCATGGCGGATTCGAAGGACAGGCGGGTGCGGGTGCTGGGCTCGTAGAAGCAGGTCGCCAGGATCTTGCCCTCGCAGGTGTGTGCATATTTTTCGGGGGTGTGTTCGATGTCGGAGGCCAGATCAAAGAGCTGGTCGAGTTCCTCCACCGAGAAGTCCAGAGGACTCATCAGATGTCGCATTCTTTTTCTCCTTCTGTGTTATGATGCGGTTTAACCATGGTACCTGCGTGCGGCCAAACGGAACGGAAAGCCCACCGGCCGCGCAGGAAAAGAGCCGAAGAAAAAATCTTCGGCTCTGATGTTCAGGAACGATAGGATAATAAATCCGCTGCCGTCTTGCGGGGCGGGCACGCGGGGGAATCGGTATGATAGCCGATGGGAATAAGCGCCACCAGCTTCTGTCCTTCGGGAACACCGATCACGTCGGCTGCATTGTCATCGTAGAGACCGAGGACAACACTTCCGACTCCTTCGGTATGTGCGGCAAGGAGAAATGCCTCCGTTGCGATACCGGTATCAAAATACTGCCAGCGATCCTCCAGCGGAGTGGAGAAGGATCCGTCCCGCTCATAGCCGGAACGGCCGCTTACAAAGGTGACAGCGATGACAGCGGATGCGCTGCGGATGATATCCCCGTTCTTCGGCCAGATATTGGTGCACTGCGCGAGCTTCTCCTTGGCCTCGCTCTCCAGAGCGATGTAACGGGTGATCTGGGTATTCTTCCAGCTCGGAGCAAAGGCTGCGGCAGCGACAATTCTTTCGATCGTCTCATGGGATACCGGGCGGCTCTGGTCAAAGCTGCGAATGCTTCTGCGACTCTCAATACAGGTAATAGCGTCCATACACATCCTCCTTATCCTTGTCTTAAGTCCTAACGGAACCGACGTTACTGTCCGAGTGGTATTTTATCATTTTCGGGGTACCCTTTCAATGAAAAATATTTCGGTGATTCGTTTTCTTTCCCCTGCCGAAATGCTAAAATAAGGGCATGAAAGCATTGAAAAAATTATTTGGCGCCCTTCTGGTGCTGATCATCGCCATATTTACGGTGGTGCTGATCTGCGCCATGAATCCGAGCATGACACAATCGCTTGCGACGATCCTGTACGGCGACGGCAACGTGAAGGGCCTTCTGGAAAAACCGGATAAGGAAGAGCAGCAGACGCAGGAAAATACGGTGGGAACGCTGGTATTGGCGGATCTGACCTACGAGCTGACGGGAGAAGTGACGGATGTGCCGGAAAATGTGGCGGATCTGAACGGCTACCAGCCGATCTTCGGTCAGCAGGAGGAGATCGGCGAAGCGGAAGCGGGCGATTCTCTCTCGGAGGTCGGAGAAGGAGAGACCGGCGAGGATCTGACCTTCGATGAGGAGATGTACCCGTATTATTCCATGCTGGACGAGGACGGGCAGAAGATCTACCGGCAGATCCTTGCAAACGCAAAGGCGCTTCAGGCGGCCTTTACGCCCGTGACCGCGGTATCCGTCGCGAAGCTGCAGGACTGCTTTGAGGCGGTGATGAACGACCACCCGGAGCTTTTCTATGTGGAGTCCTCCTACACGGTCAAGTACCTCGAGGGTGGCAATATCGTCGAGGTGGACCTGGCCTACTATGACCTGGCGGATCGCCTGGAGGAGGAGACGGAGCGCTTCGAGGCGGCGGCACAGAATATCGTGACGGCCGCAGAGATGCTGGCCGGGGACTACCCGAAGGAAAAGCTGGTGCATGATGCGCTGATCACGACCGTAGAATACCGCGACGGCACAGCGTATGACCAGAGCGCCTACAGTGCGCTGGTCGGAGGAGAGACGGTCTGTGCCGGGTACGCGAGAGCCTTTCAGTATGTGATGCAAAAGCTCGGGATTCCCTGCTATTACTGCACGGGCATGACGACGGAGAGCCATGCCTGGAACATCGTCAAGCTCTCGGACGGATATTACAACGTGGATGCGACCTGGGACGATACGGATCCTTCCACCTACGATTATTTCAACCGGACGGATGTGGATTATGCGGGCAATCATGTGCGGACGAGCCTGTCGGTGAAGCTCCCGGCCTGCACGGGGACCCTCTATCGCGGGCTGGAGGACGGCACGGCGGAGGTGGCCGTGGAGGATGACGGAACCATCCGCCCCCAGATCGAGGATTATTCCTTCTACATCAACGATGATCCCGCCAAGCCGCTTCGGTATCCCGATCACTGGCCCAATACAGGCTATGTCGATACCTCCCCGGACGGCGGCTCCGGTAATGGAGGAAGCGGCGGAAACGGCGGAAACGGAAGCGGCGGGAATGCCGGCACCGGCGGGGGAGATTCCTCCGGACAGGGCGGCGGCTCCGGCACGGCGGACGGATCCGGAGAGCAGAGTCAGACTCCGACCCTGGAGGAGACGCTTTCTTCCCTGGGGCTGACGGATGCGGATGTGGAATGGACGCTGAATGATTATTATGCCGACTGCCTCTCCCAGATGGTGGCGGCGGGAAGCGGTCAGCAGCATTTCAGCAATGTGGTTCCGGAGACGCTCTTTAACCGGCTCGAGTCCGAGTACGGGACCGGGGCCTATGAGACCGGCTATGTGAACGCGGCGCTTAAGACGCTGGGCATGGATCATTTCAACATCCTGCTCGAAGCGCAGAACCTCGGCAAGGGTTATTATCGCCTGTACCACAATGTGAATACCTGGACGGATTAAAGAAAAGCCCGAAGCGTTTAGCTTCGGGCTTTTTGTGTGACGGACGGGCTGTCATCGGTCAGGAGGCGTGCGTCTCGATGTACTTCTTGATCGCGGCAAAGGTCTCCTTGGAGAGATCATGCTCGATCCGGCAGGCGTCATTCTGTGCGACCTCGGGATCGATGCCGAGCTGCATCAGCCATCCGGTCAGCAGCTTATGACGCTCGTAGATCATCTCGGCGATCTCGCGACCGGACTCCGTCAGATAGATATATCCCTCATCGGATACGGTGATATAGTTTTTCTCGCGGAGATTCTTCATGGCCACGCTGACGCTCGACTTTTTGTATCCGAGCTCGTTCGCAATGTCCACGGAGCGGACCACGGGCTTTTTTTCGTTGATGATCAGGATGGATTCAAGATAATCTTCCGCAGATTCGGTTTCCGAATTCATATTTTTCATAGGATGGACCCCCAATGGTTATTTTCGAACCGCAGGAACAGGTTCGATGTCTCTAACCACTATAACACGAATCAGTATTTTTTCCAACACCCTGCTTTGAATAAGATCAGCAGCGGGAAGAGTTCGAGGCGTCCTGCCAGCATATCAAAGATCAGAACGATCTTGGAAAAGACACTGTAATCAAAATAATTGCGCGTGGGACCGACGCCGGCGAGGCCGGGGCCGATATTGTTGAAGGTAGCCGCCCCCGCGGTAAAATTGGTGGTAAAGTCGAATCCGTCCGGCGAGATCAGCAGAACGGACACGGCCAGGATCAGGACATAGGCCATGAGGTAGACACCGGTGGAACGCACGGTATCCTCGGCCACCACATGTCCGTCCATGCGGAGCTTGCGCACCAGACGGGGATGCACCATGGTGGAGAGCTCTTTTCGCAGGCTCTTGATATAGATCACCACACGGGAGATCTTCATGCCGCCCGCGGTGGAGCCGGAGCAAGCACCGATGAACATGAGAAGCAACAGGATCATCTTGGAAAAGCTCGGCCACAGATCAAAGTCCTCCGTGGAAAAGCCGGTGGTGGTGACGATGGAGGCCACCTGGAAAAACGCGGCGCGCAGGCTTTCCTCGAATCCGGCGTGCAGAGGGCGGATGTTCAGGGTGATGGCAAATGTGGCCACGACCACCAGAAGGAGATACCAGCGGACTTCCTCGATGGAAAAGGCATTTTTCCATTCTTTTTGCATCAGGTAAAAATATGCCGTGTAATTGATGCCTGCCAGCACCATGAAAATGCCGATGGCCCACTGCGCCGCCGCGGAGTAGGATGCGACGGAAGTATTCAGGACGCCGAAACCGCCGGTCCCGAGCGTTCCGAAGGAGATGCAGAGCGCCTCAAAGAGGTTCAGCCCGCAGAACAGGTAGACGATGATCGACACAATCGTCAGGAAAAAATAAATCTGGTACAGGATCTTGGCCGAATCGCGGACACGCGGAACCAGCTTGCTCACGGAGGGGCCGGTGCTTTCCGCCTTCATCAGGTTCATGGTGGAGCCGCCCATCAGAGGGAGAATCGCCATGATGAAGACACAGACCCCCATGCCGCCGATCCAGTGGGTAAAGCTGCGCCAGAACAGGCCGGCATGCGTCAGCGCTTCCACATCGCTCAGGATGCTCGCTCCGGTGGAGGTAAAGCCGGAGATGGCCTCGAATACGGCATTTACATAATCGGGAATATCCCCGCACAGAACAAAGGGGATCGCGCCGAAGAGTCCCATGGACATCCAGCCGAGCGCGACGGTGGCAAAGCCTTCGCGCATGTACAGATCCATGGTGCGCGGCTTTTTCATCTTGAAAAGCAGTCCGGCCAGGAAGGTAAAGACAGCGGTTCCGAAATAGGAGAGCGCTGCGGCCGGTTCCCCGTAAATCAGTCCGACGATCCCGGGCAGAAGCATAAAGGCGGCTTCGAATTCCAGGATCCATCCGATGATATATAAGACCATGTTAATATTCATGACAACCTCGGGTTTTGTTTCATAATCGGTTCGGAAAGGATACGCTCAGGCCTGAAGGATATCGGTGATGTCATTCATGCCCGGATTGGTGGTGACCACGATGACATAATCACCGACCTGCAGGGAATCCGCACCGGTCGGAAGAAGGAGCCTTCCTTTGCGGTTGATGGAGCAGATGGTGAGATTGCTGCGGAGCTTGAGGCCGGCGATGGGGGTGCCGGTGACCCGGCTCTCCTTGTCGATGTAGAATTCGAGGGCTTCCGCCTTGCCATCCTCGATGCGGTAGAGATTCTCCACATTGTCGGAGGCGGCGTCGAGGGAGCGCGCGTAACGCACGATGGTGTCCGCGGTCAACAGGCGGGGGAAGGTCGTGGTATCGATCTGCAGCTCGCCCAGCACGGAATTGAAATTGATGCGGTTGATCTTGGTGATGATCTTGGCCTTCGAGATCTTCTTGGCCAGCAGGCTGACGAGGATATTCTCCTCATCGAGACCGGTCAGAGCGGCAAAGCCGTCCACATTTTCCATGCCTTCCTGTTTCAGCAGCTTTTCATCCGTTCCGTCTCCGCAGATGATCGTCGCCTTGGGGAGCAGCTCGCTGAGCTCCTTGCACCGGTCATAATCCTGTTCGATGATCTTGGTGTCGATGCCGCCGAGCAGAAGGCGCTGCGCGAGATAGTAGCTGATCTTGCCACCGCCGATCAGCATGGCGGTGCGGATACGACCGGTCTGGAAACCGATCTTGTTGAAAAATTCGGTCGTGATCTGCGGCTTGGCGAGAAAGGCGATCACATCGCCCTCGCGGAAGACAAAATCGCCGCGCGGAATGATCAGTTCCTCCCCGCGGGTCACGCAGGCGATCAGCACATCCACGCCGAGCTTGGAGCGGATGTTCATCAAGGGGTAGCCGGAGAGCAGACAGTCCCCGGTGACACGGAAGTGGATCATCTCCACGAGTCCCTTGGAGAAGGATTCGATCTTGATGGCGGAAGGGAACTGGAAAATGCGGGCGATCTCGTTCGCACACATCAGCTCCGGATTGATGATCATGGCCAGCCCGAGCTCGTCGCGCAGGAAGGCAACGTCGTTATTGTAGATCGGGTTGCGCACGCGGGCGATGGTCTTGCAGTGTCCTGCTTTCTTGGCGATGCAGCAGCAGAGCAGGTTCTCCTCATCGGAGCCGGTGACGGCGATCAGCAGATCCGCACGGGAGATCCCGGCTTCCTGAAGCATCTTGAAGCTGACGCCGTTGCCCTGCAGCACCTTGGCATCGAGCGAATCCGCCAGTGAGGAGATGCGCTCCGGGTTGCTGTCTATGAGGGTGATGTCATGTTTTTCGCTGCCCAGCTGCTGAGCCAGAGTGGTTCCGACTTTTCCGCAGCCAACGATAATAATATTCATCAAAGTTCTCCAAATCTGATATTGATACGGTATCCAGCCGTTTTGCAGGCTTTTCGCATCTGCAAAAAGTCATTATAGCACACTCATAACGGGATTGCATCTTTCCCGGGGATTTGATAATATGTGTCCGTCAGAAACAGGACGTTCAGGTGCCGATGGGGAGGCTGATTCCGAGAGGAATTCCCCGGTTTCGGAGAATAGGGAAGCAGGTGAGAGGCCTGCGCGATCGCGTCACTGTATGGAAGGAGTGCAGGAAGCGTCTGTCGTAGCGGACAGGCCACTGGGTCCGACCTTCGTAAAGTCAGAGGAAGGAGCCGGGAAGGCAGCGAATGTGCGTTGAGATCCGAGTCAGGAGACCTGCCTGAAACGTAGGACTGCAGACCACGCGGAATTGGTTTGTGCAGATTTGAAATCCATGCGAAAGTATGGATCTCTTGGCATGTGCCGAGATCTGCGAGGGCATCCGTGGCAGGACGGATGCCCTTTCATTTATATCCTTTTTTGACAAATAATCCGAAAAGAGGAGAAATGAAAAATGGAAACAAAGAAAAGCAGTAAAAAAGGTTTGGTCATCGGATTGGTATGTCTGGTGGTACTGATCGGGTTGGCATGTGTCCTCTACGCGTGCCTCCGTGAGAAGCCGGGAAAGGGTGCCAAGTCCATCACCATCGAGGTGGTGAACAGCGAGGGCAATTCCACGGTCTATAAAGTAGACACGGATGCTGAATATCTGCGCCAGGCCATGGATGAAGCGGACGGACTGACCTACAGCGGAACCGACAGTGAGTACGGTATGATGGTGGAGGTCGTCAACGGCGAGAGCGCCGTCTATGCGACGGACAACGCTTATTGGGCCTTCTATGTCAACGGAGATTACTGTCAGTACGGGGTGGATTCGCAGCCGGTAAATGATCAGGATGCCTTCTCCATCCGCTACGAAGCAGCTTCCTTCTGAGTCGCATTCCGGACAGAACGATCTATTGCCTGGAGGTGCTGCGATGGAGAAGAAGAATTTCAAAATCTCGACACTTGACATTGCCTATGTCGGTCTGATGGTGGCAGTCATCGAAGTATCCAAGGCAGCTCTATCCTTCCTGCCGAATATAGAGCTGACCAGCTTCTGGCTGATCCTTTTTACCCTCACCTTCGGATGGCGCATTCTGGCGATCGTCCCGATTTTTATCGTGATCGAAGGCATGATCTACGGGATCCACCTCTGGTGGATCATGTATCTGTATGTCTGGCCGCTGCTGGCGTGTCTGACCCGGATCTTCCGCAGGCGCGAGGAACCGCTCTTCTGGGCGATCCTGTCCGGAGGCTTCGGACTGTCCTTCGGGTATCTGTGCAGTCTGGTATATCTCGTCATCGGCATCGGAGAGGGCGGGCTTAAGAACGGCCTTCACACGCAACTGGCCTGGTGGATCGCGGGGATTCCTTACGATCTGGTGCACTGTGTCGGCAATTTTGTCCTGATGCTGGTGCTTTACCGGCCGGTCCGCAAGGCCATCGACAAGGTCATGAAAACACAGGTTGCGCCGTAAAGGCGCGGAGAAAGTCCCGGAAGTGTATTCCGGGGCTTTTCTTTTGGGGCTTCCTGAAAATGAAATTGCCCCGGGTGGGATTTTCGGGTATAATATCTTGATTGCTTATGTCCGCAGATATGTAAATGCGAATGAGGAAAGGTTATGAAACGATTCTTTATCATCGTTCTGGACAGCTTCGGATGCGGGGCGGCCCCGGATTCGGAAGCCTTTGGAGATTATAACGTCAGCACGATCCGTGCGGTGACGACATCGGCGAAGCTGGACGTGCCGCAGATGAAAAAGCTCGGCCTCTTTCAGATCGAAGGGGTGGAGGTGGCGGAAGGATTTGACCGCGGAACGGAGCACACCGGTGTCATAGCCAGGCTCCGGGAGCGCAGCGCCGGCAAGGATACCACCATCGGACACTGGGAACTGGCGGGGGTCTATTCGAAGGATCCGCTTCCCACATACCCGGACGGCTTCCCCGAGGAGGTGCTTGAGGCCTTCCGGAAGGCAACCGGGCGCGGAGTCCTGTGCAATAAGCCCTATTCCGGGACGGATGTCATCCGGGACTATGGCGAGGAGCATATGCGGACGGGAGACCTGATCGTCTATACCTCCGCGGATTCCGTCTTTCAGATCGCCGCGCATGAGGAGATCGTGCCGGTGGAGACGCTGTATGAATACTGCCGCATGGCGCGGGAGATCCTGCAGGGCAGGCACGGTGTGGGACGCGTGATCGCGCGCCCGTTTCTGGGAAACGCGGCTGAAGGCTTTACGCGCACGGCGCGGCGCCATGATTTTTCCCTGCTTCCGCCTTCCGTTACGATGCTGGATCAGCTGAAGGAGGCCGGCAAGGATGTGCTGGCGATCGGCAAGATCCAGGACATCTTCGTGGGCAGAGGGATCACGGAGCATGTCTACACGACGGGCAATCCGGACGGGATCGATCGGACCCTCGCGTGGATGGACCGCGATTTTGACGGGCTGTGCTTTGTCAATCTGGTGGATACGGATATGATCTACGGACACCGCAGAGACATCGATGGTTATGCGGCGGCTCTGACGTATTTCGACCAGCATCTGGGTGCGATGATGGACAAGCTCCGGGAGGAGGATCTGCTGCTGATCACGGCGGATCACGGATGCGATCCCTCGTATACGCGCACGACGGACCACACGCGGGAGTATGTGCCGATGCTGCTCTGGGGACCTTCCCTGCATCCGGCCGATCTCGGGACCCGTTCCACGTTCGCGGATGTCGGCGCCACCGTGCTGGATTATTTCGGGATCACCCCGCAGTTTGAAGGGAGAAGTATGCTGAAGGATTTGTGAAAGCCTCACATCCGGCCTGTTCCGGGAGGAATATAGAATCATCGTTTATAAAATTGTACCGTTTCTTTTTTTGAACGGGCTGCAGGACCGGTTTCTTAGACTCGCGGCATGCAGAGGCATCAAACGTGAAATGATTCTCAATCGGGGCCGTGCAGCTGACGTCGGTACTTACGGGACGTACTTTGTCCCGTTATGTACCGCTACGTCAGTGCACCGGAGTGCGAACGTCCCCGATGAGAACATTTCACGCTTGATGCCGTAACTTCCGTGAATATTGCCGGTTAAAATGATGATATCAACTTAAGAACATGATGAATATGTGAGGATAAATCTATGTCAGATCTGGAAAAAGAAATCAACCGCCGGCGCACCTTTGCGATCATTTCGCACCCCGACGCCGGTAAAACCACGCTCACCGAGAAGTTCCTGCTCTACGGCGGAGCGATCAACCTCGCCGGTTCGGTCAAGGGAAAGGCCACCGCGCGGCATGCGGTCTCCGACTGGATGGAGATCGAGAAGGAGAGAGGTATCTCCGTCACCTCCTCCGTTCTGCAGTTCGAATATGACGGATACTGCATCAATATTCTCGACACCCCGGGTCACCAGGACTTCTCCGAGGATACCTACCGCACCCTGATGGCGGCGGACTCCGCGGTCATGGTCATTGACGGATCCAAGGGCGTTGAGGCGCAGACCAGAAAGCTCTTCAAAGTCTGTGTCATGCGCAAGATCCCGATTTTTACCTTTATCAACAAGCTGGACCGTGACGCGATGGATACCTTCGACCTCCTCGACGATATCGAGAAGGAGCTGGGCATCGCCACCTGCCCGATCAACTGGCCCATCGGTTCCGGTAAGGAATTCAAGGGCGTCTATGACCGGGACAGCCGGAGCGTCATCTGCTATTCCGATACCGAGAAGGGCACGAAGGAGGGAATTGCGACCGTGATCCCGGTCAGCGACGATAAGCTCCTGCGGGATACCATCGGGGATGCGGCTGCGGACAAGCTCTTTGAGGAGATTGAGCTTTTGGACGGCGCGGGCGCGGAATTCGATCTGGATGTCGTCCGGGCAGGAGAACTGACTCCGGTTTGCTTCGGGTCGGCACTGACCAATTTCGGCGTGGAGATCTTCCTGCGCCATTTCCTGAATATGGCGACGACACCGCTTCCGAGAATGGCCGACTGCGGGCTGATCGATCCGGTGAAGGAGGATTTTTCGGCGTTTGTCTTCAAGATCCAGGCGAATATGAATAAGGCCCACCGCGACCGCGTGGCCTTCATGCGGATCTGCTCCGGAAAATACGATGCGAATGAGGAAGTGCGCCACGTGCAGGGCGGAAAAGTGATGCGTCTGTCACAGCCGCAGCAGATCATGGCGGATGAACGCAAGATCCTGAGCGAAGCCTATGCGGGGGATATCATCGGCGTCTTTGATCCCGGGATCTTTTCCATCGGCGATACGCTTTGCGCGCCGAAGTCGAACTTCCGTTACGAGGGGATCCCGACCTTTGCACCGGAGCATTTTGCGCGGGTGCGCCAGATGGATACCATGAAGCGCAAGCAGTTTGTGAAGGGCGTACAGCAGATCGCGCAGGAGGGGGCCATCCAGATCTTCCAGGAGCTGCATTCCGGCCTCGAGGAGATCATCGTCGGCGTCGTCGGCGTGCTGCAGTTTGACGTGCTCAAGTACCGTCTGGAGAATGAGTACAATGTGGAGATCAAGCTGGAAAACCTGCCCTATGAGCATATCCGCTGGGTCGAGAACAAGGACGAGGTCGATATGGAGAAGCTGACCGGTACTTCGGATATGAAGAAGGTCGTTGACATGAAGGGGAACCCGCTTTTACTCTTTGTCAATCCCTGGTCCGTGGGCATGACGCAGGACCGTAATCCGGGTCTGAAGCTCAGCGAATTCAGCCGAAATTAAGCATAGCAAACCCACTGGCGCTGTGCTATAATCAAACAAGGGTCGGCTTGCCGACCGGAAAAGGAGACATATATGGCTGCTAAGACATCCAGTAGAGGTACCGGTGCCGGCAAGGCGGGTACCGCCAGAAAAAAGACGGATAAGAGCACGGTAGTGCTTCGTACCAGCGAGAATATCGGAGAGGTTTTCATCGCCGATGACGTCGTTGCGAATATCGCTGCACTGGCTGCGCAGGAAGTGGAAGGCGTCAGCTCCGTGGCACCCTCCGCAACCGGTGAGATGATGAACAAGGTCGGCCTTCGGAACGCTTCCCCTTCCTCGAAGGGAGTGAAGGCGGAGATCCTCGGCGGCGTGGTCCGCATCGGGATCGCCCTGGTGGTGAAGTACGGATATCCCGTGCCCTCCATCGGACAGCAGGTGCAGGCGAAGGTACAGAATGCGGTGGAGAACATGACCGGCCTGAAGGTGAATGATGTCAACGTGCGTGTAATCGGCGTAGATGTGAATTAAGAGGTTTGGATCTATGACGAGACATGAACTGAGAGACAGAATTTTTAAAATGCTGTTTCGCGTGGAATTTCATGATGCGGCAGATCTGCCGGATCAGTTTGAACTCTTTCGTGAGGATGAGGAAAATCTGGACTGGGAGGAGTCGGACCGGGAGTACATCCATGCAAAGTATGAGGCCATCCTGGACAGGATTCCGGAACTGGACCGTCTGATCAATGACAATACCACCGGCTGGGATACGACCCGGATCGGCAAGGTGGAGCTGGCCGTTTTGCGACTGGCTGCCTACGAGATGAAATTTGACGAGGACATTCCGGAGGGAGTGGCCATCGATGAGGCGGTGGAGCTGGCAAAACGCTACGGACAGGAGAACTCCGGAAGCTTTGTCAACGCGATTTTGAGTAAGATTCAGAAGGCTTAAAAAGGGGTTGCCGCATACGGTGCCCGGGGGTGAGGACACGATGCCGGAGGCCGTTGTATATTCCGTCAGTCAAGTAAACAGACACATTCATGATATGCTCCGGAGGGATACTGTGCTGACCTCGATCCGTGTGCGCGGGGAGGTCAGCAATCTGAAGTATCATTCCTCGGGGCATATTTATTTTTCTCTGAAGGATGCCGGCGGGGTGCTCAGCTGCGTCATGTTCCGTTCCGATGCCGCATCTTTGCAGTTTCACATGCAAAACGGCATGGAGGTGGAAGCGGCCGGACACGTGGAGGTCTACGAGGCTTACGGGCAGTACCAGCTCTATGTGAGAAGGGTTTTCCAGGGAGGGATCGGTGCCCTCTATGAGCGCTTTGAGGCGCTGAAGACGGAACTGGAAGAGATGGGCATGTTTGCCCCGGAATACAAGAAACCGATCCCGAGATTCCCGAAGGTCATCGGCGTGGTAACGGCTCCCACGGGGGCGGCGGTCCGGGATATCATAAACATCACACGCCGGAGAAATCCTTACGCGCAGATCGTCCTGTATCCGGCGCTGGTGCAGGGGAGTGAAGCCGTCCCGAGCATTGTCGCCGGGATTCGGGCGCTGGAAGCGTACGGCGTGGATGTGATGATCGTCGGCCGCGGCGGCGGATCCATCGAGGATCTCTGGGCCTTCAATGAGCGGGCGGTCGCGGAGGCCGTCTTTCACTGTTCGGTTCCGATCATCTCGGCGGTCGGGCATGAGACGGATACCACCATCATTGATTTTGTCTCGGATCTGAGAGCTCCGACGCCCTCGGGCGGTGCGGAGATGGCTACGGCCGAGATATTCCCGTTTCTGCAGGCGCTCGATGATCTAAGCGGTCGGCTGGACGGAGCCATGAACCGCTCCCTGACCGGCTGGCGCAAGGATCTGATGCGGATGTCGGACCGGCTGCAGTTCCAGTCGCCGCATCATCGCACGCAGCGCCGCAGAGAAGAGCTCTTGCGCATGCAGGAGACGATGCTTCGCTGTATGATGGAGACTTTGAAAAGCTACCGGGAGGAGCTCGGTGAGGATGCGCGGACGCTGGAACGCGGGATGCGGCAGAGCCTGACGGATCGAAGAAGCGATCTGCTTCAGATCCGGAGTCTGCTACAGCCGCAGATGGACCGGCGGCTCGAGGAGCGAAGGCTCTATCTGGCGCAGGATCGGACCGTGATAGGGCTCAGCATGGACCGGCAGCTGAAGGAGGCCCGGCACCGGGTGGCACTGCTGGCGACAAAGCTGGACGGCTTGTCTCCCCTCAGGAAGCTGAGCAGCGGCTACTCCTATGTCGCGGATGAGAACGGGAAGAATATCCGGTCCGTGGAGCAGGTGCAGATCGGGCAGAAGATAAAGATATCGGTGACCGACGGGCAGATGAACGCGGTCGTGGAAGAGATTGGGAGGGCGTGATGGCAGAGAAGAACAATCGCAGTCTGGAAGAGGATTTTGAGGCGCTTCAGGAGATCGTGGGGCGCATGGAGTCGGAGGAGATGTCCCTCGAGGAGACCTTCACGGCCTATAGTAAGGGTATGGAGCTTCTGAAAAAATGCAGCGAGCAGGTGGATCAGGTGGAGAAGAAGGTGCAGGCTCTGCGCGCGGACGGAACGACCGTGCCCTTTGAGGATGCGGAAGGTGAGGAGTGACCGGGACTGCCGGAGATTTCCGAAAGAGATTTGCGAGAGAGAAGGTGCGCTCATGACACAAGAAGCATTTGAGCTTCGGCTTGCGGAGAAAGTAAAAGAGGCGGAACGGATCCTGGAGGAATACCTTCCGGGCGAGGAGGGCTTTCAGAAGACCGTGCTGCAGGCGATGAATTACAGCGTGCGGGCCGGGGGAAAGCGCCTTCGTCCGATCCTGCTCCTGGAGACAAATGCCATGCTCGGGGGAGAGGCGAGGCTTGCGGAGCCGTTTGCCGCGGCTCTGGAACTGATCCATACCTACAGCCTGGTCCACGATGATCTGCCTGCCATGGACAATGATTCGTACCGCCGCGGGCGGGAGACGACCTGGAAGGTCTACGGGGAGGCCATGGGCATTCTCGCGGGGGACGGCCTTCTGAATTATGCCTTTGAGGTGACGCAGGCGGCCTTCGACCGGTGTATGGAAGAGGAGGAGCTGCGGCGCTGCGTGCGTGCACTCGGGATCCTGGCGAAGAATGCCGGCTGGCAGGGCATGTTGGGCGGACAGGTGGTGGACGTCGAGGCGGAAAAGCTGGAGCGGGCGCTCACGGAGGAGGAGATCCTTTTTGTGCACGCGCACAAGACCAGCGCGCTGATCTGTTCGGCGCTCTGCATCGGAGGCGCTCTTGCGGGAGCGTCCGAGGAAGTGCTCGGCCGGCTGGACCGGATCGGACGCAATGTCGGGCTGGCCTTCCAGATCCGTGACGATATGCTCGATGTCATCGGAGATACGCAGGAGCTTGGAAAGCAGGTCGGAAGTGATGCGGCCAATCATAAGCAGACCTATGTGACGCTTCACGGGCTGGAGGCTTCCGGCAGGGAGGTAGAGCGCCTCTCACGCGAGGCGACGGAGCTGCTGGCTTCGCTTCCCGGTTCGCACGACTTTATCGAGGCGCTGATCCTGTCACTCATCGATCGCAGAAAGTAGAGAATGCCTATGTTGCTGGATGAAATCAGAGAGGTGGGAGATATCCGTAAGATCCCGCCGGAACAATATGCGCAGCTGGCCCAGGAGATCCGGGACTTCCTGATCGAAAAGGTAAGTGTGACCGGGGGACATCTGGGGCCGAATCTGGGCGTCGTGGAGCTGACCATGGCGCTGCATCTGGAACTGAATCTGCCCGAGGACAAGCTGATCTGGGACGTGGGACATCAGTCCTACACGCACAAGATCCTCACCGGCCGCAAGGCGGGCTTTGAACATCTCCGGCAGTTCGGGGGGATGAGCGGCTTTCCGAAGCGAAAGGAGAGCGATTGTGACTGCTTTGACACGGGGCACAGCTCCACGTCGATCTCCGCGGCTATCGGAATGGCGGCCGCAAGGGATATGCGCGGCACAGACGAGACCATCGTGGCCGTGATCGGAGACGGCTCCCTGACCGGCGGCATGGCCTACGAAGCGCTCAACAATGCCGGCAAGATGGACACCAATCTGATCATCGTCCTGAATGACAATAACATGTCGATCTCCGAGAATGTCGGAGGGATACCGAAATATCTGAATTCCATCCGGACCTCCGTTCCCTATCTGGATCTGAAGAAGGGTGTTTATGACAGACTCGTCGGTTCGAAGACGGGAGACGGGATCATCAGTACCATCCGGAGAGCCAAGAACAGTGTCAAATCCCTGATCATGCCCGGAATGCTCTTCGAGGAGATGGGCATTGTCTACCTCGGACCGGTGGACGGGCACAATATCGAAGCTGTCCGCAGGGCGCTGCAGGAGGCAAAACATTTCGAGCGGGCCGTCCTCGTCCATGTGATCACGCAAAAGGGAAAGGGCTATGCGCCGGCGGAGCGGCATCCGGCCAGGTTCCACGGAACGAGTCCGTTTGAAGTGGAGACGGGTGTGCCGAAGACCACGCGCAACAAGGCCAACTGGACCGATATTTTTTCCACCGTCATGTTCAAGATGGGAGAGCGGGATCCGAAGCTGGTGGCAGTCACGGCCGCCATGTCCGAGGGCACGGGACTCAAGCGGTTCCGGAACAAATTCCCGGATTGGCTCTTCGATGTGGGGATCGCGGAACAGCATGCGGTGACCTTCGCCGCCGGGCTGGCTGCGGGCGGATACAAGCCGGTGGTGGCGATCTATTCCTCCTTCCTGCAGAGGGCCTATGACCAGGTGCTGCACGATGTCTGTATCCAGCAGCTGCCGGTGATCTTTGCCATTGACCGTGCCGGCCTCGTGGGGGCGGACGGAGAGACCCATCAGGGGATTTTTGACCTGTCCTATCTGGGTTCGATCCCGGGACTCGTGATCTGTGCTCCGAAGAATAAATGGGAGCTGTCCGATATGCTCAAATTTGCCATGAAGCTGGGCCGGCCGATCGCCATCCGGTACCCGAGAGGCGAGGCATACGACGGTCTGGAGGACTTCCGTTCTCCGATCGAAGAGGGCCGGGCGGAATGGATCTACCGGGAGGATGATATCGTCCTTCTGGCGCTCGGGAGCATGGTGCCCATTGCGGAACAGGTGCGCGAGATCCTGAAGGAAAGAGGGATGCATGTCAGCCTGATCAATGCCAGATTCGCCAAGCCGATCGATGAGGAGATCATCCGGGAAGCCTGCAGATACCATTCCCTTCTGGTGACGATGGAGGACAATGTGGAGGACGGAGGATTCGGCGAGCGTGTGCTGGATTTCATGAGCCGCGAGGGCATCGGAACGGAATACCTGAACATCAGCATTCCGAATGTCTTTGTGCCGCACGGATCGGTGGATCTTCTGAGAAAAGAGCTGCGCATGGACGCTGCGTCCGTGGCGGAGCGCATTATCGCAAAAGTTGAATTGGAGCTATGAAGGAACGTCTGGATGTCATACTGGTGGAGCAGGGATATGCGCCATCAAGGGAAAAGGCGAAAGCCATCATCATGTCCGGAAATGTCTATGTCAACGGGCAGAAGGAAGATAAGGCCGGGACGACGTTTGATCTGAGCAGGCCCTTTGCGCTCGAGGTGCGGGGCAATACGCTTCCGTACGTGAGCCGCGGGGGACTGAAGCTGGAGAAGGCGATGCAGGTCTGGGATTTTTCGCTGGAGGGCCGGATCTGTATGGATATCGGGGCCAGCACCGGCGGATTTACGGACTGTATGCTGCAGAACGGCGCAGAGAAGGTCTACTCGGTGGACGTCGGGCACGGACAGCTCGCCTGGAAGCTGCGAAACGATCCGCGCGTCGTGGTGATGGAGCAGACCAATTTCCGCTACGTGACGCGGGAGGACATCGCGGATGATCTGGATTTTGCCAGCGTGGATGTCTCCTTTATCTCGCTGACCAAGATCCTGATCCCCGCCAGAAATCTTCTGAAAGACGGTGGGGAGATGGTCTGTCTGATCAAGCCGCAGTTCGAGGCCGGGCGGGAGAAGGTTGGCAAAAACGGTGTCGTGCGGGAGGCCGCCACACACCGCGAGGTGATCGAAAAGATCGTGGACTATGCGGATCTGATCGGGTTCGCCGTGCTCGGACTGGAATATTCGCCGATCAAGGGGCCGGAGGGGAACATCGAATACCTCCTGCGGCTGAAAAAGGAGCCGGCCCTTTCCGAAGAGATCCGCGCGCTGGGCGAAGCGGAGGCGGAAGAGCTGCTGCGCCGGGTTACGGAGGAAAAAAGCGGGCGCTCGCGCCAGGAAGCATGGGAGGCCCAGATCAGCCGGATCGTGGATGGCTCCCATACTTTGTAGCAGATATGTGATCTGCCTGTCAGAAAGCAGCCGAAGCGTGTAAAAGGAGAGAGTTCGTCATGCGGATCGTGATATATCCCAATACCTACAAGGACAAAGACGGAGCAATGACGCAGCGGGTCCGCGCGGAACTTACGCGGCTTGGGATCGAGCATTTCGTGTTCCCGCACGGAGAGATCCGGGACGGGGATCTGATGCTGGTGCTCGGAGGGGACGGAACCGTGCTCCAGGCGGCCAGACAGGTCAAGGAATATATGGTTCCGATGATCGGAGTCAATATGGGTACGCTCGGCTATCTGACCGAGATCGAGCCCTCCCGGATCGAGGAGGCGCTGCAGCAGATCGTAAGAGGCGACTATACCGTACAGCTGCGCATGATGCTGAACGGGCAGGTTTTCTTCCCGTCGGGCAACAGCGCCGAAAACTGGGCTCTGAACGATATCGTGGTATCGCGCTGCGGAAGTCTGCAGATCCTGGCGCTCCGCATCTTCGTGAACGGGCTGTTTTTGCATGATTACTATGCCGATGGCGTGATCCTGACCACGCCGACCGGCTCCACCGGATACAATCTGTCGGCCGGCGGACCCATCATGGAGCCCGGCGCCAACATGATCACCCTGACGCCGATCTGTCCGCATACGCTGAACCAGCGGAGCATCGTGCTCTCCGCGGAGGACGAGATCGTCGTGGAGGTCCTTCCGGGCAAGGACGGCAGCGAACAGAACGTGGAGGCAAGCTTTGACGGAACGGCCGGGATCAAGCTCCGCACGGGGGACAAGATCCGTGTGGTGCGGTCCGAGAAGACCACGGAACTGATCCGTCTGGAGCAGACCAGCTTTCTGAATGTATTACAGGAGAAATTATAATGAACAAAAATCAGAGACAGCAGCTGATCCTGGAACTCATCGATCAACACAGGGTTACCACACAGGAAGAACTGGCAGACCGGCTTCGCGGGAAGGGGTATCATGTGACGCAGGCCACGATCTCCCGCGATATCCGGGAACTGAACCTCACGAAGGTGCCCGCTCCGGACGGCGGACAGAGGTATGCTTCGCTGACGAAGGATTCGGAGGATCTGGGCGATAAATTCATCCGCGTGCTGCGCGACGGCTTTGTATCCATGGACAAAGCGCAGAATATGCTGGTGATCCGCACGGTCTCGGGCATGGCGATGGCGGTTGCGGCCGCGGTGGATGCCATGCATTTTGATCAGGTCCTGGGCTGCATCGCGGGGGACGATACGATCTTCGTCGCCATGCGCAGCGCACGGGACACCGACGCTCTGATCGAGCGTATATCGGGAATGCTGAATGCGAGATAAGTCGCATTTTTGAAAGGCCCGGGCAGGCCTTTCTTCCGGAGAAGTTGTGAAGGAGAACGGATGTTAGAAAGTTTACATGTCAAGAACCTGGCGCTGATGGAGGAGACCGAGGTGGAATTCGGTCCGGGTCTCAATATCCTGACGGGTGAGACCGGCGCCGGCAAGAGCCTTCTGATGGGCTCGGTCAACCTTGCACTGGGAGGAAAATTCGACCCCTCCATGCTGCGGAAGGGCGCGGACAGTGCTTTTGTGGAGCTGGTGTTCCGGGAGGATGCGCCCCAGGTGCGGGAGGTTCTGCGGGAGATGGACCTGGAGGAGCCCGAGGAGGATCTCATCGTGATCTCCAGGCGCATGGCCCAGGGCAAAAGCGTCTGCAGGATCAACGGGGAGACCGTGACGGCCCGTCAGGTGCGGGACCTCGCCTCTGTCCTCATTGATATCCACGGACAGCACGAACACGAATCCCTTCTGCACCGAAGGAAGCACCTGGAGATCCTGGATGCCTTCTGCGCAGAGCAGCTGGGGGACCTTCCCGCGCAGGTCGCCGCCGCTTATGCGGCCGTAAAGGCCACGACGGAGGAGCTTGCGGGCGAGGAGAAGGACACGGATCTGATGGCCAAGGAACAGGCCCTGGCGGAGTTTGAGACGAAGGAGATCGCCGATGCGCATTTAACGCCCGGCGAGGACGAGGAGCTGGAGCGGCAGTACCGGCGCATGGTCAATTCGCAAAAGATCATGGAAGGGCTCGGGGAGTGCTATGGCGCGACCGGCGGGGAAGACGGCTCGGCAGCGGAACTGATCTCACGCGCGCTTCGAAGCCTGATCGCCATCACGCCCTACGATGAGGGGCTGAAGGAATACGAGCAGCAGCTCTCGGAGCTGGATGATCTGCTCGGGGATTTTAATCGGGGGATTTCCTCCTATCTGTCGGATGCGGAATTTGACGGGGAGACCTTCCGCGAGGTGGAGGATCGCCTGAATCTGGTCAACCATCTGAAGGACAAGTACGGACGGACCATCGAGGAGGTCCTGGCCTATGCGGCCCGGCAACAGGCGCTGCTGGACAAGTACAGCGATTACGACGCCTACCTGACGAAGCTGAAAAGCAGATTGGCCGCGGAACAGGCGGAGCTGGAGAAGGTGTGTGAGAAGCTTTCGGCCGTCCGCACGAAGCAGGCAAAGGTTTTGCAAAAGGAGCTGAAAAATACGCTTCTGGAGCTCAATTTTGCGTCGGTGGACTTTGAGATTTCCTGCGCGAGAGCGGAAAAAGCAGGGCCGAACGGATTTGATGAAGTGGAATTTCGGATCTCCACGAATCCCGGGGCAGCCTTAAGTCCCTTGCAGGACGTGGCCAGCGGCGGTG
Organism: Lachnospiraceae bacterium; assembly: GCA_017544405.1. Lineage (GTDB taxonomy): Bacteria > Bacillota > Clostridia > Lachnospirales > Lachnospiraceae > AC2028. Next base: position 23,454 of record JAFYEE010000145.1, read on the forward strand.
AACTGTCCCGCGTGATGCTGGCGATCAAGACCGTGATCGCGGACCGGGACCGCGTGGGAACCCTGATCTTTGATGAGATCGATGCCGGGATCAGCGGACGGACCGCCTGGAAGGTGAGCCGGCAGCTCGGGCGCTTGGGCGCCTCCCATCAGGTGATCTGTATCACGCACCTGCCGCAGATCGCGGCGATGGCCGACGCACATTTCCTGATCGAGAAGAGCAGTTCGGAGGATTCCGCCATCACCGATGTACGGCGCGTGGAGGGAGAGGAGAGCCTCGGTGAGATCGCAAGACTCCTCGGCTCCGACGAGCTGACCAAAGCCTCCCTGGACAACGCACGGGAGCTGCGGGAGCAGGCACTGGAAGTGAAAAAAGAGCAGAAGTAAATAGGTCCGAAGCCGCATTCGTTGTTTGCGGCTTCGGCTTTTTTTGCGTAAGTACCTTTCTTTCCATCAGTTTTACTTTACTTTTTCCGGTGGTTATGGTAAAAGATATTTTGGCAAAAAATGATGAAAACACATTTTTATAAGAAGA